>NC_014723.1 GCF_000198775.1 Mycetohabitans rhizoxinica HKI 454 | reverse complement strand
TTATAAAGAAGAGAATAATTAGTCCAACCTAAACAATTCGTTTTGGCCTTCGATGAGTTCAGGCCGCCGACGGTGCGGTGGTTTTGAAGCTGAGTAACGCGACGAGAATCAGGGCGCAAAAAGCCGCAGCTTGCGCAGGATCATCTGCAGGTTGTGGCCGGCGCTGTCAACAGCAACTTAGAAGTGGCTTTTCCGCACTTTGTGCGAACCTGCAGGTGGCAATAGTGGTCAAGCGCGATATCGCATCACTTGGACTACCGGCGTGGATTTTTCCTTTCTTCGACGCCTGTTGTCCGCTCCCAGTATGCGTATTGTCGGATGGGAGAGGATCGGCAATCGGCTCATCGTTGCACTGAAACATCAAGGGCTCGTTGCACATTGCACGGCGTGTGGAGTGACAAGCGCCCGGATACACGGATGGTACCGACGACACGTTGAGGACCTGCCGTGTAGCGGCCATCGCGTCACGCTGGAAATCCATGTGCGGCGCTTTCGTTGCGATAACACAACGTGTTGCCGGCGAACATTTGCCCCATGCCTTGCGCAATTCGGCGCGCGTCAGCAGCGTCGCACAGCCCGAGCACAGACGGTGCTATGGCATGTGGGCTTGGCGCTCAGTGGTGCCGCAGGTGCGCGCCTGGCGCAGCGGCTGGGCATGTCGATCAGCGGCGAAACGATTCTTCGTTTGCTCAAACGCAGCGGCCAGAAGCATGTCGCGACGACATCGCCCCCTACCATTATTGGTGTCGATGACTGGGCATTTAAACGCGCTCATCGCTATGGCACCCTACTGGTTGACATCGAGCAACGGCGTCCATTGGATCTGTTGCCTGATCGTGATGCGACATCGGTGGCGAACTGGCTAACACGGAACCGCGCAATCCGGATCGTATCGCGCGATCGCGCTGGGGTTTACGCCGAAGGCATCACGCGTGGCGCGCCGCAAGCAGTACAAGTGGCCGACCGATGGCATCTGTTGAAGAATCTTGGCGATGCCATTGAGCGCGCGCTAAGCCGCTGCCAGCGGCCTATCCGCGAAGTTGCACGCTCACTCGATCACGAGCACGCTTCTGCCGCATTGCCAGCGATCGAATCGAATTGGCCCGACGTGGCAACCACATCGCGCGCAAAGGAGCAACAAGCGCAGCGGCGCCAAGCGCGGCTCGCACGCTATGGGGCGGTCATGCGCCACCATCAAAGTGGGATGGCAATACGCGCGATTGCGCGCATCACGGCATTGGACCGGCGTACGGTGCGACATTGGATCCACGCCGGTGGGTTCCCTGAGCGGGCGCAACGGCGGCCAGCCGCCAGCAAGTTGGATCCCTATCGGGCGTATCTTGCCCAGCGCTGGCGTGAAGGCTGCCAGAACGCGGCGAGGTTGTATGGGGAAATCGTGGGCCAAGGGTTCAACGGCGGTTGCGGCATCGTACGCCAAGCCCTTCAGCCTTGGCGAAAAGCCTGTGCAATCACGCAGCAGCTGCGTACTGCTGTGTCACGAGCAGTGCCCTCCACTCGCCGCGTAGGCCGCTGGTTAATGGGTCGGGGCACGGCCGCGCTCACCGACGACAACAAGCGGCACGTCCAGCACCTTGTTCAACGACTCGCCGAGCACAATCCCCAGATAGCAACAATCCGGCGGCTGTCGCTCGAGTTCACTGACATGATCAAGCGCCGCGCACATCAAGCGTTGGCAAGCTGGCTGCGCCAAGCGCAGGCCAGCGGTGTACCAGAAATGCAGCGGTTTGCAGCAGGCATTGGCCACGACTACGATGCCGTACACGCTGCACTGCTCACGCCCTACAGTAACGGCATCGTTGAAGGCCATGTCAATCGGCTCAAGTCTGGTTAAAAGCCCTTATGACGGAGAAGCTGGCTGCACCGGATATCCAAGATCTGTAAGGCGTTTTAACAGTCGCTTAACGATGCTCTGCATGCCGTGCCTGGTAAAATAGTCTGCACCCAGATCTGCATATTCCACGCCATTGCGAAGCATGTGCCACGCTGCGGTAAGCATCGACGCAGCCACTGCGATGATTGCTTTTTTTGAACCGCGCCGCGCCTTGATGCGAGTGAACTGGGCGAACAGGTAGCTGTTCTTCGTACGTACTGCGGCCCATGCAGCGGTCACGAGTGCCGTCTTGAGCCATGTGCCGCTCTTGTGCAGGCGCGTACTGCGGCGCTTACCAGCTCTCATCATTGCGCGGACACAGTCCGACCCACGATATGAGGTGAGCGGAATCAGCAAAGCGCGTCATGTCGATCCCAATCTTGGCCACCAGGACCCGCGCAGTCAGGTCACCGACGCCGGGAATGGTTCTTAGCAGTTGAACGTGCTGCCGGATTGGCGTCAGAGCAAGTCCCCATGCTGCATCCAGATCAGTCAGCGCGTGCTCAAGAGCCTCGATGAGCTGCAAATGCAGCGCGAGCATCGTGCGGTGATGGAAAGTGATGCGCCCGCGCAATGCCTCACGTAGTTTATTCGTCTTCTTGCGCGCGTGTCCTTGCGCCAGTGCCGCGAGCAGCACCGGATCGTCTTCACCCGAAATGATGGCTTTCAGGATCGCGCGCCCGCTGCCGCCAAGTACGTCAGTCAGGACGCTACCTAGTTTGAGATTGGCATCCTCAAGCACCTTCTGGATACGCAGACAATGCTGGGCGATCTCACGCGTCAGCTATTTGCGTGTGCGTGTCAGATCACGTAACGCCTGGATCGCAGCCGGCGGCACGAAGCTGGAGCGAATCAGCCCGTGTGCGAGCAGCTCTGCGATCCACGTCGCGTCATTGACATCGGTTTTGCGGCCAGGCACATTCCGGATATGCGCAGCGTTGCCCAGCACTAGTTCGAAGGAGCCTTCGAGAACGTGCCACACGGGTTTCCAGTAAACGCCGGTAGCTTCCATAGTCACGTGGGAACAGCCATGGACGGCCAACCAGTGCGACGAGCGCAAGTAATCCCTTTGTGGTAGTGCAAAAGCTCTGCAAAGCGCGAATAAAGTACCTGCATGCTACCCTCCTGCAAGAGAAAGAATGGCAGCGGCGACAATCCTCGTTATCGGATGCTGGTAAGCGTGCTCCGGCAGGGCGACGTGCCCTCGGTCACAATTCGGGGTGCTCGCAGGGTTGTGGGTCCAACTCTCAAACGGGCTCATTGCACCAAATAATGGGCTGACCTCGACCACCGCTGTCTCGTAATCGTATTCCTTCTAGATCCGTCTGCAGCAGTCGTGCGCTTCATTCTTCGGGGTCCGGCAGAGCCCGATGAATCACTCTCAAGCGCCAAATGTATGGCCGCGCCGGCTTTCAGCTGCTTCGTACTCGCGTGCTGAATCGATGCTGACTTGTGACGTGAAACTTCACACAAAGTGGGGAAGAGCCATTTTCAACGTGTTGCTGACACCAACGGCTAAAACCTAGCGTGGCGGTGAACGCGTACAGCGGATCAGCGCCGCGACGCAATACGACAAAGTCGCATTGCATCTGCCGACCCTGCTCGGTCTCGAAACGCACAATCAGCTCTGGTGCCGGCGCGGCAATCATCTCGGGTGCCGCCGCTGGCATCCTCTCGACGATGTACGCCTAAAATGGATTGAGCTTGGTTGGCCGTGGCTCACGTTGCTTGTAGCGAGGCACGTCCTGCGATGCCAAGTAACGCGTCACTGTGTTGCGAGACACGCCCAGGCGCCGCGCGGTCTCTCGCAACGACAACCCTTGAGTTCTGAGCACATGGATTTGCATCCACTGTTTCTTCTGAAGCATCGCCAGCCTTCGCGCGAAAAAGGCTGACTGTAGTGAGCCGGTAGCGCCCGATATGCAGCCCTTGGTCTCGCAACTCGTACATCACTGGGCGGCTGCCATAGCAGCCGCCGCTGGCCACGAACGCCGTGTTCACGTAGACCTGTTGCTGCACACGGGCGATACTAGGCTAGGCATCGCCAATGCGCGTAATAGCCAGAGCGGTTCACCACAGCATTCAACAGGCGTGACTGACTGATACAGCCGCCAAGCCCGACGGGGGCTTGGCGATCGACCGATGTTTAGCTTTGCAGAGCAGCCGCCAGCCCGGGCCCATTAATGGAGCCGAGGCCAGTCGCCTCCTCCCAACCAGGCCGCGCCGGCGCGCCATTACTTCCTAGCAAGATATCACGGAACGCTGTCTTATGCGCCGTATAGAGCTTGCGCTGGAGAACGCTTTGGCTGATCGGTCCAGGCAAGGTTGAGAGGATTGCCGCGACATAGCCGGCAGTCAGTGGGGCCGACGCCGAAGTCCCTCCGCCAATCAGCCATTGTCCATTGGCGACGATTGCATAGCCCGTCCCGGGGTCGGCGTTGGCTGAACTGTCAGGGCTGCCACGATGCTCGCTGTGGACAACGCCCACTTGGTAGTCTGGCAGCGGTTCACGCGAATCGAATCCACCACCACCACCCTTATCGGCGGCATTGCCATCGCCCCACGCTGATTCCTGCGCGATCGAGCCATCCGCTTGGAGCACCAAGCGGGTTCCGCCCACACCCCAGACGTTGGGATCGCAGCATGGATCATCAGGTGTGCGAGAGTTGGTCCCGTCATTAAGACTCTCGTCGCCTGACGCGGCGAAGACATGGACATTTTGCACCGCTGCCTGCTTGCAGGCCTCCTTGCGAGCGGTAATAGCCTCCATCGTCTGGAGATTAGCGGGCGCCCCCCAGGAAATTGAGATTACCTCGCAACCGGCCGCAACAAGCGCGTTGATCGCATTGGGTATGCCGGTTTCGTTATTGGGCTCGAACTGCATCAAGAGGGTCGCGGCCGTCCCGGTCGCGTAAGCCCAGGCCGCGCCAGCAATTTCGATGTCCATCATGTTCTCGACGTTCGACCACAAGTCCCCCAGCACTTGTGATCCTGCCGTACTCACAACTGGCGTAGGCAACCCATAGCCGGTAAAGGCTTTGCTCATGTCTGAAGACAAATATTGTCCAGCAAGCGAAACAATCCCTAACTTCACCGGGCGTACTGGCTGGACTTTGGCAAACTGGTACGCTTGGCAAACCTGCGCCGGCGTCAGCCCCCCTGGTCGGATGTTGGCCAAATCGTCAAAGTACGGTTTCTTTCGCATTTCGAGATAGCTTCGCATATGATTTTCCTGTTCGAGATAGCTTTGCATATGGCTTTGCTGTTTGAGATAGCTGTGCATGTCACTTTCTCCCGATCTCTAATAGGTGGAGCCCAATGATTCCCCGATAAGCGGCTTTTCTGCCCTTGGCGATTGAAGCATTGGGGTGGTGAGTCCCGACACGCGAGCACTGAGCAACGGATGGCGTTTACGCCCATCAGTCAAAATATGCCAGAAACTCATGAGTTTCTCCTTCAACAAAGAACTTGCAAAATAAATAGAGGAAATCTAAAAAATCCCTCAAGAATGAGAATGCAAATATTGTTATAATTTTTCTTTTAGGCAGATCAATACATTGTCCTAACTAATATTGTTATGGGTTTTATGCAAATGAATTTGTTGATCATAAACATAAACATTCTAGGGTTTGCCTTCGGCTAAAGACGGCAATGTCGCCCCGGTGCGCGTTACCATAGGATTGAGCGCTTGAGTCGTGGCATAAGTGTCCGGATCGGTCGCGAAGCTGGTAATCACGGCGGCCTGCTTTTTCGCCGTGGATGACGAGCCGAGAAAGAACTCTTTGGCGCCCAAGACCATTGATATGAGCACGCCCTCAATATTGCCAAGCACGCCAAAGGCGAGCGGTTCGACCGTTATACGGGAAAATAACAGCCAGAAGTGTGCGCCAATTACCAAAAACAGGGCGCCTGTATATAGATAAGCGAGGTTACGTGGGGTGCGATCTTCTACAGTCAAGGCCATCTGCCGAGCATTAGCGCGGTCGGCGGCGTTCACCTTCGCCGTTTCGATGTTGGCGGTGATGTGCGCCTTCTCCAACTCAGCGGCGATGCGCTGCAACTCGACTTGGCTCTCGACAATCGATTCCTGGAACCGGTAGGCAAGTTCGGGGTTCGCCTGGATTGCAGCTAACGCCTGTTCTGGCGTGCTGGTGCCGGTGACCGTTTGGGCAATAGTGACCACTTTCTGTGCGACCTGTTCAGCTCGGCTACCCCCAATCCACTGGGCGATTTGCGGCGCAAACTGCGCAAGAGCAAGAACAATCGGTAACATGATTAAGCTCCGGTTACTCTCAAATTAGTGGCGATTCGCCGTGCCCAGCCGAGACAAAACTGGGCCACGTTTGCAACGCGGTTAAATAGCCTAGACGCGCGGCCATAAAACGCATAATAAATAGCTCTGGGTCGACCACCTGCACCACGGCGATCGTCTTGGGTCCGAGTTTGCCGTCGGCTAGTGCACTGCTGGCTTGCTGCATCCAGACGACAATAGGACCACCGTTGTAATTGGCATCTAGGATTTGAAACGCCACCCGCGTATCGTAGCTGTCGCAGTGCAAGGGATCCCAATGAAGCGCCTTGGCAATGTGCTTGGCTGTCTCGCGCGACAAATCCTGCATACGGCCGGTATAGCTCCACGCGAGCGCGACACGTTGGGTGATGCCCCACATGGTTTCACCGCCAGGATCTTGAGGGTAATTGGCATAACCCCCTTCATTGCCAATGAGCTGGTCAAAAGCATCATCAAAAGTGCTCATGCTGGGCCACCAAAGGAACGTTCATTCATCTGACACACGAAGCGGTTCACATGACACAATACGAACAGCACGCCCGTCAATTCTTGAGGCCTGTTTGTAGTCCTTGCAAACATGCCTAGTTGTTCCCGCATATAACACTACACAACGCACAACCTGATCAGCGCTGCGATGTTCAATATTAATTACTGAACCAATACCAAACACTCATCGATAGACCAACGATACGTAACCGTGTCGCATCGGCATGGAGCTTGGAAGTATCGGCCGAGCTGCTCAAAAAATAAAGCCTTGACTTCAATCTACACTACTCGACTTTGATGTCAAGTACTAATGTCGATTGCTAAATGGATACAACATAAAAAATTAGCATGTTGAAAAAATGAAAAATTTTCACGGCGCATTGTTTTATGAAAATTATACCGATTACGATGACTTCTCCTAAAGCGAGCAACCATGCTTTGCTATAGTTAAGGACTTGGCCCCGTGCAATGTCAGCAGCAACTTAGAAGTGGCTCTTCCACATTCTGTGTGAACCTGCAGGTGACAATAGTGATCAAGCGCGTATCGCATCACTTGGACTATCGGCGTGGATTTTTCCTTCCTTCGACACCTGTTGCCCGTTTAGAGCGTGTTATGCACTTTCAGTGAAGCTCAGAGTCGAATCAAGATGGAGAAACGCAGACTCTATCCGAGCGACGTGCCGGACGAAGAATGGCGCTTCGCTGCTGCGTTGGCTAGCTCGTGCAGGCGCTGCGTGGCGCATGCTGCTGACGAACTTTCCGCCATGGGAGGCGGTGTATCAGCAAACTCAACGCTGGCTGCTTCGAAGCGATGGTTCAGGATTTGCGTTCGGTGCTGCGTGTTGCGCAGGGTCGGCAAACTCAGACCAGTGCGGTGGTTCTGAACGGGCGTATGTTGTACTCGGGCTGCGAGCGTGGCCCACGGCAGGCTACGATGGCGACAAGGGCAAACGGGCAAGCAAGGTGCATAGGGCCGTCGATACGCTCGGGCATTGGCTGGCGGTCCATGTTACGCCGGCCAATGAGCAAGCGCGCGCAGGTTCAAGTGTTGGCACAAGAGGTGCAACTTGTGAGCGGGCAGAGCGTGAAGCTTGCCTTCGCCGACCAAGGCTATACAGGAAAAGAGCCTGCGCAAGCCGCGCAAGATGAAGGCATCGAAGTGCAGGTTATCAAACTGCCAGAGGCAAAGAAGGGCTTTATCCTGCTGCCGCGCCGATGGGTCGTCGAGCGCAGTTTGGGATGGCTCAATCGCTTTCGAAGGCTCGCTCGCGACGACGAGCGGTTGCCCGAAACGCTCGTCGGCTTGCATTTCGTCGTCTTTGCCATGCTTATGCTCGTTCATGCTGCGCCTATCTTGCAAAGTGCATAACACGCTCTAGGAAGGGGGCGGTAATCCTTCGACGTATTCGGCATCCGGTACGTTTTCATCGCGCGCGGGCCGCGGGCTAATACCGCTGGCAGTTGCAAGTCCGTCCCAGGTTACGTCAAGCTGCCTTAGGCAAGCCGCTGCCGGCCTTTGGCACGGATCGGCAAATTCAAGCCATTTATTTGTTCTGCTACATCGTTGCGACACGGGCAAGGTTTGCGCGCCAACGCCGCCGTAACGTAAGCGTTGATCGCATACCGTTTTGACGACTGTGGCAACGCTCAAGGCAGTCTCATTTGGACTCGTTGACGTAGATTCTGTAGTCCTTTCCGCGATCATTAGTGGCGATCGTGAACTTGCGTGCGCCGGCGGGCCAATGGAATCGAAGGAGAGTAATCGAGGCGAGGTCGAGGTTCTGTTGTACCAGTTGCCCTTCGAGGCTTGAGCAATAGCACTAGATCGACGCACGGATACGCTCCGTTTCCATTGACACAGGAGCGAATGTTCCAGTCAGCCAGTCGATCTCTATGTCGAGCTGCTGGTCGTGCACTGCCGTTAAGTCTTCGATCACGTATCCGTCTCGGATGTAGTTCATGAGACTTGTGAAGCTGGCACCGAGGTTATATATGGCCGAGTAGATATTCTTGTATTTCATCTAAGTTGGTCGGCTACGAATAGGCTCTGTGACGAGCAAGCAGCGGGATCGAGCGAAATAGTTGCAAAGCTGAAGTTCCACGGCAACAGTTCATCAACACGATTAATCGGATGCTCGGCGATGCGTGCTAGCACTTCACGCAGATACCCTTCGGGATCGATGTTATTTAATTTGGCCGAGCCGATCACACTGTAAATTGCGGCGGCCCGCTCGCCGCCGCAATCGGCACCGGCGAAAAGGTAATTCCGGCGGCCGATTGCTACCCCGCGCAGGGCGCGCTCGACAGGCAGATTATCAATCTTAAGTCGCCCGTCATCGCAATAGCGCATCAACGCCGTCCAACGGTTGAGCGCGTAGAGAATCGCGCGGCTCGTATCGGATTTGCGCGAGAGCGTATCGAGCACTTCGCCCAGCCAAGCATGGAGCTGATCAAGTAACGGCTGGCGTGCGCCTGGCGATAGACCCGGCGTTCATCGGCAGGCTTACCGCGAATGGCCTCTTCGATTTTATAGAGTGCTCCGATTCGCTCGAGCGCTTCGGTATTGAATGCATTCGGCCGAGCGGCGTGCAGCTCGTAAATCTGTCGCCTCGCGTGAGCCCAACACGCTGCTTCGACTACGCGTGCGGTTTCGTAAATGGCTTGATAGCCGCCGTAGGCATCGGCCTGTAGCGTGCCAACAAACGATGCGAGATGTTGCTGCGGATGAATGCCCTTGCGCTAAGGCGTGTAGGTGAACCACACCGCAGCCGGTGTTGCGTCGCCTGACGCTCAATCGTCGCTTACGTACACCCATAGCCGTGCGGTCTTGGTTGTGCCATTACCAGGCGCAAGCACCGGTACCGGCGTGTCATCGGCATGCAGCTTCGATGCGGCCATCACGTGGCGGCGAATCGCTTCCACCAGCGGTTGCAACAGAGCCGCGCTATGACCCACCCACTTGGCCAGCGTCGAGCGCTCGAGTTCGACACCTTCGCGCGCATAGATGACTGATTGTCGGTAAAGCGGCACGTGGTCAGCAAACTTGGAGACGAGTACATGTGCAAGCAAGCCCGGTCCTGCCAAGCCGCGTGCAATCGGGCGGCTCGGCGCACTCGCCTGTACGATGTGATTGCAACATGAACATGCGAACTTCGGCCGTACGTGCCGGATGACCTTAAAGCTTGCCGGTATGTACTCGAGTTGCTCCGAAACGTCTTCGCCTAATTGCTTCATGGCAGAACCGCATTGCGTGCAACGCACGGCTGATTCGGGCAGATAGGTGTGCGTGTCGCGCGGCAAATGCTCGGGCAACGGTTTGCGCTGCGCTACTTCCGGCGCGGTGCGCTTTGCCTTCGGGATCTTGATAGGCGCAGCGCCTTCGTCGGCCTGCAAATCCTCGAGGCGAAGCTCAAGCTGTTCGATTTGACGATCCAGCTTCTCCGATTTGCGGCCGAACTGCATGCGACGAAGCTTGGCAATGAGTAGCTTCAGGTGTTCGACTTCGGCAGCGCGCGAAGCCAGCGCCGCTTCTTGCGAATCTACCCTCTGTTGTAGTTTGGCGACTTGGGCGTCACGCTCGCGAAGCGCCGCTGCCTGCTCGAGCAGCATGGCCTTGAGCGTCTCAACGTCTTCGGGAAGGGGGAGCGCGCGCGTCATGGGCGCAGTTTACGCGCCCGCCATGACGTTTACAACGCCGAGGTCGGTCGCGCCGTTCTCGTGGGCTGTCGCCAGTCAATGCCTTCTGTCTGGCGACAATTACTTTTGCCGGTGGCGCCAACTAGATGGAATGGTCGCCTCCCGCCTCAGCAGCTGTTTCAGCGACTGAGCTGGGTGCTTGGTTTCGGTGCAAATATGCGACAGTGTCTTTTCCGTTCTTTCGTGAAGGAGAGATTCAATGGAGCCCACGACGATCGCCATCGATCTGGCTAAGCGCGTTTTTCAGATCCACTTTGTCGATACGGACGGCACGATTCACAGCAAGGCGCTCAAGCGTGCCCAAATGTTACCGTTTTTCGCCAACCGGCCAGCGGCCCGGATCGTCATGGAGGCGTGCGGTAGCGCCCACCACTGGGCTCGGCAACTGAGCAGGCTTGGGCACGAAGTCAGGCTCATTGCTGCCCAGTTCGTGCGCCCGTTCGTCAAGTCGAATAAGAACGACGCGGCAGACGCGGCCGCCATCTGGGAGGCTTCCCAGCGCCCAGGCATGCGCTTTGTTGCCGTCAAATCGGCGCACCAACAGGCGATGTTGGCGCTACATCGAATGCGCCAGCAACTGGTCCGGATCCGCGTCATGCAAGTCAATCAATTGCGAGGATTACTCTATGAATTCGGCGTCGTTTTGCCACAAGGGCGACGCCCATCGATCCAGGCCGCTCAAGCGGCGATCGCGACGCTGGCCGATCAGTTTCCGGCAATGCTGATCGATAGTCTTCGGGATCAATTGTCTCGACTTCATCTACTCGACGAGCAAATTCAACGCATCGAGCAGCGCATCCTCGAATGGCGACGCGGTGACCCAGCATGCCGTCGTATCTCAGAAATTCCGGGTGTTGGCCTGTTGACGGCAACTGCAGCGGTGTCGGTTATCGGTCAAGCGAAAACTTTCCGCTCCGGTCGGGAATTTGCGGCCTACCTTGGCCTCGTGCCGCGACAGAACAGCTCGGGTGGCAAAGTCCGGCTGGGCGGCATCAGCAAACGCGGTGACGTCTATTTACGTACCTTACTGATTCACGGTGCACGATCAGTCATCTCGAGTTCGAAACACTTACCAGAGCGATTACGTGCTCTATTAACTCGACGGCCGACAAACGTCGTCGCTGTCGCGCTGGCTAACAAGATGGCGCGAACGATCTGGGCGCTGCTAGCGTACGGGCGAACGTATCAGGCAGCACCAGCACAGTGATCACGCTTTAAGGCCTAACCCATCCATGGTTGCACAGGTGTATTGAACGATGGCAAGACAGGTTGGACCGCGCAAAGGCAAGCCTGAGACATTTCTCGGACCTCCAGTCCGCCAATTAGATTAGGACCTTTGCGGCGCAATCCATCGGGGCCGGCGGGCACGCCCGCGATCGAGTCCGGATATAAGTCCGCAACCACCCTCCTGCCGCGCACAATCGCCTTGCAAATGGGAGGCGACCATATAAGATTTGCCGGTGTGCGGCGGCTGAACTGTTGAGGTGGCGGCCGTCGCTATCATGCGGCTCCTTGCGGAGCCAGCATGAAAAAAGACGGAGAAATCAAATTGTTGCGAGAAGAACGGCGGAAAGGAGTGAGCCAGAAGCTGGCGGCAGCGCGAACAGGTATGAGTGAGCGCACGGTCCGTAAGTACGAGCGTGCTGGCACGTTACCGAGTCAAATGAAGAAGCCGCGCATGCATCGCACGCGGGAGAATCCGTTTAGCGTCGATTGGCCGTGGGTTGAGAATCATCTCAAACGAGATCCGGCATTGCAGGCCAAGACCCTATTTGTGCTGCTGTGCCAGGCGTTTCCGGGGCGATATCAGGAAGGCCAGCTGCGCACGTTGCAGCGGCACATTCAAGCGTGGCGCGTTCGTCACGGCCCGGAACAAGAAGTCATGTTTGCACAGGAGCATGTGCCTGGGCGCATGGCTCAATCCGATTTCACTTCAATGAATAGGCTGAGCGTCACGATCTCGGGCACGGCATTCCCGCATTTGCTGTACCACCTGGTGCTGACTTACTCGAACGTAGAGGCCGTGCGCATTTGCTTCTCCGAGAGCTTTGAGGCGCTGGCTGAAGGGCTTGAAGCATGCCTGTGGCAGATCGGCGGTGTTCCACAATGGCATCGCACCGACAATCTGACTGCGGCCGTACGCGAGCTGGATCGCGAAGGCATGCATGAGTTCACGCAGAACTATCGTGCATTGCTTGCTCATTACGGCATGCAGCCATCAGCGAACACGGCTGGATGCGCTAACCAAAACGGCGACGTCGAGCAATCGCACTTTCGGTTCAAACAGGCCGTGGACCAGGCGCTACGGGTTCGCGGCACGCGAGACTTCGCAACGCGCAGCGACTACGAACACTTCCTTGGCGAACTTGTTGGGCAGCGCAATCTCACGCGCTCGCAACGATTCGAGGCGGACCGAGCGGCGCTTAGAGCGCTGCCCGCAGCGCCGCTGGACTTCACGCGCGAGGTCACGGTGCGCGTTTCCCGTTTCAGCTTGGTTCGAGTTCTCAACAATTACTACTCGGTACCTTCACGATTGATCGGCGCCACGCTGAAGGCGCGCATCCGCTCGGAGAACTTGGATCTTTACCACGGGACGGCACATGTTCTTACTCTGCCGCGCTTGAGCGGGCGCAATCAGCGGCGAATCGACTACCGGCATCTGATCTGGTCACTGGTGAGAAAGCCCGGCGCGTTCGCGGCTTACTGCTACAGAGACGAGCTGTTTCCAACGACCACATTCCGCCGGGCCTACGACGCACTGCTTGCCACAACGCCGACAAAGGCGGACCAGGAATATCTTCGCCTGTTGCATTTAGCTGCGAGCACATCCGAGGCGCAAATCGACGAAGCAATCGGCCGCTTGTTGCATGACGGGCGCATACCGACGCTCGATGTCGTGCGCAAACTCGTCGCAAGCCCTACGCCGACACCGGTGCTGAAGATCGGCAAGGCCGCCATCAACTTGCACGACTACGACGCCCTAATCCCGTCGTGGAGTAATCATGCATAACGCCCGTGAAGAATTGCTGGTGTCGCTTCGTGCGCTCAATCTCGGTGCCATGGCGGCAGCTGTGCAAGACACGGCACTGCGAGCGGCAAAGGAAGGACTGACTCATGAGGCGTTTCTTCTCGAGCTGGCTCGTATCGAACGTGCAGCGAAGGCGTCGCGCCGAATCGAGCGACTACTGAGGCAATCCGAACTGCTGCCTGGGAAGAACTTGCGCACGTTAAAACTGGAAAGATTCGATCCGGCCACTCGCCTGCAGATCGAGCGGCTGCGCAGCGGCAGCTTCCTCAAGGATGCCACCAATGTGATCGCGCTCGGCCGACCCGGTGCCGGGAAAAGCCACCTTGCCTGCGCATTGGGGCACGCGCTCGTCGAGCAAGGGTATCCGGTCCTGTTCACATCCACGGGGGCCTTGGTGCAGCGGCTACTGGCAGCAAAGCGCGATCTGCGTTTGCCGCAGGAGCTAGCGAAGCTGGATCGCTTCGAGTGCCTCATTCTGGACGACATCGGCTACGTCCAGCATAACCGAGATGAAATGGAAGTGCTGTTCACGTTGCTCGCTGAGCACTACGAGCGCAAGAGCATCGTCATCACGACAAACCTCGTATTCTCAGAGTGGGAGCGCATCTTTAAAGACCCAATGACCACGCTCGCGGCCATCGACCGCGTCGTCCATCACAGTGTCATTCTCGACTTGATGAGCGTTGAAAGCTATCGGGCAGAAGCTGCCGGCGCCAAGCCGACGGCGCCGGCCACGGTAGCATCATAGGGCGGCAATTTTAGTTGTCGTCGGCGGCTTTTTTAGTTGACGCCAGACAGCGGTGAGTGAACGCGCCTCACATACCCCGAACCATTGGGCTATGGGCAAGGTTGCTATTCGCATTGTTCCATCAGCCCCAACGCCAAGATCACGGTCATCGCTCCACCCATCCGTGTGGCAAGCTGCGCAAAGGGCATGAGCGGCAGACGGTTTGCCGCCGTGAGAATAGCCAAATCGCCCGTGCTTCCCATGCCGCTATGGCATGCGTTAATCATTGCACTTTCGGTTGCCGGTAGTTTGATCCAGTGTCCGACAAAGAAACCGGTGATCATCAACGTAAGCACGGTCACCAGGGTGGTGGCAAAATGCGCTAAAGTCAGCGCAGCGAGCAACGCTTCCCATGGCATCAGCGTGATGCCGATGCCAAACATGAGTGGATAGGTGACCGCGCGGGCAAAGAAACAATAGACCCAGTGCGCGCCGTATTCAAGCTGGGCAGGCACGGCACCGCTTAACTTGACGACCACCGCCAGAGCCAACATGCCCAGTATCGCAGGCAGATGGGTGAAATGTTGCAGGACCAGACCTGCCAAATACAAACTAATTGCCATAATGCCCGCCGCGGCAACTTGCTCAACGGTGACGGGCTCGCGACTTATTATCGAATGGGCCTGAGCGGACGAGGCAAGGCCATCGGAATGACGTCGGCATCGTCGACTGATTTGTTCAAACGCTGCCGCGCACATAATGGCACTCAAGTTGCCTAGCACGACAGCGGGTACCACCCGCGCAAACAGCTGATCTTGTGGCAGCTGCAGCAGCGCGGCGTAACCTAACGTGAGCGGCAGCGCACCTTCGCCAATGCCCCCGGCCATGATTGGCACCACGATATAGAAAAACGCATCCGATGCGTCTAAGCCAAAGACCATGCCGGTTATAGTACCGATCACGGCGGCTGCGACTGAACCGGCCATGACTGGAATCGCAAATCGGCTGATGCCCTTGGTCAACAGCGCCCGGTTCATGCCTAACAAACTGCCCAACAATGACCAGGGCAGAGAATAAGTAAATGATGTTGGTGGTCTGCCAAAAGTGATGAATCGGGCTAATCAATTCCGCCGGCAGCAGGTGATGATGTGCCAGCCACGAGGGCAGTAACAATGCCACAATGACAGGGCCACCGATATGACGTAGTCCCGGCAATTTGGCACCGAGCTCGGCACACGTAAACCCCGCGACTGCAAGTACTGCAATCATTACAGGCAAATCGCTGGATACACATTTTAGCGCAACAAGTGCGGCTATACAGGCTAGTAGCAATCCGTATACTGGCACGGGGATAATGCCAATGCGACGGTGCATCCATTGCGGCCAGTGGGGTGATGCACGCCATGTGCATAGGCGAGAGAAAAACACCGTGCTGAACAAGCAAGAAGCTTTCAGTCGTTTTAAAGTAACTTTAGCCATGACGCACCTTATGGGTTCCTCTTTAGGTGAAGGGTGGTTAGGCTCGGTAAAGTGCGTCACCACTTTGATCGGGCCGCTTCAACGCACTTATTTCACAGGTAAATTAAAAAGCTATTGAGCGGAACACCTTTATAAAGGGTCAAATAAATGGATAAAGTAAAATTTACCTAAATCTAAGCGCTTTAGGTAACTATAACTTGCTTGCCTGCAGAGAACAAGGCGGCTTAAGATGAGCTAGGTTAACTAGGTGCTTAAATAGTTGGGCCTGAACAATTCGTTTTAGCTCGCAGATGAAGTCATGCAGCCGAGGGCGCAGCGGTTTTGAAGCTGAGCAAAGCGAGGAGAATCAGGGCGTAAAAAAGCCGCAGTTTGCGCAGGATCATCCGCAGGTTGTGGCCGGCGCCGCACAGCACCGCGTGGATGGCATCGCCTAGCACCCCTTTAAGCCAGTTTCGATCGAGCTTGCCGTCTGACTTCATGTGTCCGATGGCCGGCTCGATTGCGCTGCGACGTCGGATCATTGTGCACAAGCCTCGCGTGATACCGCGTCGCAAGCCTGGGTGATAGATTTTCACGCCATCAATGGCCACACCCTTGTAACCACGGTCCACGACGGCGATCTGCGGTTGCACCTCGCTCAGGATCGCCGCTTGTTCCAACGCTTCAACCAACGTGTGCCCGTCGTACGGATTGCCCGGCATCGAACGAGCGCCGACTACCAGACCTTCCTTGTGCGTAGTCGTAATCGACACCTTCACGCCAAATTCGTACGGCTTGCGTGGTTTTCCGTCGGGTAAGCACGCGCCGTTGCCGGCGCGCGCTCCCCTAAGAACCGTGCATGCGAGTTTCCCAGCACACGGCTCAAGCCGTCCCTGCAGCCAGGTGATCGGACCGGGCGATTCACAGCGTTGTCAGCAGCCATTTGCGCGGCGTTGGAAGTAAGGCATCCATGCTGGGTCGAACGGGTTGGCATCGCTGCGAACCTTTGTGTGGCGTGTAATGGTGACTCCGGTCAACCGAAATAGCGTTGGCCGGAAGGCCAGATCCAGTGGCTGCACATGACATGCAAAGATCCAGTCCCTTAGGCCGCGACGTTCGAAGTAACGCCTTTTGATCCAAAGAGCGTTCTTGCGTGGATGTCGGCGTTTGGCCCACCTCCACAGCTTCGTCCACACGAGATGATCGATCCGGGCAAAGGTCGCCGCCGCCACGACATGCCTGTGATACATCGCCCAACCCCGAAGAATCGGGTTCAGTTGCATGATCACCTGCGACTGGGTGGCAGCCTTATTCTTTCCCAGCACTTCGCTAACCTTGTTCAACAGCGCTTGCACGCTTTTGCGTGCAGGCTTGATCAGCAGCTTGTTCCCGTATTTGCGCACGTTTTGCCCGAGCAAGTCGAACCCTCGTGCAATATGCGTGACCAGCGTTTTCTCAGAAGCGAGTTGCAAGCCCCGAGCCGAGAGAAATGCTTCGATGGCAGGCTTGACCTGCTTTTCGAGCAACTCCCGGCTCGCGCCGGTCACGATGAACTCGTCCGCATAGCGCACGACGTGTGCCTTGGCTGGTTGACGAGCGGTCTTGCTCGGCCCAAGGACTGAGCGCACCGCCTCTTCCAACCCGTCCAGTGCCATGTTAGCCAGCACCGGCGACGCGATTGCGCCTTGCGGCGTTCCTGCATCAGTGGGGAACAGCACACCTTTGTCCACGAATCCTGCTTGCAGCCACTTGCGCAGAACAGCCTTATTCATCGGGATATTCGCCAGCAGCCAGTCGTGACTGAAGTTGTCGAAACATCCACGGATGTCGCCCTCCAGCACCCACTGGGCAGAGTTGCGCTTGGCGAGTGCTTTAAAACATTGCTCCACGGCGTCAGCCGTCGAGCGTTTCGGCCGGAAGCCGTAGGAGTTTGGATCAGCTGTCGTTTCTGCGATGGGCAGCAATGCCGTGAGCCACAGTGCCTGCATCGCCCTGTTGCGCGCAAAGTAAAAATGAGCCACTTCGCGCAAAGTAAATGTGAACCACCTTTCAGTACAGTCAGCCTTTTTCGCGCGAAGGCTGGCGATGCTTCAGAAGGAACAGTGGATGCAAGTCCATGTACTCAAAGCCCAAGGGTTGTCGTTGCGAGAGATCGCGCGGCGCCTGGGCGTGTCTCGCAACACTGTGACGCGTTACTTGGCGTCGCAGGACGTGCCTCGCTACAAGCAGCGTGAACCACGGCCGAGCAAGCTTGATCAGTTTCAGGCGTACATTCTTGAGAGGATGCAAGCGGCCTGGCCCGAGACGATCGCCGCTCCAGCGTTGCTGCGTGAACTGCGCGCGCTGGGCTATGAAGGGCAGCTGCGCAGTATTCAAGCTTTTATGAAGGCGCACAAACCTGTGCCGGCACCTGATCCGCTCGTGCGCTTCGAGACCGAGCCGGAGCGACAGATGCAATGCGACTTCGTCGTATTTCGTCGCGGCGCTGATCCGCTGTACGCGTTCACCGCCACGCTCGGTTTTAGCCGTTGGCGCTGGGCACGCTTTGCCACCAACGAGAAGGCCGAAACGCTGATTGCTTGCCATCACGCTTTATTTGAAACGCTCGGCGGGGTGCCTTGCGAGATCCTGTACGACAACGCCAAGACGATCGTGCTCGAGCGTGATGCGTACGGTAAGGGTGAACATCGATGGCATCCAGGTCTACTCGATCTGGCTAAGCGCTACGGCTTCATGCCCAGACTCTGCCAGCCCTATCGCGCGCGCACGAAGGGCAAGGTCGAGCGCTTCCATCGGTATCTGCGCGGCAACTTTTATGTGCCGCTGTCCAGTTGGCTCAAGCAGTCGGGTATGGTACTGGACGTCGATACGGCCAACGCCGAGGTAGGCAAATGGCTGCGAGACGTTGCAAACCAACGGGTGCACCCGGTCACGGGAGCGCCACCAGCAACGCTTCTCGAAGAGCGCGAACGAGACACGCTGCGCAGCTTGCCCGCGTTTGCAACACAGCTATGGGTAACCACGCCGGTCGGCAGACCGTCGGCACCTTCAGCCATATCGTTGCAGCATCCCTTGTCGGTCTACCAGCAATTGCTGACCGAGGTGCATGCATGAATCTGCAGCAAGAACGTATCGACGATCACTGCCAGAGTTTAAAACTTGAAGGGCTCATGCAACGCTATGTCGCGCTGGCCAGCGACGCCGCGGCCAAGCAGTGGAGCTTCCTCGACTTTCTTGAGCACGTGCTGGCACATGAACGCGAGATACGGCAGGTTCGATCGCGACAGACACTGGTACGCATGGCGGCATTTCCGGCGATCAAGACGCTGGACGATTACGACTACAGTTTCGCTGTGGGCGCTCCGCGCAAGGCCATTGACGAATTAGCCACGCTGCGCTTTATCGAACGTGGTGAGAACGCCGTGTTGCTTGGTCCATCCGGTGTCGGCAAAACGCACCTGGCGATTGCAATCGGATACGCCGCAACACAAGCGGGTATCAAGACCAAGTTCATCACGGCGGCCGATCTCATGTTGCAACTCGAAGCAGCACGGCTGCCAGGAACGCTACGACGCCGTATTTCGACACAACGTCCTCGGCCCAAGACTGCTCATTGTCGATGAAATCGGATACTTGCCCCTCTCGGAAGACCAAGCCAGCCACTTCTTCCAGATCGTGGCAAAGCGATACGAGCGCGGTTCAATGATCCTCACCAGTAACCTTCCGTTCACCCAATGGGACGAAACATTCGGGCGCAATGCAACGCTAACTGCGGCCATGCTTGACCGCATCCTGCACCACGCCCATATCATTCAGATCAAAGGAGACAGCTACCGACTTAAACAACAACGAAAGGCCGGCCACGTCCTGGCACCAAAAATGTAACGATTGGCTCACTTTTACTTTGCGCGATCACGCGCGAAGTGGCTCAAATTTCAGATGCGCTTAACAGCCCGATCGCGCATGGTCGGAATGCCGAGTGCGCGTTCCTTTCCATTACTCTTCGGGATATACACGCGCCGTAGCGGTAACGCTTGGTAGCCCCTGTGCGTCAGTGACTGTGCCGCTTTCAACTTGGACATCGGCGTCGCCCAGATCCTGCCGTCGACACCTGCCGTTCTCTTGCCTGCGTTCTGCGTCACTCGTTTCACGGCGAGAAGCTTGCCGTGAAACGAGTGGGTCAGCAGATGTTGCAAGGCCTGAACCTTGTTCCATCTACCGTCCCGTGTTGCCTTGGCAATACGCACTTGCAGCCGCGTGACCTTGGCGGTTACGTTGTCCCAGTTAATCTGGTTCCACGCTTGCCCATAGGCTGGAGGCGCACCAGTGCCCGCCACGGCTTTCACCGTCTGCGCTGGCTCCGTCATCTGCCTTCCTCCTTATCGCGGATTCTCAAGTTCTCTTGCCATGGACGACCTTGCGGAAGTGGGCTCGCTTTCACGCCGGGTGATATTGCAACCCGTATCCACTCGGTTACCGAGCGGCCTTCGCTTTTTCCGCGTTCCTCTACCCGCTGTGCCATCAGCCTTCCTTGCGGTTGGCCTGCCTTCGCCGGCGGCACGTCGGGCTTACCGTGTTCCACAAACATCACAACGAGTGGAGTAGGTCCTGCCTGTACACCGGTGGTCTTCCTGTCCGTGTGCTCCGTAGCAAAGGGAGGAGCAGCCGACCACTTACCGTTTTGGTTCAAGCCTGTCAGCATCTTTGGCTTGTCGTGCCTAACGATGCCTGCGGCAGTTCACATCTGTTGACCATGCCACTCAGCCTGGGATCCCATCCGCATTGATGCTCGCAGATGACGTCTCTTCCTCGCGGAAGGCGACGCGGCCAGAAGGCCCGACACGTTGTCCCCGTGGCTTCACACGTCGCTGTTGCCGGCAACGCATGCACAGGTAGGCTACGGCCGACGGAACGGCCGGTCTCGTCACCAACCTTGTGGGCGGGCGAGACAATGATGTTTGCGACTTCACGTCGCACTTTCGCCAAGCACTCGACTTCCGGCGCATGCAGCGCATACAACTTGTTTTTGTCCTTCTGCTTGTGCGTGAGAATCCGCTTCGTGCGGCTGATCAGCTCGTCCAACGCTGCGCGACTTTGCTGAGCTAACCCGTCCAGTTGCCGTTCCAGATCACGCATCACGCGCCCCACTCGAGAACGCAAAGTGCGCAGCGCTTTGTTCATCCGCTTGTACTGCTTCGCATGCGCATAGCGGCCTACCTGGCTTGCCAGGCGCGGGGCCTCGCGATTGGTGTTTTGTCGCAGCTTCAGCCTGTGCCGGGCAGCAGCTTTCACTAGATGTTCCCGGCAACGCTCGAGCAGGCGCGAATCGGTGGGATGCGCAATCGCCTTTTCCATCACCGTCGTATCGACGATCACCCGCTTCAGGCTCGAGGTCTTGATGACGTTGGCTCGCTTAGCCGCTTCGATCGTTTCGGCCAGCAGTTCTTCAACGCCGGCTTCGCCTAGCCGCTTGCGCCAGCGCGTCAGGCTCGACGGATCAATCGGCGGCTTGGTCTGCAAGTATGTTTCGCCGGTGAACACCTGCCAATATGGGTTCTCGAGCCATTGCCAGACCACATCCTCATCCGACAAGTCGGAGGCGTGCTGCAAGTACAACAGCCCCGCGATCAAACGCGGCGACGTTGCCGGTCGGCCGCGGCGCGACACGAAACTCGCGCTCATTGCCGTGCTCAATCGGTCCCAGTCAATCAGATCGGCCAGACGAACCAACGGATGCTTCAAGTTGATCTGCTCGCGCAGCGGTTGGCGAAACAAATCTCCCTCTGGCACCGGCGTCTTCGGACCCATCCGAACCTCGTCGAAATTTGCAGGAATCTCGCCTCAATATGCCTGCCTCTTGCAAATCCCACAACACCATTCTGGCCTCAGAGCCTTACTGCACCAGCGTCTGCGGTTTATTCAGGACCGACTACGTAGAGTCCGTTTTCGGAGGGGAAGACGAACATGAAGAAGCGCTTTTTAGAAGGGCAAATCATCGGTTTCCTGAAGGAAGCCGAGGCCGGTGTGCCGGTCAAAGATCTATGCAGGCAGCACGGGTTCAGTGACGCGTCGTTCTACACGTGGCGGGCGAGGTTCGGCGGCATGCAGGTGTCGGAAGCGAGGAGACTGAAGGACTTGGTCCGCCGATTTGACGGCAACAAAGCGCATGCCTGGGCGCTGGGAAGCCTCCCAGATGGCGGCCGCGTCTGCCGCGTCGTTCTTATTCGACTTGACGAACGGGCGCACGAACTGGGCAGCAATGAGCCTGACTTCGTGCCCAAGCCTGCTCAGTTGCCGAGCCCAGTGGTGGGCGCTACCGCACGCCTCCATGACGATCCGGGCCGCTGGCCGGTTGGCGAAGAACGGTAACATCTGGGCGCGCTTGAGCGCCTTGCTGTGAATCGTGCCGTCCGTATCGACAAAGTGGATCTGAAAAACGCGCTTAGCCAGGTCGATGGCAATCGTCGTGGGCTCCATTGAATCTCTCCTTCACGAAAGAATGGAAAAGACACTGTCGCATATTTGCACCGAAACCAAGCACCCAGCTCAGTCGCTGAAACAGCTGCTGAGGCGGGAGGCGACCATTCCATCTACTTGGTTTCTACACGCTAATAATGCGATAAATCAACTTATGTCAAATGATAAAGAATAATATCCATCAATAATAGTCTTCTTCCCGTTGCGAACGTACCGCGAGGATCGCGACCGTGTGTCCTTCCTCAATCTCGAACAGCACGACATAACCCGATGAGCCAAACGATACAATCAATTCGCGCAGGAACGGATTTTCCCCTTCAGCCTTGCGGCATGTAAACGGAAAGGTACGCAGTACGTCGACACCCCGGTGGATCGCGTCGAGCGCGCGGGCAGCCGCATCCAAGTCCTGCTCAAGCAGGACTTGGTACAGCCGCACCAAATCTGCTCGCGCGGCACGCGTATAGCGAACGCGGTAAGTCAACCGTGCGCCCCGCGGGCGGAGCGCGCCGCGTCAAGCATATCCTCAAGCTCAGTCAGTACTGCATTGGCCTGCACATATTCGCCAGTGCGCTGCGCCTCTTCTCGGGCCGCAAGGCCACGTGCGATGAAGGCTCGCTGCAGCCGTCGATGCGCGACACCGGCCCGTAGGGCCGACTCCATAAACGCCGATAGTGTCTCGCTTTCGTTTAGCACCTCTTCCACCGCGTGTCGTAGCGTGGGCTCGACACGCAGTGCTGGGAGTGTCGCTGTCTTCATCATGGCGCCCTCATGTATTACATTTGCAATACATTTTAGTGCCATCTGGCTTGATCGGCAACGTTTTGTTTTACCCTATCGTCTTTTTATGCGGCCAGGGCCAGCCGCGACTTTGGCGTCAATGCGCCCAGGACCATGTTCGGGCGATCGTGATTATCAGTCCATATCCAGTCGGTTCTCGTCTACGCTCTCCAAAGGCATATCGAATTGCCACAACCGAGCCATGCACTTGAGCACTTCGTCAGGAAGCAAAGCTTTGGACGCGATTTTTTTTGCTCAAGAAAACTTGCCATACTGCCGAGACGCCGTTGTAAAAATCGACGCGTAGACTTTTAGCATTCAGTCAGTCGTGTGCGTAGCGCGCATTTCCGATCCGATTGTCTCCTTTATATCCGAAACCCGGGTGACGGCGGCTCATCGTCGGGCCGGTCATCCTCGCGCAGACCAAGCACGTCGAGGTATGCATCGAGAGCATGCTGAACTGACGCAGCGACCAACCGCGTAATGTCGCTGTAATTGGCTGTCACGCGCACTTGTGAAATATGTAATCGACATAAGGCGACAGGATACGTAAAATACGTATTGATCCTTATTCGGAGGTCAACATGCAGGCAATCACTGCCACCGAGCTTGCCCGACAAACCCGTCAGGTTTTAGATACCGTCGCGCGCCAAGGCCAAACCGTCATCATCGAGCGCAACCATGTTCCGGTGGCTCGAATTGTGCCCCCCGAGCCGACCATGACCGCTGCCCAAGCGCTCGCGGGGCTGCCCGTAGCGCTCACGCCGCTGCAGGCCCAGGCTTGGCTCGCTGACAGCCGTACTGACTTGGATGACAGCGTGCGAGATCCATGGGCGTAATCCTTGACAGCTGCATTTGGGTTGCGTTGGCCGCAAAAACGCTGGATTCGCAAACCGTGATTGAACTCGCTGGCGATGCATCCGTGTTCATCTCGGTCATTTCGTTGGGTGAACTTGGATTTGGTGTGCAGGCCTGCACGGATCCTGTTGAGCGAGCCGTGCGTGCAGCCTATCTACAACAGCTCGAGCGGCGCCCGATTCGTGAGGTGTCGCGGCAGACTGCCGCTGCGTTCGGCGTGCTTGCGGCCGCTGTCAAGCAGTCTGGCCGATCACCGCGGCCTCGCTACAATGATTTGTGGATCGCGGCGCAGGCGATCGAGCACGGGGACGCGCTAATGCACTTAACCGCGCCGACTTTGCCGACCTGCCGGGGTTGCAGCTCGTGACGCCTAAATAGGCGTTGCGCGCCTAGCCACTGAACAATGAAAACCACACCCTGCGGTTAAACGAAGAAGGGTTGCCACTGCACTTACTAGCGCAACGCGAAACCCGGGCATCGGTGCGCCTGCTGGTATTAAGATGCCCTCAGAAGCCGGAGGCCCGCGCGGTCGGCAACGAACCACTAGCTTAAAAACAGCAAGCTGCCAGGCGGAGAATAGACCGCTGGCAGGTCGCGGAAAAGCTGATGAAATGCGCCTCGAGCGCGACGCGGCCGCCGCCGAAGTAGCCGCCGCCCGCGAGCTGCCGCGCACGCCGAACGCACCCTTGAAGAACACCGCGCGGCGCGGCTCGCGGCACAGGCACGCCTGCAGGAACTCGAGCGCGCGCTGGTGGCGGCTGAGGCAGCGCGCCAGACGCTGCACGCGCAAGTCGAGCGCCTGCAACGCGACGCACAGGAGCGGGACGCGGCGCTCGCCCAGGCGCGCGCCGATTTTGCCCGCGAACTCGATAAGTTGCGGGCCGACACCGCGCGCGCCGAAGCACGGCTGCAAGCGGCCGAAAAGCGCGCGCTCTTGGAGACCGAGCATGAGCGCAGCATCAGCGCGCGCCTGATCAAGGAACAGGATGCGGCGGTGCGACGCGCCGACGAAAGTGACGCCCAGCGCCGCGCTGAGCGGCAAGCGCTGCAGGCGCAACTGGGGGACGCACGCCAGCACATTGGCACGCTGGAAGGCAACTTAGCCGCGCTGTAGCGCGCAAATGCCGACGCTGAAAAAGTGCGGCGCGTGCGGCAGCGCACACCAACTAAGTCCGCATCGGGTCGGACCACCGGCCCTATTGGGCGGCCACGCCCGCCGACGCGTGCGCTCAAAAAGACTAGGTGACGCCGTCACCGACATTCGGCGACGCTTGCGCGAAGGATGGATCCTGTAGCGTCGGAGCCGGATGACCCAATTAGGAACGCTACACCAGGCCTCAATGGTAGCGCCATTTCAGGGGAAATGGCGGCGTGCTCATCGAGCACATCACTTACAAGGCCACCTCAGCGGCCAGTGCCTCCCACGGCGCCGTCAAGCGGCCGTTTTCCCGCACGACCAGACCGGCAATTTCTAGGGCTACCGCATCAGCCTGCACGCGCTTGTAGTCACGCGATAAAGCGCAGGCCAAAGCTTTGACGCTATCCGCGCTTTCTCGGTGCAAATAGCGTAGCAGCCCCAGCCGTTTTGGCGTCAGCGCCGCCACCATTTCCTGCCACGAGAGAAACGTGACGTGACTTTCCTTAAAATGCTCGCCTCTGGCCGTGCGCTCAAAGGCATTCACGAACCGCTGTCCCATATCACGTGCGCCACTCACATGGACTGTCAGTTTGCTCATTTTCCGCTCCTTTTGCGTCCAACCTCCCCCCAAAAGTCCCTCACCATCTGTCCCGCCATCAAAAAAACGTAGGGTACTTCACGGTCACGATAGTGGCGATGGTCGCCCTGGCTGCGTTCATTACCGTAGCCAATGACGCTTGTGCCGCTCTGACCATAGAACAGGCTGTATTTCAAACCATGGGGTCTTTCCGCGTCACATCCAAGCAATCGCCAGATCCGCATATACACTGATTTATGGCGTCAACCGCCCTACTTAAAGGCACAAAGCGCTTGCCAATCTTGTCGTGTGTTTCTACAATGGATAAACATTAGGAGGTTGCGATGGAACTCAAGATTCAAAAATGGGGCAATAGCGCGGCAGTTCGTTTGCCGAGTGTGCTGCTCGAGCAGATCAACGCGTCGATCGGCAGTTCACTAAACGCCGACGTGCGTCCGGATGGCGTAATGCTGGCCCCAGCCCGCCGCAAGTATTCGCTGGATGATCTTGTTGCCCAATGCGACACGAAGGCTTTTTTTCCGGAGGACATGGCGGCATGGAGTGAGGTCAAACCGGTGGGGCGTGAGGCTTGGTGAGGAGGGTCAAGTTCGAGCGCGGTGATATCGTGCGGGTGAGCCTAAACCCGACTGTCGGGCGAGAGCAGCAAGGCGATTTTCGCCCGGCGCTCGTTCTATCTCCGGCGGTGTTCAACGCCTTGGGCGTGGCGCTCGTTGCCCCGATCACCCAAGGCGGCGCATCGGCTCGCTTTGCTGGGTTCGCCGTACCGCTTTCCGGTTCTGGAACCGAGACGCAAGGTGTAGCGCTCGTCAACATGGCGCGTATGCTCGACCTGGAGGCACGCGGCGCGCGTAAGCTCGAACGTGCGCCAGTTGAAGTGGTTGAGGACGCGCTGGCTCGGTTTCAGACGATTATTGAATGAGGAAAACGCGATGAGCAACAAGTTCTGGAACTTGATGTACGCGCTGAACAACACGAAGCGGTGGGTCGGCGACGCGAACAATCCGCAAGCGCGCTAGTCAGCGATGTAATGCGCTTCCGTTAACATAAGTGGATGCTTGGACAGCGCAAACGGATCTCGGAGAGATCGGTGATCATCTTCTCATCCGACAAATCGAAGGCATGCTGCAAGTACAGCAGCCCCGCGATGATCGGAACTTATTCCAAGCAACGCATTCCACATCGGCTGTGGCACCGCGCATGACGTTCGTCAATCTTTCCAACAGCATACGAACCGATTTCCCGGACGGCAGTTATCTCGTCGAGGGACCCGAAGGGGATAAATATCTTGTCTCCGAATCGGGTGATATCAGTGCCACCCTTGTCGAAATTCGGCGAGTGCAGATCGATGATCTCTCGCAGATCTTAAGGCATGAAATCGTGCGTGTGCATGAGACAGTCTCGCATACCTTACACTTCGCTGGAGGGGGCGTTTTCTCTTTCCTGCATCACCGCGATGGACGCGGCATGTCGATTCAGGCAAACCGCATGTTGTGCCGGACATTACCAGGTGGTGTAATCGTCGTATGTGGTACGGCAGCGGGCGATAACGGGCGTGAAGCGAAATTTTCCCCGCAGGCGGAAGGGTAGCCAATTTCACGTGCTATTGATGGCAATAGAAGAGCATTTTGCCAATATGTTGTGCGAAGCCTCAGGCGATAGGGATCCAACTTGCTGACCGCGGGTGACCGTTGCGCCCGCTCCGCAAACCCACCGGCGTGGATCCAATGCCGCACCGTACGCCGATCCAATGCCATGATGCGCGCAATCGCGCGGATTGCCATCCCACTTTGATGGTGGCGCATGACCGATTCGTAGCGTGCGAGCCGCGCTTCGCGCCGCTGCGCTTGTTGCTCCTTTGCGCGCGATGTGGTTGCCACGCCGGGCCAATTCGATTCGATCGCTGGCAATGCGAGACAAGCGTCTTCATGATCGAGCGAGCGTGCAACTTCGCGGATAGGCCGCTGGCTGGACAGCGACTTAGCGCGCGCTCAATAGCATCGCCAAGATGCTTCAACAGATGCCATCGGTCGGCCACTTGTATTGCTTGCGGCGCGCCACGCGTGATGCCTTCGGCGTCAATACCAGCGCGATCGCGCGACACGATCTGCGCCCGGCACGTGCGATTCTGGTTCGCGTTCCCTTCGGTCCCCGCCCTTGGCTCCACCCACTGCGCGGCCGGCTCCCCGACCTTGTTCGCAGGTTTCTTCGCTACTACGGCGGAGTCTGACTTCTCACGCCCGTGCATCATCGGCTTCGGCTCCTCGCCTTCCCGATGCGGGCCTGGCCAATACCGCTACAGCGCCAGGTCAGACGTGAGATCTCCCGCCTCCCGTGCAAGGCGCTTGCGTGCATGCCAGGTTCTACGACCACGCCGGATCGGCAGGCACTCGCGATGTCGCGCCCGCTCATATTGCCTTCCACGTACTGGAGCGCGTCGGCATCCGGGATATCAACCATTTCGTGGCTCCATGGCTGGCCTGCACGTTCCCCTGCCGACGCTTCGCTGACCTCCTCACGGATGCCCGCGCACGGCTCGGGGGCGATGTGGCTCGCTATGCCTTCATCGTAGTGGACTCTCACCACCTACACCTTGCCGGTCTCCTGGCGTACCCAAATACGGGTTCTTCAGTCATTGCCAAATCACATCCTCATCCGACAGGTCGAACGCATACTGCAAGTACAGCAGCCCTGCGATCAAACGSGGCGACGTTGCCGCTCAGCCGCGCTGCGACACGAAACTCGCGCTCATCGCCGTGCTCAATCGGTCCCAGTCAATTAGATCGGCCAAGCGAACCAACGGATGCTTCAAGTTGATCTGCTCGCGCAGCGGCTGGCGGAATAAATCCCCCTCAGACACCAGCGTCTTTGGACCCATCCGAACCTCGTCGAAATTTGCAGGAATCTCGCATCAATATGCCTGCCTCTTGCAAATCCCACAACACCATTCTGACCTCAGAGCCTTACTGCACCAGCGTCTGCGGATTTTTCAGGGCCGACTAGCTGGAATCACAAGCGGGTGTACCGGATCTATCGCGAACTGGAGTTGAACCTGCGAGTCAAGCCACGCACTCGTCATTTTTGCTTGACATATAAGCCGGATTTTATAAAGTAACTAAAAAGGATGATTTAAGAAAAATAATTTAGATGCGTATTTTTTAATTTCTTTGGAGAGAATGCGTGTGCGCAAGCGCACGATCAAAAAATTAACAGGTTAAATAGTAGTTGTCGGTCTTTCAGGAGAGGGGTTTGGGGCTGCAATCGTCAAGTCTAGTGATGGTGGGGCTCGGTATTCGCGGGGACAATCCGCCTTTGGCCGACCAACCGCCGCTCGTCGACGGAATACATCTGCGCTGGACGACATCGCACGAGCGCGCGTTTCCGTGGCACGGCTTTTTCTTGTTCCGCCGGCGGGGAAACAGGGAAGTGCGCCAAGTCTGCATTTCGGCGCAAGGTCAGCCGCCGAATCCCGGGCAAACCGAGCTCTTGCTCGGCGACGGCCGCCTGACGAGCCCGGTACCACTCGTCTTTACCAGCAATTGGCCGTCGCCGGGCGTCCAGGGGATCGATCTAAGGGACCGTCCGTATGTTCGCTTTGACCGCGCGACGGACCGGTTGATGCGCCAGATTCGACTCAAAATCGCGTTTGGTGAGCCGCACAGAGCGCGCCGTTGCATTGATTTTATCGCGCTGCCGAAGCTCGTACATCTACCGATAACGATCGACGGCGTCGAAATTAGTGGAGGCGGACCGCGTGCCGGTGCCGCTCGCGCGGTGACCGTGCCGTCTAAGGAGCTTGGCGGACTGCCCATGCTGGTCGTTGGCGCGCCACTTGAGGTTCTGCTGCCGGGGGGCGCGGGCGCGGTCGATATTCAATTAATCGGAGTAGGCACTGCTATCGTCGTTGAAGGCTTCGACAGTACTGGGCGGAGTTCAGCGCAGCAAAGCATCGTTGTCGCCGCCGATGAGCTGCAGACTATCCGCATTGCTGGCGAAGAAATCGTGCAGGTGCGCATCCGGCCTGTTCAAGGGCTGCTGCGTCTGCTTCAGATCTGCTTTACACCGGTCGGAACCGGTTACCAAAGGATCCTCATAGAAGGGCTTGACCAGTTGCCCGGGACCGACCTCGCCGATGCGATGACGGTCGCTTCTCATGAAGCGGTCGGCACGCCGGGAACGATCGCCGTTGTCGAGCTGCTCGCCGACCGGATGAGCGGCGTGCGCGTCGGCGGCAGCGACGCCGCTATTCTCGATATCTGCTGGGGCGAGTTGCGTGATGCCGCAACGGCTGGGTGGCAACCGGTACCGCACTGTCCTCAACCGTTGTCTCTGCCATCACGTCATCCGGACTACCCCGCATGGACCGGCGCGGTCGATCGGGCGGCTGCCGAGGCGGCGGCAGTCGGCCGCGTTCGCTACGGTGCGCCCGGGACTTGGGCCGGCGCAGCATTTAAGGATTTGCACGACGCTTGCATCCGGCTGATCCAAGGTGGGCCTGGCGCCGGCCCCATGACGGCCGCTTCGCGCACCATCCCGCTACCAGCGCCTCCGAACCGGACGACGCCGGCGCTCAGGAGCTTGCACCCGCTCGACATAGTCATGGCTGGATCGCTCCATCGACCGATCGCCGAGATGCTCGGACTTTCCTGGACCGATGAGACGGCGCAGCCAGGCGCAATATTCGACTACATGATTGTTGCGGACCACGTAGGCGTGTCTGGCGGCGATCCTCGCAAAGTTCTCGCGCACATCGTTCAGTCGGGTTTCGATGACGGGATCGACGCCTGGATCGTCTTTGGATTGCAGGTTGAGCCGCAGGCTCCTGTTGCCTCGCCCGCTGGCACCGTCGTCTACGCCCTCCCCGGCGGGCCGGTCCGGGACGACGCTGGCGTCGTGCGAAACGCGGCCGGGAGCGCCGGTCTCGACTGGCCCCACGGACCATCAGTGCTTGGCTGGCTCGATCCACGCGCGCCTGTCATGCACCATGTCTACCGCGCCGACTGCGGCACGGAGAACACGCCTGTGGTGCCGGCCGAGGCGCGGAACTGGCTGACGAAAAATCAGCCGCTCGTCTCGGCCCGTCCGGCTGGAGCACCTGGCCCGCTGTCGGCGGCACTGCCTACCTGGCCGCCGAAAGAGCCGGGCTACCTGGATTTGCGGCTAGACGAGGGATGGTACGCATACCAACTCGTCGCGGTTGATCTCTTGGGCCGGTTCAGCCCGAGGAGCCCATACGCCAGTTGGTGGCAGTGGGCGCCGGAGCCGGTTCCGCGGCCCTGGTATTACGTCGGCAGCAGCGTCGACGCCGAGATCCATCCGCAGGCTGTCCGCATCATCGACAAAACGCGGCCTCCCGTGCCGCTAGGGGTTGAGGCGTACGTGCTCGACCCCGACGATCCCATCGTTGTGAAGGACGCCGCCTACGATGCCTGGCGAGTCGGGCTCGGTCCCGAGGGGGCAGCGACGATCGGACTGCGTCTCCGATGGCGCTGGAGCCCGGAGCAGCAGCAGCGGGCTCCGAACGTGTCGGAGTTTCGTCTCTACTGGTCGGGGGGCTCCGCCCCGCCGGCAGGCTGGCAAGAGCCGGCCGCATGGCAGGACCGTTTCTTCGTCTGCGCCTACGGCAACAACGTCACATACGAGGGAGACGGAACCCGCATCTACGAGGTCTTCTTGCCGGCTGCGGGGGGCGGGCCGATGGCGGGTGGTGTGCCGCTCGCCCCAAGCCTTGACAAGGTGATCGATTATGCCAATGTAAGCGCGACCGCCGCGGATTCCACGCCCAGCACAGCGGACCGTTGGCCGGGCGCGGGCCCATTCGCGGAGCGACCCGGAAACGAAAGTCAGTGCGCGCCTGCGCAGCGCGTATTCCGGGTTTGGCGGCAGCGGCCCGCCCCCCCGTCGCCGATTGTCGACAGCGACCGGGTCTACGCGACGCCTGCAGACTGGCACGGCCATTCGTACCACACTTTCCGCTGGGTGCCGCAGCCGAACTTGTCCGCACACGTCTGGCGCGCGCTCGATGAGGCGGTATTCGATGCCGACTGGGCGGCACAGCCGCGCACGCCGCTTACCGCTGCCGACCCCGCATTTCCGGATGTCGCGGCAGAGCCGATTTGGACGCCAGAGAAAAAAGCGCAAGTCGCCGAGCTAATTAATGCCATCGGAGCTCTTCTGCCAATCGGGCCCTCTCTGGCGCAGAAGGCGGCGGCGAAGCCGGGTGCGATGGCCCTCTACCGCGCCTTCAGCGACGACGCGCTGCGCGTCCTCGCGAATCGACAGGGATGCGAGCGGGCCTTTGTCCAAGTCACCATCAAACCGTTGGCTGCTGCCGATGCGCCCGACCGGCGTGGCCCGGACGATCCCGCCGGCTATGCTCCATCGTCCGCGCGCTGTGCCTATGTCGACAAAGTTGACGGTCGGGCTACGAACCGTTTACTCTATCGCGCCTCCTTCGTCGACGGTGCGCAGAACCGAAGTGTTCTCGGCGCGTGCGCGACCCCGGTGCGGTTGCCCGACGTCACGCCGCCTCGTGCGCCGGCGATCACGCATGCGCTCGGCGGCGACCGTCGTGTAACGCTGCAATGGGCATCGAATCGGGAACCCGATCTGTTCGAATATCGGGTCTACCGGGCGTCGAGCGAGCTTGATGCGCGTGATCTGCGGACAATGATGTTCCGAGCGGCGATTGCGGCCGATCCCGATCCAGCGAATCGTCCAGTTACTGTCGAATGGGCCGATGATCCCGCACCAGGGCTTTGCGACCTTTGGTACCGGGTCGTGGCAATTGACCGGACAGATCCGGACCCGCGCGGGCATGGCGGCAATGTGTCCGAGCCGTCGACGGCGATCTGGGCCCGAGCATTCGACGAGTTTCCGCCCGAGCCGCCTGCGATCACTGTGGCTGAATGGATAAGGATTGACGATTCCGGGGAAAGGTTTGCGTTCGAGGCGCCGATCCCAGCCGGAGCAACCCGGCTACCGGCGATCCACCTGAGCTGGGAAAACGCGGGTCAGCGTACCCGCCTCCTCGTCCAGCTTCGCTCCGCTTCTGAGGCCACGTTTCAGAATGCGTCGCCGTGGCTTGCGCCCGGGACAACGGACTACGTATTTCTATCGAATCGCACTTTCGAGCAGATTGACCTTCGCCTCAAGGTCCTCAACGAGGTCGGCCACACAAATGTCGTTTTTCATCCGGCCATCATCACGCCGGTTTGATTCTAGCACGGAGAACCAATGGCTTCGCTTGACCAACTAAAGACAAAATGGTTTCTCCCCCTCGCTGGTAATGTACTTGGCGTCCCACAGAGTCGCCATACGGTTGGAGGATCGGGACCCCAGCTTTCCGTCTCGACCGATGGCAATACCGTCGAATTGCTGATCGACGGCAAGTCATACATGAAGCGCTGGCATTTGAACATGGTCAAAGCCGGGCTGACGGAAGCCTATCATACGGGCTGGCGGTTCGAGGCCGTCAACCCGCTCGGCTATCCGACTCCGCCAACGGCGCTTGAGGATATGAGCAGCGCGCATACGGCCGGCGCGGCCATCTATCCCCTCCTTTCCTCGCATACTGGATCTGTCGTTACCAATGGACTCGCCATCGACCGACTTCGACTGCAGCACGGCATCTGGACGGCGTGCCTTGACAATCGCTTTCCACCGGCAGGGAGCAATCATCAGAAAGTGGCTGTGTTTAAAATGCCCAGGGGCAGTACGGCGGTGCTCGGCTCAATCGACATCTCGAAGACCCGCTGGGACGACTCGACACACGCGACCTTCGTCGTCGGCCGAGACCCTGCCGGTGCACCAACGCACGACACAGGCGTCGCGATCACCGGTCCCGCTGTCGCGGATCTCGATCTGTGCTTCCGCGAGCGATGGAACGACAGCTCCCGCACCCTTGGCATGAAACCGCTGCTGCCACCGCAGCCGCTCATCACGACGCCTGTTGGGGGAGCGCCGGCTGGAGGGACGCACTCCGTCCAAGTGCTGCGGAACTTCGGCATCACGAACGCCCTCTCCGGCTATAGCTGGTCGCCGCGCGGCGAGTTCACCATTTGGGCCTCGTATCTTAACGCGATCCGCACGGCCTCCGCCTACCTCTATATCGAGGACCAGTATTTCCTGCCGTGGGACTACCCACCGCGATTCTCACGCCCAGCCAGCCCCGGCCGCGATGTCGACATCGTGTATCAACTAGGCGAGGCGATGCGGCGCGGCGTCAATGTCGTGGTGCTGACGCCGAGTAATGCCGAAGATGCGGCGCACATCTACCAGAAGTACCAGCGCGACCTCGGAGTAAATTACCTACTCTCCATCCGTTTGGCGGGCTCGCCTGGCGACATCGTCGTGGCGTCGCTCCAAAATGGCACCGACGACGTCTACGTTCATTCTAAACTCATGATCGTCGACGATGAGCTTGTCTTGATTGGCTCGACGAATGTCGGGCAGAGAAGCATGACGTACGATGGCGAGGTCCACGTCGGCATCGTCGACGCAGTCGGGGGCTTTGCGCGCGAGTGTCGCAAGGCGCTCTGGGCGGAGCATACTGGGCGAGCACCAGGAACGCTTGACGATCCAGTGGCATCCTTCGCGCTGTTCAAGGCAGATACGGCGGCGAACGCCGGTCACCTCAAACCCTACCCACTCAACAAATCAGCTCTTTATCCGGTAGGACCCGGGACCACGCCGCCGCCTGTGGGCCACTCACGCGCGATTCGCGACTTGATCGACCCTTACGCCGGCCCGCCGGCGCTTGTCTGAACCGGAGCCACCTCATGCCTGCTTTCGAAGGCTTACCGCTGCCCAAGGCATTCCGGACGGAGCTTTTCCCGATCGACCGGTTCGATCCCGGCGGTGACATCACGGCGCTCCTCTCCAAAATACTGGTCACCGACTATCAAGAGACGGTGTTCTCGCCGGAACCCGGTGGCAGCTTCTCAGTCGGATTGACGGTCGCAGAGGAACTCGTCATCGGCCTTGTCGGCCTGAACGGCTTCGCGCTAATCCTTGGAGGCGCGAGCGCGACGAGCGTCACGCTCGGGGCGGAGTTTCGTCCGTCTGGGCTGAGGGTGAAGCTGGGCGGCGGCATGCGGCTTCGTTTTCCGCGCGAGATGCTCAAGCCCGTGATGATGAGCAGCAGCGGATGGGTGGATGACCCCAGCCGGCCCTTTGCCGAGATCGCCATTGCCGCCGGGATTGTCATCGACCAGGACTGGAACGTGACGTTCGACGGCGCCAATGCCTTCACGCTCGCTCCAGCGATGGTGGCGGGTTCGGGATTCGTCATCGAAGGCTCGGTTGCGCTAGACCTCTCGGACACCACGAGCCTGCCGGAAGTCCAGGCGCTGGGGCTACCCAACAGCTGGCGCGGGGTCGTCTTCCGCAACCTGACCGTGCACCTGCCGTCGGCAATCACCACCGCCGTGCCGATCGCGAACATCGCCTTTGAAAACTTCCTCATCGGCTCGGGCGGCGTCTCGGGACGGATTCGGCTAGCTGGGGCGCCAGCGAGCGGTACGCTGGCCGGTTTTCCGTTCACACCGAGCACTTTCTCGGTCGAGTTGAAACAGAACGCGCTGATCGGAGTCGAACTTATCGGCGACATCACGCTTCCCTTTTTCGACGAGCCGCTCTCAGTCACAGCAGGATTCGACCTGGCCGGGAACCTCATGCTCGGGGTGCACAGCGTGGACGGCATCGGGCCCGTCACGATCAACAAGCCTGGGCTTCTCGCGATGACGCTCGACAGCATCACGCTCAGGCGCCAGAGCGACACGTTCTTCGTCTCGCTCAGTGGCACGATTCGGCTGGAGGTTGCGGACCTGGAGTGGCCGACCTTTCGCGTCCAGGCGCTTACGATCGACGACGCTGGTCATGTCTGCGTCGAAGGTGGATGGCTCGCCCTGCCTGAGCAGTATGTACTGAGCTTCTATGGCTTCCAGCTGGCGATCGCCAAGATCGGCTTTGGAACTGAGAGCGATGGCAGGCGATGGATCGGCTTCAATGGCGACATCAAACTCGTCGAAGGACTGCCGGCGGGCGCCTCGGTCGAAGGCATGCGCGTGCGGTGGTCGCCCGGCGGCGCGCTCAATCCGTCGCTGTCGCTCAACGGTGTTGGCGTCGAGTTTGAGGTTCCTGGGAGCCTGTCATTCAAGGGCTTTGTCGCGATGCGCCAGCCGGAGCCGGGCGTGTACCGCTTCGACGGTGACATCGAGTTAAGGCTGACTTCGCTCGATTTCGTCCTCGACGGCGAGTTGGTGGTCGGCTACGATCAGCCCGCCGATCTCACCTTTTTCGCTATTTATGTCGGCGTCGAGCTGCCTGTCGGGATCCCTCTATGGTCGACTGGATTGGGTCTCTACGGACTCGCCGGCCTTTTTGCGTTCAACATGGAGCCTGGCCGCGCTCCCGCCGAGGCCTGGTACGAGATGCCGCCGGGGGCTAGCTGGTATCATCGGGACCCTCCGGGTGTCGGCGTAGCGCGGCTCCGGAAGTGGGCCGACGCCAAGGGTAGCCTCGGCCTCGGCGCTGGTATCACACTTGGCACCGTAGCCGACAACGGCTTCACGTTCGCCGGCCGGCTGCTCATTGCCATCGTCTTTCCGGGTCCCATCATCCTCATCGAAGGACGGGCCAATGTCTTGAAGTCACGCTCGAACCTTGGCGACGAGCCCGTTTTCCGTACCCTCCTGGTCATCGACAACCGCGTCGGTACCATCACCGCAGGCCTCGATGCGCGCTACTTGATTGCCGACGGCGGCGAGTTGATCGATCTTCACGGTTCGCTTGAGGCGTTTTTCGACTTCCATGATGCCGGAGCCTGGCACCTTTATCTCGGTATAGACGAACCTCGTGAGCGCCGCATTAGTGCTGATGTCTTCCGGCGCATCTTCCGCGCCGACTCCTATTTCATGATCGAGGGACAGCGGTTGCGCACGGGCGCCTGGACCGGCATTGACAAGCACTGGAGTTTCGGACCGCTCAGTGTGGATATCTCTGCTTGGATTGATGGGCACGCCGACCTCTCGCTCAAGCCGGCCTACTTCCAGGGGGTGATGTCGCTGCATGGCGGATACGGCGTATCGGTGTTCGGGTTCGGGTTCCATCTGGACGCGACGGCGACGCTGGCTGCGGGTGTGTTTGACCCGTTCTTCATTCACGCCGACCTTAGCGTGTCCGTGAGCTTGCCGTGGCCACTGCCCGACTTTCACGTCGACTTTCCGCTCGAGTGGGGACCTGACGCTAAGCCGCCGCTGCTGCCGGCCACGGTGAAAGAGGTCGCGCTTGGTCACGAGCTCGTGAGCACGACTTGGCCGCTGCCCGCAGAAAGTCTGCTATTGCCAGCACTCGACGCCGCGCCACCCGACTCGGACATCCTTCCTGTTGTCCCACTCGACGCGCGGCCCGAAATTACTTTCGGCTGCTCCGTCCACGATGACGCCCTGGTGGGTGTCAATCCGCAACCACAGTACCCGACCGGCAGCCCCGCAGGTTGGGCGCAGATCGGCAATCCCGCCAGTAACGAGGGACCCGTGTTGATCCGGCCCGCAGTGACAGAGATAAGGCTCGATCGCTGGACTGATACCGCCTGGCAGGCTGTCGCACGGTCCGGCAAAGTGCCCGACCCATCGCTTTCGGCCGCGCCGCCAACTCTCTATGGAACCTGGATGCCCACCATGGCCCCCCCGGGCGACGGCCCTGGACCAGGGCAGACCAAGCTGCGAGTTTGGGCTAAGACACCGTTCAGCTTCACCCGCCGGACGATCAGCCAGTTTTGGTCGGACTGGTTCGTCTCAATGTTCCCAGACTATCCTTGCGTCGACCTCCCGAGGGACCGTTGGGTCTGCTGCAATTTTTCTGCATATGCTTCTGGCGACCGGTTGACGCCGCCGTGGACGTGCCCTGACAACGACGCGTTTGTTGTAACCTGGACGGCGCCTCCGCCGCCCATCGTTGCGGCCCATGTGCTCGCGGCGCGTGACGCCGCGGTGAAAGGCTTGTGCTTCGCGCCTGGTAGCGAGGCAAAGATTCTCCTGCTGCGGGACGTGAAGCAAGTCGTCGTACGAACCTTCATTGACACGGCGCGCGAGACGGCTGCGGTCTACGTCAATGCCTACGACGCGGGCGAGCGTTTGCTGTCAAGCACTTCAGCGAAAGATGGTGCAGCCGTAGTTGATGGGCGGGGCGTCGACCACCTTGTCGTTTTGGCTAAGGGCGACGGCTTCTGCGTCCTCGAAGTGTGCGCTCTCATCGGCCTCGATGCTGGTGAACAGGCGGAGTGGAAAGCGATGAGTCAGCACACCCTCGAAGAGCTCGTGCGGTGGAGTGCGGATGACAACATTCTGTCGCCACATACTACGTTCCGCCTCAAACTTGTCACCGAACTCGGCGTCCGACTGCCGCCAGGCTCAAAGGTGCCGGACGCCTTTGCCGGAACCCGCACGATCACACAATTATCGTATTTCCGTACGGAGGGGCCACCTGGACTTTCCGCGCTGGCGCCGTCGGGCAACGCTCTTATTCCGGACGCAGGCACCGGCGGCGCCACCGCGCCGCCGAGTATAGCGACCGGGCTCGAAGACCTATCCCGCTATGTTCGCCAGACGATTCCACCGACCGTTCCACCGCCGGGACAACCGCCCATCCTGCCCCGGCCGGTCTACCGTGGTTACGATGCGGGCGTCATCTTCGGGGTAAACTACGTCGATCTCATGTACGCGCTGGAGGGACGCGACCTGTCGCTCGTTCTCTATGATATGAACGAGCGGCCAGTCCGCGACGCGCACGGCCGACTGGCGGTACTGCCGAATCGGTGGGCACGGACCGACCAGATCGACCTGACCGACTCCGAGAGGCGTTGGCTAGAGGTGCTCGACCATGCTCATTGCACGACGGGGACGGTCGATCTTAGGACCGTCGCCCGCAACAAGACAGTCGGTGCCACTGGATTCGTGCTTGATCCCATGACAACCTACGAAGCGCGGCTGTTGCCGTTGCTGGCGCACGACACCTTCGACGGCTACGCGCTGGGTGCGGCCGCCTCGGGCAGCAGAGCGGCGCTGACAGGCGGCATCTTTACCTGGAGCGTGCTCGACATAGGTTCGGACGGAGCGCCGTCGATCTGGAGGATTGGGGAGAGCAGCGCGCCCGCTAGCCGCTACGTTGAGGAGACCGCTGCAGTCTCGAGCGGACCGGCCGCGCGCAACGCCCCGTTCCCCGGCGGAACGCTGCTATCGCTCGCGGACACCTTCCGCCTAGCTTCCGGCGATCCCGACCAGCCGTCAGCTTGGACTGACTACCGGCTTGCGGCGTTGGTACGCTCTGCTGGCAACGGGATCATCGGGCTAGGCGTCCGGATGAAAGGCAGCCGCGGCTATCTCATGAAGCTCGACCGCCAGCGCAACCTCCGCCAAGTCGTGCTGGTGTATCCGGGATCCGCGCTGGTCCTTGCCGAGGCGGCGGGCGGGTATCCTCTGAACTCTGATCTGCAGATTTCGATCGAAGCGGTGGGAGCGAACCTGCGGGTATACATCGACGGTGACCTCACCTTCGATATCGCCAACTCGGTATGGGCCAGCGGCACGGCCGCTCTTTACGCTGCCGCCAATGCCGGCGCGCGTTTTGCCGACGTCCGAGTGGACGACCTGCGGACGACGGCACCGATTGTCTACCGATTCAAGTTCACCACGTCCGCTTTCGCTGATTTCAGGCATCATGTGCTGAGCGGCGACGACCGCGCGATCGCGACGGTGCCCGCCGATGCGGCGCCGATCGCGATCGCCAGCGTCTTGGCCATCGACCCTACCAACCCCGCCGCAAGGTCTGCACCGGGGGAGCCGGAGGCACGTGCCTTCGACGCGGTCGCCGATGGTGCGCTTGGTCCCGCCGCCCGGCAGACCATCGGTCGGTTCGAGGCAATGCGCTTGGTCACAGGCGGAAAGACCATGGCTCTTCTCGTTCGCACGGCAGAGCCGATCGATTGGGAGCGAACCGTGCTGGCAACGAGTTCAGCCGATCCAGTTCCGTCGCCTGTGCCGGCCAAAGGTGCCAAGTTTGCGGAGATCGGCTTTGCAACGGGCGCCCCACCGGATCCGCAGCATGAATGGGCAACTGTGCTCCTTCTCGAGGACCGCGACCTAACCGGCCTCGCCATTGAACGGCGGACCGTGCCGAGCCCTGATGCCGGGGACCTCCCAGCCGGCACCGCGCTATGGACTGGCAATTTTCTGGACGCCGACGAGATTGGGGACGGCACGCCCACCCTGCAGTGGCAGCCGGCCTTCGCCGACTTATCTGAACTCTCATTTGTCGTCCCACCAGGAGAGGGTGCCCCGCAATGGAGCGCCACGTTGGGCGTGCTCTCGCAGACTGGCGCCTTTATGACGCCGGATTCGACGCCACTTGGTCATCCACTTGAGCAGCCGTCGCGCGGCACGCTCGCGCTCGGCCCCCCGCTCGCGGCGGCAGACATCCGACTGACGATGAATCTTGACATGCCCGGAAACGGGGCGGCCGGCGTCGTGTTCCGTTATACCGATGCGCAGAATTACTACAGGTTTTCTATCGACCGGACTAGCCGCCGGCGTATCCTCGTGCGCTTTTCGGGGGGGGCTTTCCAGGTGCTGCATGTGTCGGCCCTCCCGCCGAGTATGGCCACCACGTACGCGGTCGTCGTGGAGGCGGTAGGAGGTCGTCTGACCGTGCACGTCGACGGCGTCCTTGTCGTGTCCGTCACGGACGCGACCAACGTCGGCACGTCTGTTGGCTTCTACGCGCAGCGGAACTCGCAAGCCAGTTTCAGCGGCGTGCGCATCAACCGCATCCTAAGGACGCTTCGCGAGTGGCGTATCGACGATTCTTCGCCCAACGGCGATCGCGGCATCTGGCGCATCGCTTATGGCGTACTTACCAGCGACGTCGCGCAGCCGCCAGCGATGGGCGAGAGCTTCGCGGTACTCGCCGCCGGCGCATGGTCAGATTTGCAAATAAACGCGACCCTGGTGCCAAAGGCTAGCGGCGTCGGAGAGTACGGGTTGGTGTGGCGCTATATTTCGCCGCGTGACCACGTGCGGCTCGCCCTCGACCTGGCCGCTGCGACCGGACGGCTCGTGGTCCGGACTGCCGGGACGGATGCTGTGCTCTGGTCCGGCTCTATGCCCCCTGGTGGTCCAGCTCGGCGCGTTTCCATCAAGGCGATCGGGCATCGCCTCGTGCTGTCTGTCGACGGGGCCGTGCTTACCGACATCGCCGACGCGGGCCTGGGCAAGGGAACGGCGGGCGCGTTCGCCTCTCTCACCGCTGGAATCGAGGTCGCGCCGCCGGAGATCCTGCACGCCGTACCGACCTTCGAGCGGTGGTATGCCTTTGGGGCCGAGCCATTTTTGGTCTCGGGCCGGCGTGTGCGGATCACGGCTTCTATGGAGCCAGGGGGCTACGCCTCGCTCGCCGGAGAAGAGGCACGATGGAAGGGCCTCGCGGTGGCAGGATTCCAGCCCAGCTTCCCGAGAGAGGGCGTGGATGTGCGGCTTGTCGACCACGCCGGCGCAGTTCTGCATGCGCGGCGGTTCCGTTCGACCGCGTCCTACACACCGCTCGCTGTCCGCATCGTGCGCGCCGCGGACGGCACCGGGTTTGTGCTCGTCCCAGCCGGAGCAGGCAGCCTACCAACTGGGGAGATACGCATAGAATTCACATTTCGCCGTGACAACACGACGCTGAACCAAGACTCGCTGGTTCTACGCCAGGAAGGAGAAACAAGCCCTGAGACGGTCGCGATCACTGTCGCCTGACCGACTGCCGGACCACCGTTTCCGCTCGCATCGACGCTGCTATTATGCAGGTGTTGACAACAACTTAGAAGTGGCTCTTCCGCACTTTGTGTAAGCACTCGGCACCTTGAACCAGCCGTGTCGTAAAGCGACGATCGTGTTCACCTATTTTTGTGTCGGATTAAACATGTGGCTCATAAAATTCTTGTGTTTGTATTGACAGTTGACTAGCACAGTATCCGTGCCTTCGAAACGAAAGGCCGGTTGCCATTGACCCAGACCAAAAAATGGCCCTCCAAATCATCGTGCAGCGGATGCAGCCGCCAGCTTGACACGTTCATGTCACATCGGGGCGGACTGCATCGTCGATGCTGCCGCAGCTGGCGGTGAGGCGCGCATAGCGGGCAACGTGCGCCGCCGCGATGACCACAAGTCATGAAACATGTGCCAAGGCACGGTTGAGCATAGCCGCAGTTTGAGTGTTCGGACGGCAGGCTGGGTGGACGGACAATCAGCGCTGTGGCTGCCGAGCAGGGGGCTCGACCGGCTCCTGCTCGCCCCAGTTTATCCGATGGCCGTGCACCGTCTGGCGGTGCCGCGTGTCCTCTTCCTCGTGCAAGTACAGGCTCGTGGTGGTCAGCGACACGTGCCCGAGGTTGTCGCGCACCGTGCGCAGATCGAGGCCGCCATCGGCCTGATGCGAGCCGGCTGTATGCCGCAGCCAATGCGCTGAGGCGCGCACCAGTTCGTCGGCCCGATCGGCAAAGGCGGGCCCGCGTGCGCGCAGCCACGACGCGGCGTCGCGAAAGATCCGCTTGATCGCGTCATGCAGGGCGGAGCGCGACAGGCCACGACGCGGGCCCCGGAAGGGCACGACCAGCGGCGTGTCCTCAGCCCGGCGGGGCAGCGAGGGCAAGCCACACGCCTGCCGGTAGCGGGCCAGCTCGACGATCAACTCTGGCGACGCCGGCACGCGCCGCGCGCGTTGCCCCTTACCCACGATGTCCAGCCACCACTGATCGTGTCCGTCCGGGCCCAGGCGTCGCGAGAAGTCGCCCATGGTGCCGTGAGCGACCTCGGAAAGGCGCAGGCCTTGCAGATAAAAGAGCGTGGTCAGCCAGCGGCAGCGGGTGGAGTACGCGCGCTGCGCCGTTGTTTCCCGGGGCAGCTGCTCGACAAAGTGTTTAACCTCGTCCCACAGCGAAACGGATAAGTAGCGCGTGACACGGGGCACCGAGCGCTTGGCGCGCTGACGCAGTAGCGCCATCGGGTTGCCGCGCAGATAGCCGGCGTCCACCAACCACGTGAACAGGCCGTTCAGAATGACCCGCGCTTGCCGCTGGCTGGCCGCGGACAGCGGCCCATTAAAAGGCCGCCAGCGGGCATCGCCGCGGGGATATTTGCCGCCGGTGGCCGACACCCAGCGGCTCGCGGGCTGCGGGTCGGCCAGGAACGCGTTGAACTGCTGTAGATCCTCGTGCGTGAGCGACGACAGCGGCTTGCCGAGTTGCACGACGGCCCACAGCAAGAGTCGCTCGGCCTCCTTGCGGTAGGTGTCGAACGTGGTTTGCGTGTTGGCGTAATTGGACAGCCAGGCGCGCACGGCGTCCAGGTCGTTGCGTGCGGCGAGCTGCGCGGTCTCGCGCGCGCCGCGATTGGTGCCGTCGCGCCCGTCTAAATGCTCGGGCAACGCGAGTGCCTCGACTGGTTGCACGGCGGTGAAGGGGGTGACGGACACGGGTGGAGCGCTCCAAGGGCGGGGTTCAACAAAAAACGACGCTTCTAACCCACTCCACGACATTATAGCGGTAATGTCGTGGAGTGTGTCTTTAGTGTTAGATATACAACGTATTACGTAGTAATCTTTAAGCAAATCTTCCCCCGGAAACTGCGATGAGTGATGTCCTGTCCCCCGATGCGGCGCTGACCACCGAGATCGCGCGCTTGAAAGCCGCGCATTCAAACACGCGCGAGTTGTATCGCGAAGTGTGCGCGCTACTATTCTTTCGCTTTGGCATCACGCCCACCGCGAACCGCCTGTACCAGCTGGTGCGCAAAGGCAGCATGGGCACGCCCACCGAGGTCCTCGCCGAGTTCTGGCGCGAGCTGCGTGAGAAAAGTCGTGTCAAAATCGACCATCCGGATTTGCCCGCCGAGCTGCGCGACGCCGCCGGCACGCTCGTCGCGACGCTGTGGGAGCGAGCCGCGGCCACTGCGCACGCGGCGCTGGAAGACGTGCGTGCCGAAATGCGTCTCGAGCGCGACGCGGCCGCCGCTGAAGTAGCCGCCGCCCGCGAGGACGCGGCGCACGCCGAACGCACCCTCGAAGAACACCGCGCGGCGCGGCTCGCGGCACAGGCACGTATTCAGGAGCTCGAGCGCGCGCTTGCGGCGGCTGAGGCTGCGCACCAGACGCTGCACGCGCAAGTCGAGCGCCTGCAACGCGACGCACAGGAGCGGGACGCGGCGCTCGCCCAGGCGCGCGCCGATTTTGCCCGCGAACTCGATAAGCTGCGGGCCGACACCGCGCGCGCCGAAGCACGGCTGCAAGCGGCCGAAAAGCGCGCGCTCTTAGAGACCGAGCATGAGCGCAGCATCAGCGCGCGCCTGATCAAGGAACGGGATGCGGCGGTGCGACGTGCCGACGAAAGTGACGCGCGCCGCCGCGCTGAGCGGCAAGCGCTGCAGGCGCAACTGGGTGACGCACGCCAGCACATTGGCACGCTGGAAGGCAACTTAGCCGCGCTGCAGCGCGCGAATGCTGAAGCTGAAAAAGCGCGGCGCGCGCGGCAGCGCACACCCACTAAGTCCGCATCGAGTCGGCCCTCCGGCCCTGTTGGACGGCCACGCCCGCCGACGCGTGCGCTCAAAAAGAGTAGGTGACGCCGTCACCGCGACATTCGGCAACGCCTGCGCGAGGGATGAATCCTGTAGCGTAGGAGCTGGATTACCCCATCAAGAACGCCTCACCAGGCCTCAATGTCGGGCAAACGCCAGATAGTTGAGCTAGTTGAGTTGCTGCGCTAGTATGGTACGCAAAGCGTATCGTATTCCTAGGCTATGTCGGAATCTACACAACAGGAATTCTTGCGAGCCGCCAAGGAGCAGCTTGGCGTAACCTGGGACGGACTTGCAACTGCCAGCGGTATTAGCCCGCGCGCGATGAAGACGTACCGGATGCCGAATACGTCGAAGGATTACCGCCCCCTTCCTAATCTCGCACGCGCAGCGATTCTGCGACTACTCCAGGACCGCAGAAAACGGCACACAAAACAAGCTTGACATGGTACTCATTGCGTACCACACTAGATCTCTTATCCGCGCAGCGGCGCGACGGGCGACATATGAACCCAAGACCGCATTTTACGGGGAAGGAATGCTGCCGATGAACTCGAATCACATCGACCCCGATACCGAACGAGCGATTCGGTACTTCCTTAACCTGATTGCCGACCGTTACGACATAACTGGCGCGATTCTCTACGGAAGCCGGGCGCGGCGCACCCATCGGGCCGACAGCGACGCCGATGTGGCTGTCCTGCTGAAAGGAGAACATCAGCGGTTCCTCACCACCAAGCTTGAAATGGCCGACATCGCATTTGACGTGCTGCTGCAAACGGGCATTCTCATCTCACCGCTGCCGATCTGGCTTGATGAATGGGAGCATCCAGAGACCTATTCAAACCCTTTGTTGCTCCACAACATCAACCGGGAAGGAGTCAGGCTATGAGTGACCAAAAATTGACGCCCATTGCGTTGATGGCAAAGGCAAAGCGGGCATATGCATCCGCCCGCGTACTGCTTGACTTAGGCGACGTGGATGGCGCGGTAAATCGCGCCTACTATGCGATGTTCGATGCGGCCCGCGCTGCGCTTTTAGCGTCTGGTGCACCCGTCGAACCGGATGTGAGTCGTACTCACAGCGGTCTGATCGGGGCCTTTGGCAACTATCTTGTTAAGAACGGCCCAGTATCGAAAGACATGGGACGACTGCTAAATCGCGCTGAGGAAATTCGCTTGGTAGCGGACTATAAGGATGAGTCGGTCGCATTGGGCGATGCTCAAGAAATGGTGGAGCAGGCCGAGGTCTTCGTTGTCGCCATGCTGGGCCAGTTTATGCCAGAGAACCCAAATGAAAGGTGAGTTTTGGAACTATCGCGTGAGCAGTTATCGAGTCATCGCCAAGATTTAGGATGATGAGCTGCTCATTTTAGTGGTGCGGATCTGAAATCGCCGAGCGGTCTATAAGTGATGACAGCCGTTATGGCGGGTAGCGCAAAGAGGTAAGAGAGGCGCGATGAAAGAAGATGATCGGAACTTATCCCAAGCAACGCATCCTCCATCAGCTGCGGCACCGCGCATGACGTTCGTCAACCTTCCCAACAGCATACGAACCGATTTCCCGGACGGCAGTTACCTTGTCGAGGGACCCGAAGGGGATAAATACCTTGTCTCCGAATCGGGTAATATCAGTGCCACCCTTGTCGAAATTCGGCGAGTGCAGATCGATGATCTCTCGCAGGTCTTAAGGCATGAAATCGTGCGTGTGCATGAGACAGTCTCGCATACCTTACACTTCGCCGGAGGGGGCGTTTTCTCTTTCCTGCATCACCGCGATGGACGCGGCATGTCGATTCAAGCAAACCGCATGTTGTGCCGGACATTACCAAGTGGTGTAATCATCGTATGTGGTACGGCAGCGGGCGATAACGGGCGTGAAGCGAAATTTTCCCCGCAAGCGGAAGGATAGCCTTGTTGCACCGCTTCAAGCTCGGCTTCTTGCCTGGCACTGCTGGGAGCGCTAAAGTCAATGCTTATATTGCGGTGCGACACGCAATGCCCGTCGCACCGCCCGCGCGAGACGAATTGCGGTGTGACGGGAAAGCCCGTGGGCAATAGCATAATCAGTAGCTCAACGTAGCGCTCGCCTGGCGAGACCAAGCAAACGCCATCAATCCGATGCATCGCGCCAAACCAGTACCACACGATGCGCCGAGGCACGCCGTTTGGGTAAATTAAGCCCGAGGCTAGTGCGACACAAAACAATGCAGGCCACGGCGGCATATTTGCCCTCTTCGCCGACCTATCGCTGTGCCCTATTTCTGGATTAAAAAGCGCTCACGATTCTTTCCAATCCATGACGGGGCTCGGCCTCTACCACTCCAAGTCTCACCGGTTTTGGGATTCTGGTATTTCGGCTCGTGCGGCTTTGCGGGTGCAGGGCTGCGAGCTTGACGCCTACGTCCGAATAAGTCTTCAGTCGTAATTCCCAACTCGGCGATCTTCTCGCGCATCTGGGCCAGCACCGATTGCAATTCATGCTGCCGTAAGGCTTCTGCCTCCGCTTCAAGCTTTTCAATTTGAGCGCGTAGCTCTTGGTATGTCGCCACGTTAATTTCCTATGTTAGGTTGAAAAAACATCCTGCACGCACGCGGATTGGGTCAGCCGGTTGCAAGCCTGTGCCGATGCGTCAGATTGACAAAGCACTTGGCAGCATGGTCTCCATCTAAAAAGCCCCTCTTTCTAGTAGATCAAGGCTGCTATATCGGACCCTGCTCATAGGCTTGCAGCGTATATTTTCCGCCCATTGCGTCGTCGTCAACGCGAGCGGCCTACGTATAGCCGAGCCAATTGCAGATTAGCCACTTGACCGTAAGCTTCGACACTTTCGATGACCAACCACCGCTTGGTTTTTGCCCTCGCAGCCTGTACGTGCGCATAAAAGATGCCAACTTGTCCTTTACGACGACCGGCTGCTTTACGATAGTTGGGCCTGGACAATTCGTTTTAGCTCGCAGATGAAGTCATGCAGCCGAGGGCGCAGCGGTTTTGAAGCTGAGCAAAGCGAGGAGAATCAGGGCGTAAAAAAGCCGCAGCTTGCGCAGGATCATGCGCAGGTTGTGGCCGGCGCCGCACAGCACCGCGTGGATGGCATCGCCCAGCGCACCCTTGAGCCAGTTTCGATCGAGCTTGCCGTCTGACTTCATGTGTCCGATGGCCGGCTCGATCGCGCTGCGCCGCCGGATCATTGCGCGCAAGCCGCGTGTGATGCCACGACGCAAACCCGGGTGATAGATTTTCACCTCATCGATGGCTACACCCTTGTAGCCACGGTCCACGATGGCGATCTGCGGCTGCACCTCGCTCAGGATCGCTGCTTGTTCCAACGCTTCAACCAACGTGTGCCCGTCGTACGGATTGCCCGGCATCGAACGAGCGCCGACTACCAGACCTTCCTTGTGCGTGGTCGTGATCGACACCTTCACGCCAAATTCATACGGTTTGTGTACTTTACCCTTGGCCAGACATTCTACTTCCGGCGCATGCAGCGCATACAGCTTATTTTTGTCCTTCTGCTTCTGCGTGAGAATCCGCTTCGTGCGGCTGATCAGCTCTTCCAACGCCGCGCGAGTTTGCCCAGCGACACCATTGAGTTGCCGCTCCAGATCGCGCATCACGCGCCCCACTCGAGAACGCAAAGTGCGCAGCGCTTTGTTCATCCGCTTGTACTGCTTCGCATGCGCATAGCGGCCTACCTGACTTGCCAGGCGCGGAGCCTCGCGATTGGTGTTTTGCCGCAGCTTCAGCCCGTGCCGGGCGGCCGCCTTGACTAGATGTTCTCGGCAACGCTCGAGCAGGCGCGAATCGGTGGGATGGGCAATCGCCTTTTCCATCACTGTCGTATCGACGATCACCCGCTTCAGGCTCGAAGTCTTGATGACGTTCGCGCGTTTGGCCGCTTCGATTGTCTCAGCCAACAGTTCTTCAACGCCGGCTTCGCCTAGCCGCTTGCGCCAGCGCGTCAGGCTCGACGCATCGATCGGCGGTTTGGTCTGCAAGTACGTCTCGCCGGTGAACACCTGCCAATACGGGTTCTCCAGCCATTGCCAGACCACATCCTCATCCGACAAGTCGAAGGCGTGCTGCAAGTACAACAGCCCTGCGATCAAACGCGGCGACGTTGCCGGTCGGCCGCGCTGCGACACGAAGCTCGCGCTCATCGCTGCGCTCAATCGGTCCCAGTCAATTAGATCGGCCAGACGAACCAACGGATGCTTCAAGTTGATCTGCTCGCGCAGCGGTTGGCGAAACAAATCTCCCTCTGGCACCGGCGTCTTCGGACCCATCTGAACCTCGTCGAAATTTGCAGGGATCTCGCATTAATATGCCTGCCTCTTGCAATTCCCACAACACCATTCTGGCCTCAGAGCCTTACTGCACCAACGTCTGCGGTTTATTCAGGACCGACTACGATAAGCGTTTATTTTACCTTAAAACGCCGACTGACAATCCAGTCACCCAAAAATAGGCGCGATGTATGGTTTTCACCAGTGGCGTTGCGCAGAAAGGCAAGAAAATCTATTTGCGTGATTGACGGCTAGCGGTGAAGCTTCAATAGGTTGTATCGATGGTTCATCCGACTGAGTCTGGGCAACTGAGGTCGCCAGACACGCAGCCTTCCAGCAGTTCAGCCGGATGAACACCTGTCAGAATCCCCGGCTCACCTTTGCTCGTCGACTTGAGAGGGTCAGCAGATTACTGAATATGGCTGAACTGTGGCACAAGCTGCAGCCATCACGGCGTGACGGCATCGACTGTACGCAAATGGCTCGGTCGCTATCTCACCGGCCGGCGCAGCCGCGCTGACAGATGCATCTTCGCGGCCAGTCCCCTCGCCACGTGCTATCGCGCCGGCGGCGGCTTGGCAGGTCCTGGCGTTGCGCTAGCAGCGCTTGCTACAGCGTCAGATTGCTCGACAGGCGAGCGCGTTCGCTTTAACCTGCAGAGTTGTGTGTTCAGGCGCGCCGGGCTGCCTTGTTTGAGCGACCTACCACCGCGGGAGCCGATTCAGCGATACGAGCATGCGGCGCCGGGCGATCTGCTGCACATTGAGACCAAGAAACTGGGTTGCATCACACGCCCCGGCCATCGTGTCACCGGCAATCGGCGAGATACAATGGCCGGCGCGGGCTGGGAGTATCTGTTTGTCGCCGGAGATGACCACGTTCGGATTGCTTCACGGCGATGCACCCAGACGTGAAGCAGGCCCGCGCCGTGCAGTTTCTGCGCGATGCCGTCGCGTGGTACGCCGGCTTGGGTGTGCGCCTCTGCAGGCTGCCCACCGATAACGGTTCGGCGTCCCGTTCACGTGAGTCCGCTCGGGCCTGTTAGGAGCTGGGCATTCGGTACAAATTGACACCGGTCTATCACCCTCAGACCAAGGGCAAGGCTGAACGCTTCCACCAGTCAGCCTTGCGCGAGTGGGCTGATGCCTGGACCTACCAAAGCTGCGCGCATCGCCGCGAAGTCTTAACAAGCTGGCAGCATCACTACAACTGGCATCGCGCGCACAGTGCCATCGGAGGCATTGCACCGATGGCAAGACTTTCTGAGTCGAGAAATTACCTCTTGACGCATCACACGCCAAGCCGTCCGGTCGTTCTTCGCGCTGGGAGCATGATCTTCGAAGATGTGACGGGCATCGGATCAATTGGTAACGCGGCGCGTGGTTGAACCTAGCCTCGACAAACTGCCACGGCGCGCTTGAAAAACAGTGCTTTTGTCGTCATAATGTGCTGATAGCGGCGCTGCGGTTTAAATAGGCCCGGAGTCCCTGCGACAAATCGGCGTCAGTGATCGTAAGCGTACTTCGAGTACGTCAGGTCCGGGTACCGCACTTCTTTCGATAGCCTCCTTTGGGAGGCTATTTTTATATGCGCGCGACGATCTATCTAGACGAAAGTGGGTGTCTGGGCTGGAAACTGGATGCGCCCTATCAACGCGGCGGCTCCAGTCGCTTCTTCACACTCGCGGCCGCCATCATGCCGGACGGCTGCGAACGGCTACTCGAGCGCGTCGTGCGCGGGGTCTACAAGCAGCGAGGTCGCCCCGCGCGTAACGAGCTCAAATCCGTTCACCTGTCAGCGCGCGAGCGCATTAATTTCGCCGGCGAATTGGCGAAAATTTACCATAAGTGCCCAGACGTACAATTCGTCTCAATTACAGTGCGCAAGGACGCTGTCAATGCCGCTTTCCGGCGTAGCCCGAACAGCCTTTATAATTACATGACGAAGCTGTTACTGCTGGAAGTCATGAGTGGGTACGACTCCGTATCCTTTATTCCCGATGTGCGGTCACTGAAAATCGAACTCAAGCATTCTCTCCACGAGTATTTGTGCACCGAACTCGCGGGCAGTGGCGCCAACATAAGGTTAGAGACAACGCCGTGGGAGAGCAAAGACAGTTTTTGCTTGCAGTTCGTCGATTGGCTAGCGGGTATCGTTTGGGCACACCATGAACATTGTAACGGCGAAGCTTACAAAGCGGCCTCGCCAAGCATTCGCCAGCGCCGGCTGTTCTTTTAAGGAAGTACGTCCTTTTCGGAGTGGTGATTGGGTAAGCTGGAATAGACTCGTATATGGCTGACAGACAACATTGACGGAAATTTTTGGGTTTCCGGCCCCATTGCTATTTGTTTAGGGCTAGGAGCCATGTCCAGAGCGGTGAGTTAACGCGCCTCACATACCCCGAACCATTGTGCTATGAGGCAAGGTTGCTATTCGCATTGTTCCATCAGCCCCAACGCCAAGATCACGGTCATCGCTCCACCCATCCGTGTGGCAAGCTGCGCAAAGGGCATGAGCGGCAGACGGTTTGCCGCCGTGAGAATAGCCAAATCGCCCGTGCTTCCCATGCCGCTATGGCATGCGTTAATCATTGCACTTTCGGTTGCCGGTAGTTTGATCCAGTGTCCGACAAAGAAACCGGTGATCATCAACGTAAGCACGGTCACCAGGGTGGTGACAAAATGCGCTAAAGTCAGCGCAGCGAGCAACGCTCCCCATGGCATCAGCGTGATGCCGATGCCAAACATGAGTGGATAGGTGACCGCGCGGGCAAAGAAACAATAGACCCAGTGCGCGCCGTATTCAAGCTGGGCAGGCACAGCACCGCTTAACTTGACGACCACAGCCAGAGCCAACATGCCCAGTATCGCAGGCAGATGGGTGAAATGTTGCAGGACCAGACCTGCCAAATACAAACTAATTGCCATGATGCCCGCCGCGGCAACTTGCTCAACGGTGACGGGCTCGCGACTTATTATCGAATGGGCCTGAGCGGACGCGGCAAGGTCATCGGAATGACGTCGGCATCGTCGACTAATTTGTTCAAACGCTGCCGCGCATATAATGGCACTCAAGTTGCCCAGCACGACAGCGGGTACTACCCGCGCAAACAGCTGTTCTTGTGGCAGCTGCAGCAGCGCGGCATAGCCTAACGTGAGCGGCAATGCACCTTCGCCAATGCCCCCGGCCATGATTGGCACCACGATATAGAAAAACGCATCCGACGCGCCTAAGCCAAAGACCATGCCGGTGATAGTACCGATCACGGCGGCTGCGACTGAACCGGCCATGACTGGAATCGCAAATCGGCTGATGCCCTTGGTCAACAGCGCCCGGTTCATGCCTAACAAGCTGCCCACAATGACCAGGGCAGAGAATAAGTAAATGATGTTGGTGGTTTGCCAAAAGTGCTGAATTGGGCTAATCAATCCCATCGGCAGCAGGTGATGATGTACCAGCCACGAGGGCAGTAACAATGCCACAATGACAGGGCCACCGATATGACGTAGTCCCGGCAATTTGGCACCGAGTTCGGCACACGTAAACCCCGCGACTGCAAGTACTGCAATCATTACAGGCAAATCGCTAGATACACATTTTAGCGCAACAAGTGCGGCTATACAGGCTAGTAGCAATCCGTATACTGGCACGGGGATAATGCCAATGCGACGGTGCATCCATTGCGGCCAGTGGGGTGATGCACGCCATGCGCATAGGCGAGAGACAAACACCGTGCTGAACAAGCGACAAGTTTTAAATTGTTTTATAATTAACTTAGCCATGATACCCTTTACGGAGTTTACCTTTAGGTGAAGAGTGGTTAGGCTCGGTCAAGTGCGTCACCACTTTGACCGGGCCGCTTCAATGCACTTATTTTATAAATAAATTAATGGACTATTAAGCAAATCCTTTTATAAAGGGTCGAATAAGAATAATGTAAAATTTACCTAAACTTAAGTGCTGTAAGTAACTATAACTTGCTTCTCTATAGAGAACAAGGCGCAATTAAGTCGATTTCATTTAATTAGTTGGTTACATAAATAAGAAGGCCGTCACCAGATATTAATAAGGTGGCCCTAAACAATTCGTTTTGAATTCGCTTTGCTCTGCGGCGCATTCATGGCGCCGACAACATGTGAGCATCGCAAGTGCAAAGCAACCAAAATTAAGGCGTAAAAAAGCCGCAGCTTTTTGAGCATCATCCGCAGGTTATGGCCGGCGCCGCACAGCACCACGTGGATGGCATTACCCAGTGCACCCTTGAGCCAGTTGCGCTCGAGCTTGCCGTTTGCCTTTGTGTCCAATGGCCGGCTCGATCGCACTGCGCCACCGGATCATTGCCCGCCAGCCTCAAGTGATACCGCGTCGCAAGCCCGGGTGATAAATTTCACGCCGTCGATCGCTACGCCCTTGTAGCTGCGATCGACGACAGTGGTCTACGGTTGCACCTCGCTCAGGATCGCCGCCTCTTCCAGCGCTTCCGTCAACGTGTGCGTGTTGGCCAGTGGGTGAAGGTGTGTTCGAGATGCGCGAGCCATTCGGTCCTGGCTAGCGCATGTACTATGTCCAGCGCGGTGAGACGCTCATCGTGATGCTGGGCGGTGGCGACAAGTCGACTCAGCAGGCTGACATTCGCCGGGCGATTGCGTTGGCGAATTCTTTGGAGGATGGATCATGACCCAGCGAATAAAAGTTTCCCAACTTCCCGAGTTCGATGCGGCCGAGTACCTAAACAACGAAGAAGATGTCGCATCGTACCTAACGAGTGTTCTTGAAGAGAATGACCCAGCGCTGCTGGCTGCAGCCCTGGGCGATATCGCCCGTGCTCGAGGAATGACGCAGGTGGCCAAGGACTCCGGCATCGCACGCGAAGCCCTGTACAAAGCGCTTCGACCCGGCAGTGAACCGCGCTTCGAGACGGTCAGCCGCGTTTGCGCTGCCTTGGGCGTGCGCCTGGTGGCACAGCCGCTGCATTGACAGAATTTTTGGGTTTCCGGCTTATAACCCAAGATTCAGCTAACCCATCGGCTCGCCTCGTGTTACCTGCGCATAATACTTTGCGGTTTCTCTGCGCAGCTGGATCTGCGTTTTCTTGTCAGACGCTGTCGCGCCGTGCGCCATGAATCGCCCCTGTGGCTGGGCCAAAAAAATTGCCGACGGCCCGCGTCCGGCATCTGACTCTGTCAACTTGGCAGAAGCCGTCGATTTGTAGAGGTGATAGAGGGGTTCGGGGAGCATGGAGCAGCCCGCTGATTCCCCGATGGACACACACCTGATGCTGCTCGATGACGGCAAGTACTACATCGAGCGCAACTGTAACGGCGAAGCGGCTACCACCAACGGCCTTCTGTTTCGTCGGTGCCTGATCTCTCCAACGACACCTGGCGGTTACGAGTGCGTCGGTGGATATGAGCAATGTACGGGCGGGGAATGGTGCGCGTGGATCTGGCGCAGCAACTGACCGAGGCTGCCAGGATTTAGACATGGGAGGATGGTTCATTGAACAGTGCCCATTGCTCGGGACGTCGGGTCGCGGCATACTGATTATGCATTTAACAGTCATTTACCTATCGACACCCACCTCCCCTGTCTATCATGACCGAGGCTGATTTATTTGCCGCTCAGCAGCGCACCGATTGGGACCGTGCGCCCATTCAATCATTTGAAGCCTGGCTGGCCAGGCAACCCGGGCGTGGCACCTCTCGCACCTTGCGGTCCTCGTCCGCTCAAGTCTATCTGGCCCAATGGCGTGCCTTCGTACGCTACCTTCAGGCGCGCCGCACCCCCTTGAGTGCGGCGACGCCCGACACGATCAGCGCCTTTCTGGCCAGCTTGAGCCGCGAGAATCGAGACCAACGCGCGCGCTATCGCAAATTGATTGAGCGTGTGTTCGTCGATATTGATGCGTGTACGCGGCAAAGCCCAAGCGTCAATCCCGCTGTGGGTGCGTTGCGAGACAGTCAAGCCACCTGGAAGCGCGTCAAGGGTAACCAGGACACCGATTTCCTATGGCCGCAGGAAAGGCAAAACATTATCGACTTGTTGTTGTCCCCGGTGACGACCACGCATTATGAGCGCTGGTGTAGCTTACGTGATCGTGCGTTGGTGGCGACGTTCCTGGGGGCGGGGTTGAAGGTGTCACAGGCGCTTAGATTAACCGTTAACTGCATTAATATTGGGCCAGATCGACTCATGCACATCACCTCGCCAGGCTCGCGTTTTTCGCATCAACCCCGGCCCGAACCGTTTGCACACTCGGCGCTGGCACGCTGGTTAGCCGAACGGCAAGCCAGTGGCGTGGATAGTTCGTGGGTCTTTCCCGGTGGACGGGACGGACGGCCGATGCACGCGGTCACCGCGCTGCGCGCCACCGAGACCATCATGCGCGCCTGCGGTGTGGCCGACAGGCGGCAGGCGCGCGCCAGCCCCCAAACGCTGCGCAATAGTTACATCGCGACGCTGTTTGAGGCCGGGCAGACCACGCTCGCGGTCAGCGAAGTCCTCGGCGTGGAGCTGATCACCGCCGAGCGTCTCAAAAAGGCATGGCAGAAGTGGGCGCAAGAAAAATCAGCTTGATCGTCAGCTGGATCTATGGTCGTCCCCATTTTGCAGGTTCCAGTCAATCAGATCGGTCAGGCGAACCAATTATACCGCCCGGCCACTGCTCACGCCTGAGGGATGCGCCGCATGCTGCCAGGACGCGCGCTGCGGTTCCTCGTCGACTTTCACCCGATCGTCGCCGATAAGCTGTGCGATGCTTATCATCGCACTTTTAATGTATCCGGGATGGAGCCGTTCGATTGCAACGGCCTTACAGGCGGTTGTTCGCGCTGTTCAGCCTGCCAAAGTTCGTAATTGGTTTGCAGGTTCATCCAGAAACGCGCCGTGCTGACGCCTGCGCGTTCCAGGCGCAAGGCAAGATCGGGGCTGATGCCGGTGTGCCCATTCAGCACACGCGAGAGCGACGTACGGTTATAGCCGAGCCGCGCAGCGGCTTCGGTCACGTCAATTTCAAGCGGTTGCAGCACGTCCTCGCGCAGCAGCTCGCCGGGGTGCGGATGATGCTTCATCATGTCGTAATCCTTAATGATAGTCCTGGTAATCGACCAGCTCAACGTCAACACCGATGAATCGGAAGGTGACGCGCCAGTTACCGTTGACCCATATTGACCAGTGCTCTTTCATGTCTCCTTTCAGGAGATGCAATTTATATGCAATTTATAGCCGGGCTGATCCAATTCTCGCGGCAAACAGGCAGCGTTGAGCGCAGCCAAGATGCGGCGGAGTTTGGCCGCGTGGGCTACTTGCACACCTCGCGGGGAATCCTCGCGAAACAAGGCTTCAAGCCCTTTGTGCCGAAAGCTGATTATCATGCAGCGAGTGTAGCATGATGCGCAACGCGCTACAAGAACTGCTAGTCCTACCGAGCCGTGCTTGAAAACGATCACTCTCTCAACACCGAGTTCAAGCGAGCGAATCGCGTTCCGCGGCGAGCCGATCATGTGCCAGATGGACGACCTGCGCCAATAGCCAAACCGTATCCCGGCCCGAACCATTTGCCCACTCGGTGCTGGCGCTCGGGTTAGTCGAACGGCACACCAGCGGTGTTGACAGTTCATGGGTCTTTCCCGGTGGAGGGGACGCGCGGCCGATGCACTCGGTCACCGCGCTGCGCGCCACCGAGGCCATCATGCGCGTCTGCGGCGTGGTTGACAGGCGGCAGGCGCGCACCAGTCCCCAAACGCTGTGAAACAGTTATATTGCGACGCTGTTTGAGGCCGGACAGACCACGCTGGCGGTCAGCGAGGTCCTCGGCGTGGAGTTAATCACCGCCGAGCGTCTCAAGAAGGCATGGCAGAAGTGGGCGCGAGAAAAATCGGCCATCCGGATTTGACGTTGGGCAACCATACGACAGCTAACGAACATTGTGCATGGCAATCTTGAGCTTGAACAACTCCCACAGAGCCGGGTCCATACGCCTATCTCCAGCTTCCCATTGCTGCCAATCTCGAGCTGTTCGATAGACCTTGAAGGCTGCTTCTGATTGACTCAATCCAGCAGCCACGCGAATCGCCTTAATGTCGGCAGGCATTGGGTGGGGGAAGTTGATGCGAACCGCCTTTGATCCGCTTGCCATCACATTTTGCGTTTAAACGCTTGCCACCATGAGTAAATCATGCAACCACAACCGAATATGAATATCAAGGTCCACGGCATCACGCCAAACGCCAAATGAGCTGCAACCCAGGGTGCCGAGTTGTCTGTTGCGGGAACGTTGACAAACAAGATATAGCCCGATACAGCAGCGGCGATAGCACCGATGAAGCACGACACAAATTGAAAACGCAACATCCAGAGGATAGTCTTCACTGTTGACCTCTGCAGCAGTTGTCGAAAGTGGCTCAATGTTACGAACAATGTTCATTCGCGTCAAGCTACAAAACACACTCAAATCCGGATACTCGAAAAATCATTTTTATTGTCATATTGTCAGCTAGATCTATAGCCGCCCTATTTTGCAGGTTCTTGTTCGCGCGGGTAGACACGACAATTGCGGCCCCACACTGTAGTCAGCACTGCAGCGAACCGAGCGGGCTGAAGCCGAAGTGGACGTTACACGGCGGATCGGCAACGGAGAAAAAGCCGCTCATTCCCTCTGGCACCGTGCGCACCAAGGGGGCGGCTTAGCGCACGCTTATAAAGTTACCCCATATTGCAGCCACGTAAGATAAGGGCCTTGAAAATCTTTTCTGTAAGATACTTTACATACATGCGCCGCCCCAGTGAGCGGCCGGGAGGTTCACCATGCAACTTTACGAGATAGGATGGGCTGTGGCGAAACGGCGGACAGAACTCGATCTCACTCAGGCGCAACTAGCGAGGCTGGCCGGCTTGTCGCGGTTCACCGTCAATCAGCTTGAGACAGGCAAGTTAAAGGATCTCGGCATCAACAAGCTGATTGCACTACTCAGCGTGCTCGGGATCGAATTGACGGTCAAGCGACGGTCGGAGCAGAAAGGCCTTCGCAAGACCGCCGTAAGTGCAAACGTCAGCTACAAAGGGCATCTGACTGAGCATCTGCTGGCGAACGCGCTGGCAACGGGACAGATCCCACAAGGCTGTGAATCGCAACTCTCAGTCATCCTTGATGAGGTGCCTGTGCCAGTTGTGGTCAAGGCGGTCGAAGAAGCCGCCAAGCACGCTGGTACGCAACCGCGGAAAATCTGGAAGAACCTCGCCACCTGGTCGAAAGACCTTCACCTTTATCGAAAAGTATGGGCATGAGGACGCCTTCGCCCCTGCCCGAGGGCCCGTGGCAAGGCCTCTTTCGCCATACGCTAACGCTGATCGACGAGATTCGAACACATGGCACGGCAAATCCGTTTTGGACGTTCGGCGGGGGCACGGTCCTCATGCTGCGATATGGTCACCGTATGAGCAAGGACGTGGATATCTTCGTCCCCAATCCGCAGTACCTCGGATACGTCAATCCTCGCATCAACGAGGCCGCATCCGACATCACGACCGATTACGAGGAACACGCCCAGTTTGTGAAGCTTATTTTGGCCGAGGGCGAAATCGACTTTGTCGTGTCACAGAACCTGACTGACCCTAGCTACGACGAGTGGGTACTGATGGACCAGCCTGTCAAGGTTGAGACCGCCGCAGAGATTGTCGCAAAAAAATGTGGCACCGCGGAGATCGTCCGACGGCACGGGACCTGTTCGATTTGAGCCTAATGATCGAACGGGAGCCGAACAGCTTGATGGACGCCGGCGAATACCTCATCCGGCATCGCGACACCTTTCTACGACTCTTGGGGGAGCATCGCGAGTTTCTGGCGTCGCGGTTCAACGATACTCAGACGCTCAGCTACACTCCATCGTTTGACTACTGTGCTGGTCTCGTAAGCGACTTCATACAGGAGATCCCCGGGAACATCGACGGTCACAAATTGCGCTCTCGACCTCGCCCTAGGCCGCGCTAGTTCTAGCCGGCACCACATTCACCTTTCGCGGGGGCCGTCGGAGTCAATCTGACCTAACCGGGTACTAATTTTTGGCGTCGGTCGTCACTTTGTCGATACAGGCTTGTGGTAGTGGGGAAAGCATGGCCCAGATTGTCGCGCAGCAGCTTCTGGTGCCGGTGTGTCAGGAAACTCTAAGCTCTAGGCCTGATGGAACGTGACGCGCCGCAGGCGCGTGCGTGACGTGCTGCGCCAGCAGCACGTCACCCTGCCCATTGCGGCGGGACGCGATCGAGGCTTTGCCTACGCTAGCGGGCACCGATTACTGTACTGCGCGCAAGACCGTTGCGCGCCCGCCCCGGCGCAATGCTGCACCTTCACGCGGCCAGCGCGTGGGCCTTTGCCTCGTCGGCTTCGACTTCCGGTGCATCGGTTTCGCCCTCCGCATCCGGTAAGCCTTGCGGCTCGGAACATGGCAGGCAACCAAATGATGCCCTCGGCTAGCCGTTCGGCTTCGCTAGCCATGTTGCTCTTCTTGAGCTTGGATAGTCGAGTGACGTGCGCCGGGGCGAACTGGTCCACGGCTTCTAAAATCGCGGTGTGGCGCGCAGCATCACCACGTTCACCGTGGCCGCGACGTACATAGCCAGCAGTCGCACCAGTTCGTCTTGCGGCTTTGCCAGTAGCACGGCGAACAATGCGGCGCTGTCCTGCGGCAACGCTTCGCTCGCGACCTGCTGCAACTCGCGCAGCGCCACGGCGGCAGGCGACTGCGGCCAGTCCGGGGCCATGCTTGAACAACGTAAGCGTTTGTACTAAACCGCTGACGCGATAGTGAGAGCTAGCCGGAGGTTGGGTCTGCCGCTTTCAGCGGCGCGGCGGTTTCGATGGCGATGACTTCGGTTTGGGCGAGGGCGTTCATGGTGACTACTCCTTGCGTTGAGGGATGCAACGGCGAAAGAAGCGGCAAGGGTTGTTGCCTGCCCCTGCCGCGTGGGAGTCAGGCTTTCAACTGGCGCAGGCCCTCGGCCAGCAGCCACAAGGCACGATTCAGGCGGATGTCGTTGTCGATGCTCGGCACCGGGCGCGTAGTCTGGCGGCGACCATTCGCGGCGCGAGTGGACAAGCCGCCTTTGATAAGGTTTTCTTGCGTGCGGTTGAACACGCTCCACAAGTCGTGGCGATTGTCATCCGTGCGGCGCGGCATCAGGATTTGCGACTCCGTGATGGGCGCGGGCTTGTCCTCGTCATACTTCAATGCCAGTGCGGCACGGGCGAACACCTCGGCTTCGCCGTTGTCCAGCGTGATGGACCGCATGGCATTGCGGGATGACTGCGCTCGCTCGAAGCCGTGCAAGACTTTGTAAGCGCTTTCGATGACCTGCGCGGCCACGTCGCCCTTATGGGGCACGCGCACGTCGGCTACCGTATCGCCGCAAACGAGACCGTTCTGGCACGCGAAGCGGAACATCCCGGCGAGCATCTGATAGCTGCTCGTTCCATCATGGGAGTTCAACAAAATGATCTCGTTAGCTTCGCGGCTACTGATTTGACTGGCATGGCGTAGCCGAATCATGTGCTTGGTGTAGGCGCGGCGGCCGTCTTGCCGCACGCGAGTCTGGCACACCATGAAAGGCTCGAAGCCTTCGCCGCGCAGTTCTTGCAGCACTGTGGCGGTGGGGATATAGCTGTACCGCGGCGAGCGGCTTTCGTGCGAGGCATCCGCGAAGATGGACGGGGCCACGGCGCGAATCTGGTCATCCGACAAAGCACGTTCCGAGCGCAGTACCGGCGAACGGTAAGCGAAGCGGGATACAAATTGCATAGTATGTTTTCCTAACCAATAAATGTTTGTTGTTCACTCCGCACACCGGATTCCTAGATTCGGAGCCCGCCTTTAGGTTGTTTTGTGCGGTCGGCACGAAGAACCCAGTTGGCCTCGTTGCCACCGTCTTTCCTGAGTTCATCGCCCGCGGCGCTCAGGAGCGCGCGGCCGGGTGTCGTCAAGGGAACAAGCGCAGGGTGGGTGCGGCCCGCAGGCGTAGMCGRGGACACGGCCCTGCGCGCCTTGACAACACCCGGCCGCGCGTTACAGTCGCGGACAAGGTGATGAAGTCAAGGCAGACGGCTGGACAGGCAACGGCCGTGTCTTTGTGCCGAGCGCATGCAAGCGAAGCGCGCAGGCCCGAAGCTGAACGCTGGGCCGTAGGGGTGAGCGATGAGCGCCCGTAGGGTCGAGGCTCGCGTAGCGAGGCTCGATGCACAGCACGACAGCGCGTCTGGACAGTACTGGACGGGGTACATGACCGAATGCATCGCCGTACCCTCCCGGCATGGAGGAGACCGCCAATGCGTCTGTAGTTTGAGGCGCTGACGCGGACGATGCAGCTGCTCTATGCCGCTAGCGATGCTGCATTCGAGAAGCGGCGCGTCGGCGAGCGATTGTCGCAGTGCCTAAACGTGTACTTTGTTGAGCGCTGCCATTGGCCGGCACCTGGCATAATATGTCAGTCAAACTTACAAGGACGATTGCTATGCCCACACGCAACGTTGTATTGACCGATCGTCAGGCTGCCTTAGTGGATCGCCTTGTTAAGTCGGGCTATTACCAAAATGCCAGTGAAGTGCTGCGTGAAGGACTTCGATTGATTGAGCGTGAACAAGCCCAAACTCAAGCTAAGATTGAGGCACTGCGCGAAGCGGCCCGAATTGGCATCGCCGATGTGGAGATGGAAAGAATTCGTACGTTCGCGTCAGCCGAGGCCTTGCGTGGCCACTTCGCAAGCCTGGCAGAAGACGCGTTCGCCTCAGGGCCCGAATCCCGAGACACTCAGTGAAAGCAGGTGCAACGATTTGGGCCGTCCGCGTCACGAATACCGCCCGGGATGATTTTCGATGCATCATCGGCTGGAGCGCCCTGCAGTTCGGTAAGCGGCAGGCACGCATTGATGCTGACACACTATCGGCGGCCGTACAGGAGTTGATGGCAGGTCCAACGCTTTGCGGCGTTCAAGCCCGAGATGACATCGCCGCCGGCATCTTGACGCTTCACGTAGCCCGCAACGGCCGCACAGGCCGTCATTTCGTCATGTTTCAGGTTGCGCAACAGCATCGCCACGTCATCGACGTATTGCGTATCCTGCATGAGGCGATGGACTTGCCACGCCATATGTCATCGTTCATGCGCGACGCGTAGCGATCTTTTATGCCGGCAGTGAAAAGGGGCGCTGTACCTTTCGTAAAGGGTGAGCCAAGATCATTGCCAGCACAAGCTGGCTCTTACGGTGCAAAAGCGATGCGCCCCGAGTAGATGATGCAGCGCGAAAAATAAGCATTTGAAAACCTACTGAAGGTCGCCCTGTCAGCAGCACGTTGAAAATGGCTCTTCCGCACTTTGTGTGAAGTTTGTGCCGCGGGTCAGCATCGATTCAACACGCGAGTACAAAGCAGCTAAGAGCCGGCGCGGCCATACATTTGTCGCTTGAGAAACTTGAGCCGATTGACATAGCCTTCGACGATAACGTTACTGTAGAGGGGACAGCAGTGCTGCGTCATAGTCGTGGCCGAGACCTGCCGCTAATCGCCACATTTCAGGCATGCCGCTGGCCTGCCGGTTCACACAAAGTGTGGAAGAGCCATTTTCAACGTGCTGCTGACAGAGCGCTTGAGCACCGCCGCCATTACCGGCAATCTTCACAATATCGGCTCGAATGTAGCCGCGCTCGTTAAGCGTCGGCCCGAGGTCAAGCACCGTATGCAGTGCCTATGCCCCACCGTTATTGCCCGCAATTTTAACGATATCGACTCGGCTGAAACCGCGCTCGCGAAGCGTCGGCTCAACGTCAAGCACTGAATACAGCGCCTGCGCTCCACCGTTGCACGCGATTTTCACGATGTCGGCTTGGCTGAAACCGCGCTTGCTTAGCATCGGCCCACAGTCGAGCACAGCTTGCAACGCGTGGACTGCGCAGTCATAGCTTGCGATTGCTAGGATCGCCAGCCCGGCTCAGTATTTGAGCGAGTTCATTCTGCTTATTTGAGATAAACTCCAAAGTGGTAGCACCACCATATTGTTTCTCAATCTTTTAGCGTTCGAGCGGGCTGAGATTAAGCCAGTTAGCCAATTGTTTATCTTCTTGATGCACAAGCGTCTTCGACATGGGTCACCACGGTGCTGAGTCATCCGCACACCGGCCCTCCCGCACGAGCGAGCGCGCACTGGTTTGCGTGACATTGTCCGCGGCAAAAGATTGAGTACGGCTGGTAAGCCGAGCCCGATCACTTGGCCACCTATCCATTTCAAGCACTCCGTGCCATTGACAGACATGTACTTTGAATGACAGGTGAAATGCGTTACGCTCGACAGCGAACGCTTCGCCTACTGGGCGAAGCAGAGCGAACGACCCGACCATGAGCGTGATGGCGCTCAACATGGCGAAGAGGGGCGCGTTATCTGAGCCACAACCGCCGAGTGTTTAGGCCGTTGGATGGCGTGTGGGCCGTATTCGACAATCAGTTCGCCATTCTGTTCGGCGAGCGATTCACCGCCGCCATCAGCTGAGATTTTTAACCGACCTCAGCACACGAAATTTCCGACACCTCCCCATCTTGAAGAAGAGAGTACCCGCGAACATTTTGAACCTGCCCGACTACACCGTTTCTGACAGTCGAGCACGACTACCACCTCTGCGTCGAGGTGAGGCAATCGCCTACACACTGCCCAAACTGCAACTCGAACCGATTTGTCGGCTTCGGACGCTGCGAATAGCTTGTCAAGGACCTGCCGATGCATGGCAAGCGCGTCGGTATGTACGTCAACACACGACGCATGCAGCGCCGAGCTTACGTTAAGTGTGCGATTCACACACATCAATGCTGGTAACCGCTGCCTCTATTGCCGCTCCAGCAAGAGTGCGACCATCTTTCGTATTCGACCGGCTCCTCCTCGGCGCGCGGCCACATGTACGATCTCCTCGTTGGAGCGTCCTGCCTGCATGAGCACCGGCCCATATTTGAGCACCGCTTTCAACGCCTGAGCGCCGCCATTGCTCGCAATCTCCACGATATCGATTAGACTCAAGTCGCGTTGCCGCAGCGTCGGCCCATGCTCAAGCACCGTCTTCAGCGCCTGAGCTCCACCAGTATTGCTCGCCATTTCGACGATATCGATCAGATTGAAGCCGCGCTGTCGCAGTGTTGGCCCATGCTCGAGCACTGCCTTCAGCGCCTGGGCGCCGCCGCCTTTGCCTGCCATTTCGACGATATCGGTTAGATTGAAGCCGCGCTGTTGCAGTGTTGGCCCATGCTCGATCACTGCTTTCAGCGCCTGGGCGCCGCCGCCATTGCCCGCGATTTTGACAATATTGGTCAGATTGAAGCCGCGCTCGTCCAGTGTTGGCCCATGCTTGAGCACCGCTTGTAGTGCTTGCGCCCCACCGCTATTGCCCGCGATTTTGACGATACTCGCTCGATTGAAGCCGCGCTGTCGCAGTCTCGGCCCATGCTCGATCACTGCCTTCAGCGCCTGGGTACTGCCATCGTTGCCCGCAATGTTGACAATGTCCGCCTGACGGAAGTCACTCTCGCGAAGCGTTGGCTCAAGCTCAAGCACCGCCTGCAGTGCCTGTGCCCCGCCGATATTACCTGCGATTTTGACAATATCGGATTGGCTGAAGCCGCGCTCACGAAACGCTGGCTCAAGCTCAAGCACCGCCTGCAGTGCCTGCGCCCCGCCGATATTGCCCGCCATTTCGACAATATCGGGTTGGCTGAAACCGCGCTCGCGAAGCGCTGGCTCAAGCTCAAGCACCGCCTGCAGTGCCTGCGCCCCGCCGATATTGCTCGCCATTTTCACGATATCGGGCTGGCCGAAGCCTCGCTCGCGAAACGCTGGCTCAAGCTCAAGCACCGCCTGTAGTGCCTGCGCGCCACCACTATTGCCTGCAATCTTGACAATATCGGTCGGATTGAAGCCGCGCTTGTGAAGCGTCGGCTCAAGTTCAAGCACCGTATGCAGTGCCTGCGCCCCGCCGATATTGCCTGCGATTTTGACAATCTCGGGTTGGCTGAAACCGCGCTCGCGAAGCGCTGGCTCAACGTCAAGCACCGAATATAACGCCTGCGCCCCACCGGCATTGCCCGCCATTTTCACGATGGTGGCTTGGTTGAAGCCGCGCTCGCGAAGCGCTGGTTCAAGCTCAAGCACCGCCTGCAGTGCCTGCGCTCCCCCCTTATTGCCTGCAATCTTGACAATATCGGTCGGATTGAAGCCGCGCTTACGAAGCGTCGGCTCAAGTTCAAACGCCGTATGCAGTGCCTGCGCGCCACCGCCCGCGATTTTTACGATATCAACCCGACTGAAACCACGTTTGTCAAGCGTCGGCTCAACGTCAAGCACCGAATACAGCGCCTGCGCCCCACCGCCATTGGCCGCTATTTTCACGATGGTGGCTTGGTTGAAGCCGCGCTCGCGAAGCGTCGGCTCAAGTTCAAACACTGCCTGCAGTGCCTGCGCCCCACCATTATTGCCTACAATCTTGACGATGTCAGCCTGACGGACGCCCCGCTCGCGAAACGCCAGCTCAAGGTCAAGCACCGTATGCAGTGCCTGCGCCCCGCCGATATTGCCCGCCATTTCGACAATCTCGGGTTGGCTGAAACCGCGCTCGCGAAACACTAGCTCAAGGTCAAGCACCGCCTGCAGTGCCTGCGCCCCACCACTATTGCCGGCCATTTTGACAATATTGGCTTGGCTGAAGCCGCGCTCGTGAAGCGCTGGCTCAAGCTCAAGCACCGCCTGCAGTGCCTGCGCTCCGCCAATATTGCTCGCCATTTTCACGATATCGGCCTGGCTGAAGCCGCGCTCGCGAAACGCCAACTCAAGGTCAAGCACTGCCTGCAGTGCCTGCGCCCCCCCACTATTGCCCGCCATTTTCACGATATCGGGCTGGCTGAAACCGCGCTCGCAAAGCGCTGGCTCAAGGTTAAGCACCGCCTGCAGTGCCTGCGCCCCGCCAATATTGCTCGCCATTTTCACGATATCGGCCTGGCTGAAGCCGCGCTCGCGAAGCATTAGCTCAAGGTCAAGCACCGCCTGCAGTGCCTGCGCCCCACCGTTATTGCCTGCAATTTTGATAATATCGGTCGGGTGGAAGCCACGCTTGCGAAGCGTCGGCTCAAGTCCAAGCACCGCCTGCAGTGCCTGCGCCCCACCGCCCGCGATTTTAGCGATATCAACCCGGCTGAAACCACGTTTGCCAAGCGCCGGCTCAACGTCAAGCACCGCCTGCAGCGCCTGCGCTCCACCGCCATTGCCCGCGATTTTAACGATGTCGGCTTGGTTGAAGCCGCGTTCGCGAAGCGTCGGCTCAAGCTCAAGCACCGCCTGCAACGCCTGCGCCCCGCCGTTATTGCCCGCAATCGTGACGATATCGCCCCGGCTGAAACCACGTTCGCCAAGCGTCGGGCCAATTTCAAGCACTGTATGCAGTGCCTGCGCGCCACCGCCCGCAATTTTAACGACATCAACCTGGCTGAAACCACGTTTGCCTAGCGTCGGCTCAACGTCAAGCACCGAATACAGCGCCTGTGCCCCACCGCCATTGCCCGCGATTCTGACGATATCCGCTCGGCTGAAGCCGCGCTTGCCAAGCATCGGCCCACAGTCGAGCACCGCTTGCAACGCCTGGGCTGCGCAGTCATAGCTTGCAATTTTTAAAATATCAGCCCGACTCAGTACTTGAGCGAGCTCATCGTGCTGATTTGAGATAAACGCCAGGGTGGCACCACCACCATAATGTTTCTCAATCTTTATGCGTTCGAGTGGGCTGAGGTTAAGCCCGTTAGCCGATTGCTTGTCTTCTTGATGCATAGACGTCGCCGGCATGGGTCAAACCGATGCCGAACTATCGGCACACCGGCCCTCTCGCACGAGCGAGCGCGCACTGGTTTGCGTGACCTCGTCCGCATCAAGATCGACAAAAGATTGGGTATGGCTGGTAAGCTGAGCCCAAACACCTGGCCACCTATCCATTTCAAGCACTCCGTGCCATTGACAGACACGTACTTTGAATGGCAGGGCAAACGCGTTGCGCTCGACAGCGAACGCTTCACCTACTGAGCGAAGCAAAGCGGACTACCCGACAATGAGCGTGAGCGCTCAACATGGCGAAGAGGGGCAAGTTATTTGAGCCGCAACCAACCAATGGCTGGCTCGAAGTCTTGACGACGTGGGCACGCTTAGCCGCTTCGAGCGTCTCGCTTTGTCAAATCGGAAGGACCGACCTGAGAAACGAAAAGTGGTTGACCTTGGTGCCTTCCTACTGCCTCGCTGAGGTTCGCCGATCTAGGAAATGGTAGGATGCCTACTGCCGCATCGGGTCGCTAATGCGGCCCGCCCGCCTCGGTAGGTTATCAGGTGACGACCGGTAACCATGCTGTGATCGCGGCGCTGTGACCGCATATCGGATTGTCGCGTGCCTTCAATGTTGGCTGAGCGCTGCACCTATTGCCGCCCCGACAATTGTGCAGCCATCTTTCGTATCTGGCCGGCCGCGCCTGTGCGCGCAGCCATATTCACAATATCCTCGTTCGAACGTCCTGCTTGCGTGAGCGCTGGTCCATGTTCGAACACCGCTTTGAGCGCCTGGGCACCGCCATTGTTATCGGCAATCTTTACAATATCGGTCCGGCTGTAGCCACGCTCGCAAAGCGTTGGCCCGTGCATGACAATCGCCTTGAGCGCCTGGGCACCGCCGCCATTACCGGCAATCTTTGCAATATCGGTCCGGCAGTAGCCACGCTCGCAAAGCGTTGACCCGTGCATGGCAACCGCCTCCAGCGCCTGAGCACCACCGCCATTGCTGGCAATCTTCACGATGTCGGCTCCACTGTAGCCACTCTCGCAAAGCGTTGGCCCGTGCATAACAACCGCCTTGAGCGCTCGAGCACCGCCGCCGTTGCCGGCAATCTTCACGATGTCAGCCCCACTGTAGTCGCGCTCGTTAAGCGTCGGCCCGTGCTCAAGCACCGCCTTCAGCGCCTGTGCCCCGCCGATATTGTCCGCGATTCTCACGATGTCAGCTTGACTGAAGCCGCACTCGTTAAGCGTCGGCCCGTGTACGACGACTGCCTTCAGCGCCTGGGCCCCACCGCCATTCCCTGTAATTTTTATAATATCGGCCCGAGCAAAACCACGCTGACGGAATACCTGTTCATAGTCGAGCACCGCCTGCAGCGCATGGGCTGCGCAGTCATGGCAGGCGATTTTCAGGATGTCAGCCCGACTCAGTACCTGAGTAAGCGCATCGTATTTATTTGAGATAAACTCCAGGGCGTCAGCACCACCAGAATGTTTCTCAATCTTTAAACATTCGAACGGGCTGAGATTAAGCCGGGCACCAAACGGTTTATCTTTCTGATACACAGACGTCACCGGCATAATCCCACTGACGTTGGGTCATTCGTACACTGACTCTCGCGCATAAGTGAATCCGCACCGGTTTGCGCAGTATTGCCCGCCTCAAGTTCGTTCAAATAGCAAATGGGGCTATCCCAAACCACTGGTGACATAGCGTATTGCGTGTGATCAAAAATCAGTACCTTGAACGATATTCGCTGCACGTTGTACGCGAGTGCGAACGCACCGCCGAGCCGGCGAAGCACGGCATACTAGATAAAGAGTGAGGCGGCCCAAACATGGTTGGTATGCGTACCGATTGGTGCTCCGATGCAGCCCGTGCGGGCTTTCAGTCGTCTAGGCAATGTCCTTGTGAGTGTTGAGGCGTTGAACGGCGTGTGGGTCGTATTCAACAATTTCGTTTGTCTTGCCGCACATGGATGCGCGCGGGCCGCTTAGCGTTTAGCGCTTGCAGCACGGCCAGATTAGCGCCGTCCTTTCCAGATACAAGATTACGTCTAGCGAGCAGCACAAGGCTTTGATACCGTGGCCACAGCCAGCGGGCAAGCCGTTTTTTCACTCACACAGTCGTGCATACCGCACCTTGGCGGCTCGCGATTCTAGCCTATTTTTTTAATGCGATAAAGCCATTGAAAACGACTTTGTGCATGCCTGATCAGCAATGGTTCTGAAAACCGTTCACCCATGCGTTATATAGTCGGCGCACTCCTATTCGCATCCGCCCGGGCGGCATTGCGACCTTAGGCTTTCTTTCATTCTCAATACGACCAGTATGGATTTCAATACCACGCCACCGCCGAACCCGCACAATGCCGCCATCTATGCGTCCGTCGAGTCGCACAAGAGCGGTCCTAGCAACTCGCCCCCAAGCGGTTTCTTCAGTGCCGGGAACCCTAATACGGCTCAGCGGCAGGCGCCAGCCAATTCTTCTGGCATAGCGCCTATGGAGCGCGTTCACAAGTTTCTAAAAAAAACGTTGCGTGAGAAGGACGGCCCAAGGGAGATTCGGATAGAACCGTTGCGTCAGCTTTTGGATGAGCTCAATAGAGACGTTGTGGATTCAAACATCCTATTAGCAGCACTAGACAGGCTGGCCATGTCCGGAATTAATGAATTTCCTCGCGCTGAGCAGACAGAAGCATTTACGCACATCTTTGCTGAGGTGCTGAAAATCCCGAATAGTAAGGCGCTGCAGGACAAAATGATTCATCATTTTGAATCTGACTATAATGTGGTAAGTACCACGGGGCTGGGCTCCTATCATGTTGTACCTGCTGAGTCGATGATCGCAGTGTTCGATGCAATCCTCAGCCGCACAATCGCTAGTCCATTGGAGGAGCGGCGCAAGATACTGCCGCTCCTGGCACTGCAACTGGACTCTTCTCATTGGACCGGGGAACAGAGTTGGGCAGCCGTTCACGGCAGACCCTATAATCCAAGGCCCGAGTTGACGGCGCGATTTGATCGGCTGCTGAGCGAAATGGCGCGGTTGGATGATATCGGACGGGCAAAATTGAGCGCAGAACTAGCCAACCAGTTATTTCTGCTTCATTGTTTGGATCGCACCCTTGTGTTGAACCGACATCAACGTTTGCTCAATTACGTCGAAGCGCTTCCCGAGAAGCTTCAATCCATACCCCGCAAGGCGCTGGGTCGTGCGATTCGATGGCTGCCTGAGCACACACGCCTTGCTACCTACGAATCCATGCTCGAAGCAGCCAAGCGGTTGTCAATAGGCAAAGGCGAGGCATTGGCCGGGTTACCCGAAGCACTGGCCGGTTTGACCGCTGCCGAGCAAAATCGAAGGCTGCAACAGTGGAAGTACGAAATCCTGCCCATGTTGGATTTATCGGATCAAGAGCCAATCGTTGCAGGATTGATCGCTGCCTTTGGCAACTTGGCTGAGGGGAACAATCCCGAATTTGCGCTGGCGCTGGCGCTTGATACCTTTGAGAGGACGTCCGGCGGCCAGAGTATGGATAAAGAACGGTTTAGCAAAATAATTTTAGAGATTCGCTGCAACTCGAAGCATACGTACTCTCCCGAGACGCTGGGACGTATCCTCGATCTGGGTAGCGGTATTCCACCGTCCACACGAGAAATACTTCTTCTCGACCTTGAAGAGTGGCTAGATTGGAAGTTTTTTAACAAGGCGTTGGGCACGCAGGAACAGCTCTTTTTGCCGATACAGGCGCGCATCCGCGACGAACGAGCCAAATTGGCACCTGAGCCGCTACTTAACCTTGACCCTGACCCATTACCGGTAACATGGTGGGAAGATCCCGACCGACGGAAGGTAGCTGGTCATGCAGACGGCGAGCGTCGTCGGCGACCCATCGTCGATTGGATCAAGGTACGGCTAGGCCGGCGATGAGATAACGCTCATCTAGCGATGGCGTATGGGAAAAACTGACGTAGTCTGACCATGCGACTCGCCAATTATTGATTTATATCACTATGCCAAATCGCGCTTCAGACTGTCAATTTTCTGTTCCGCGAATTGAGTTTTCGACTGGCCAAATTAGTGCCACCCTTTTCCAGACAACAAGATCACGTCTAGCGAGTAGCACAAGGCTTCGATGCCGGGGCAAGAACCAGCGGGCAAGCCGTTTCTGATCCAACACAGTCGCGCCTACCGGACCTTGGCAGCCCGTAATTCTATCCTATTGTGTTGATGCGACAAAGCCATTGAAAACGACTTTGTGCATGCCTGATCAGCAATGGCTCGGAAAACCGTTCATCCATGCGTTATATAGTCGGCGCACTCCTATTCGCATCCGCCCGGGTGGCATTGCGACCTTAGGCTTTTCTTTCATCCTCGATACGTCTAGCATGGATTTCAATACCACGCCACCGCCAAACGCTCACAATGCCGCCATCTATGCGTCCATCGACTCGCACAAGAGCGGTCCTAGCAACTCGCCCCCAAGCGGTTTTTTCAGCGTCGGGGATCCCCATACGGCTCAGCAGCAGGCGCCAGCCAATTCTTCTGGCATCGCGCCTATGGAGCGCGTTCACGTGTTTCTAAAAAAGACGTTGCGTGAGAAGAACGTCGAAAGTGAGGTCCGCATAGGAGCGTTGCGTGAGCTGTTGGATGGGCTCAATAGCGACGTTGCGGATCCGAACATCCTATTGGCAGTACTAGACAGGCTGGCCATGACTGGAATCAATGAATTTCCTCGCGCTGAGCAGCTAGAAGCATTTACGCACATCTTTGCTGAGGTGGTAAAAATCCCGAATAGCAAGGCGCTACAGGATAAGATGATTGATCATTTTGAACCTGCGTATCATGTGGTGAGCACCGCGGGGTTGGGCTCCTATCATGTTGTTCCCGCCGAGTCGATGATTGCAGTGTTCGATGCAATCTTTAGCCGCACGATCGCTGGTCCATTGGAGGAGCGACGCAAGATACTACCCCTCCTCGCACTGCAACTGGACTCTTCTCATTGGACCGGGGAGCAAAGTTGGGCGGCCGTTCACGGCAGACCCTACAAACCAAGGCCCGAGCTGATGACGCGATTCGATCGGCTGCTGAACGAAATGGCGCGGCTGGATGACCTCGGACAGGCGAAATTGAGCGCGAAACTCGCTAACCAGTTGTTCGTGCTTCATTGCCTGGATCGCACTCTTGTGCTGGAGCGGCATCGGCGCTTACTCAGTTACGTCGAAGCGCTTCCCGAGAATCTTCAAGCGACACCCCGCAAGGCGCTGGGTCGTGCGATTCGATGGCTGCCAGAGCACACACGCCTTGCTACCTACGAATCCATGCTCGAAGCAGCCAAGCGGTTGTCAATAGGCAAAGGCGACGCGCTGTCAGGGTTGCCCGAAGCGCTGGCCGGCTTGACCGCCGCTGAGCAAAATCGAAGGTTGCAACAGTGGAAGTACGAAATCCTGCCGATGTTGGATCTATCGGATCAGGAGCCGATCGTTGCAGGACTGATCGCTGCATTTGGTAACTTAGCCGAGGGGAACAATCCCGAATTTGCGCTGGCGCTGGCGCTTGATACCTTCGATAGGACGTCCGGCGGCCAGAACATGGATAAAGACCGTTTCGACGACATCATTCGAGGGATTCGCGGCAACTTAACCCACACGTACTCCCCCGAGACATTGGAACGTGTCCTCGATTTGAGTAGCGGTATTCCACCGTCCACACGAAGAAGGCTTCTCCTTGACCTTGAACGGTGGCTGGATGTGAAATTGTTAAAAGAGAAATTAAGCAAGCAAGAACAGCTGCTGTTACCGATACAGGCTCGCGCACGGGACGAACGAGCCAAATTGGCACCTAAACCGCGACTTAACCTCGACCCTGACCCATTACCGGTGACATGGTGGGAAGATCCTGACCGACGGAAGGCGGCTGCTCACACAGATGGCGAGCGTCGTCGGCGACCCATCGTCGATTGGATCAAGGCACGGCTGGTTCGGCGATAACATAACGACAGCCGATCACCTTTGAGAGGGCGAACGTACGCGAGGTTGACGCAGTCCTGTCAAGCCTCTATCTCTGCTTTCACGTCTAGCGAGCAGCACAAAACTTTGATACCGTGGCCACAGCCAGCGGACAAGCCGTCTTTGACCCAACACAGTCCCGCCTACCGGACCTTCGGCTTGCTATTCTATCCTATTGTGTTGATGCGACAAAGCCATTGAAAGCGACTTTGTGCATGCCTGATCAGCAATGATTCGAAAAACCGTTCACCCGTGCGTTATATAGTCGGCGCACTCCTATTCGCATCCGCCGAGGGGCAGTGCGAATTTAGGCTTTCTTCCACTCTTGATACGCTCAGCATGGATTTCAATACCACGCCACCGCCAAACGCTCACAATGCCGCCATCTATGCGTCCATCGACTCGCACAAGAGCGATCCTAGCGACTCGCCCCCAAGCGGTTTTCTCATCGCTGGGGATCCCCCTACGGCTCAGCAGCAGGCGCCAGTCAATTCTTCTAGCATCGCGCCTATGGAGCGCGTTCGCGCGTTTCTAAAAAAAACGTTGCGTGAGAAGGACGGCCCAAGGGAGACTCGGATAGAACCGTTGCGTCAGCTTTTGGATGAGCTCAATAGAGACGTTGCGGATTCAAACATCCTATTGGCAGCACTAGACAGGCTGGCCATGTCCGGAATTAATGAATTTCCTCGCGCTGAGCAGACAGAAGCATTTACACACATCTTTGCTGAGGTGCTAAAAATCCCGAACAGTAAGGCGCTGCAGGACAAGATGATTCATCATTTTGAATCTGACTATCATGTGGTAAGTACCGCGGGGCTAGGCTCCTATCATGTTGTACCGGCTGAGTCGATGATTGCAGTGTTCGATGCAATTCTCAACCGCACGATCGATAGCCCATTGGAAGAGCGGCGCAAAATACTACCCCTACTCGCACTGCAGCTAGACTCTTCTCATTGGACTGGGGAGCAAAGTTGGGCGGCCGTTCACGGCAGACCCTACAAACCAAGGCCCGAGCTGATGACGCGATTCGATCGTCTGCTGAGCGAAATGACGCGACTGGACGACCTCGGACAGGCGAAATTGAGCACGAGACTCGCCAACCAATTGTTTTTGCTTCATTGCCTGGATCGAAACTTGGTGCTAGAGCGGCATCGGCGCTTGCTCAATTTTGTCGAAGCGCTTCCTGAGCATCTTCAATCGGCACCCCGCAAGGCGCTGGGTCGTGCGATTCGATGGCTGCCAGAGCACACACGCCTTGCTACCTACGAATCCATGCTCGAAGCAGCCAAGCGGTTGTCAATAGGCAAAGGCGACGCGCTGTCAGGGTTGCCCGAAGCGCTGGCCGGCTTGACCGCCGCTGAGCAAAATCGAAGGCTGCAACAGTGGAAGTACGAAATCCTGCCGATGTTGGATCTATCGGATCAGGAGCCGATCGTTGCAGGACTTTTGGAAGCCTTCGGCAAATTGGCCGAGGGGAACAATCCCGAATTTGCGCTGGCGCTGGCGCTTGATACCTTCGACCGAACGTCCGGTGGCCAAAGCATGGATAAAGACCGGTTCAACGACATCATTTTAGGGATTCGCTGCAACCGAAAGCACATGTACTCTCCGGAGACGCTGGAACGTATCCTCAATCTGAGTAGCGGTATTCCACCGTCCCCACGCGAAAGGCTTCTTGTTGACCTCGAAGCGTGGCTAGACTTCAAATTTTTTCATAAGGAGTTGGGCAAGCCGGAACAGTTATTTTTGCCGATACAGGCTCGCATCCGCGACGAACGCGCCAAATTAGCGCCCCAGCCACGACTTAACTTCGACCCTGACCCATTACCGGTGACATGGTGGGAAGATCCTGACCGACGGAAGGCGGCTGGTCACACAGATGGCGAGCGTCGTCGGCGACCCATCGTCGATTGGATCAAGGCACGGCTAGGCCGGCGATGAGATAACGCCCATTTGGCGAGGCGTATGGAAAAGACTGATGCAGCCTGACCATGCGACTCGCCGATTAATGATCCATGACATTACTAAGAAATTTTATACTTTATCTATCTCATCAAGTCTGCTTTTTGTCGATTTTAAATTAGACTGAATATCCTCCCCAATAGAATCAAAATGTTTTATTATTTTATCATACTGACTTTTAGATAATTTCGTTTTTCCCGATGTTGCCTTATGGTGGGGCAGCAAATTGTTTTCTTGCAGAATTCCCTGAATCTTGCCTCTCGTTAATTTAATGCTTTCCTTAATGTTGTCATGCAGTCTCTCCGCCTCATATTGTTGCTCTGCTCTCATACCTCGACTATGATTGTTCAATTTTCTGAGGGTGGCATTGACTGATCCATGAGCGACGTTCTCTACATCATCTAACCGCCTTAGAAAATCATTGGCTTTCTCTATAAGAGCGTCGCGCTTCTGGTCAGACACATTGCTAGGTTTCTGCCAAAAATTACTTACTATTTTCTTGTCGCCAAAATGGTTTTTCCGCTGTGCATCGGCACCATTTATTGACATCTGGCTGACACGAAAACCAGAATAATTCTCTTTTTTAGGATCACGCAGGTGCCGCAAACTTTGAAGTACGGGGTTTCGCAAACTCTGCGAGATAGCTTTGCTATTGATTTGCTTTGACAAATCTCTAACCGAGGATAATGCCGCTATAACCCTACTGTGGCCAAGTATCTTCATTTTTGACGAAATTTCAATTCGGTCATTCAAATTATAGTGACTACGACCAAGTAGCTTTGTCAAATCAGAAAGGCCGACCTGAAAAACGAAGCACGGTCGCCTTGGCGCCTTCTTACTGCCTCGCTGAGGTTCGCCGATCTAGGAAATGGTAAGATGCCTACTGTCGCATCGGGTCGCTAACGCTGCCCGCCCGCCTCGGTAGGTCATCAGGTGACGACCGGTAACCATGCCGTGATCGCGGCGCTGTGACCGCATATCGGATTGTCGCGTGCCTTCAATGTTGGCTGACCGCTGCACCTATTGCCGCCCCGACAACTGTGCAGCCAACTTTCGTATCTGGCCGGCCGCGCCTGTGCGCGCAGCCATATCCACAATATCCTCGTTCGAACGTCCTGCTTGCGTGAGCGCTGGTCCATGTTCGAACACCGCTTTGAGCGCCTGGGCACCGCCATTGTTATCGGCAATCTTTACAATATCGGTCCGGCTGTAGCCACGCTCGCAAAGCGTTGACCCGTGCATGACAACCGCCTCAAGCGCTTGAGCACCGCCGCCATTACCGGCAATCTTCGCGATGTCAGTCTCACTGAAGCTGCGCTCGCTAAGCGTCGGCCCATGCTCAAGCACGCCTTCAGCGCCTGTGCCCCGCCGCCATTCCCTGTAATTTTTATAATATCGACCCGAGCAAAACCACGCTGACGGAATACCTGTTCATAGTCGAGCCATAGTCCCACTGACGTTGGGTCATTCGTACACCGACTCTCGCGCATAAGTGGACCCGCACCGGTTTGCGCAGTATTGCCCGCCTCAAGTTCGTTCAAATAGCAAATGGGGCTATCCCAAACCACTGGTGACATAGCGTATTGCGTGTGATCGAAAATCAGTACCTTGAACGACATTCGCTGCGCGTTGTACGCGAGTGCGAACGCGCCGCCGATCCGGCGAAGCACGGCATACTAGATAAAGAGTGAGGCGGCCCCAAGCATGGTTGGTATGCGTGCCAATTGATGTTCCGATGCAGCCTGTGCGGGCTGACTGATGCAACGCTGCTTATGTTTGGCCACGGTAAAGCCTTCAACTAAGATGGGATGTCAACAAAAGTTGCGACTCGTTGTCACCAGTGAACCCAGTAAATGCGACAGATCCACCAGGCGCTGGGCGACTAAATGGGTCACCTCGCCTTGCCGTTGCCAGACGCCATAGACGGCAAGCAGCGACGCACCCAGCGCCTCCTTGCGCTGGCGCTCTAGTAGTGACGGCCAAATAATCACGTTCGTGTGGCCGCTCTCGTCTTCAAGCGTCACAAACAGCACGCCTTTTGCCGTGCCGGGGCGCTGGCGCACCGTCACCAGGCCGCACGCGCGCGCCAGTTGCCCGTCGCGATAGCGTTGCAAGACTACGGCCGGCAGCAAGCGACGCTGAAGTAATTGTGCGCGCAGCAGCGCCAGCGGATGCCGCTCGAGCGTCAGGCCCAGCGCGCGATAGTCGTGCGCAATGGCTTGCCCCGGCGTGAGCGGCGCAAACGCCGGTGTCACATCGTCATCGCTAGCTGCACGCAGCAGATCCTTGTCAGGCACCGCGGCGAGCGCGTGCCACAACGCCGCGCGGCGATTGCCCGCAAGGCTCGCCAGTGCGTTGGCGCTGGCTAAAGCCTGCAGATCGCGCCGCGTAAGCTGCGCGCGCCGCGCCAGATCCGTCACATCTGCAAAGGGCCGCACCGCACGGGCCAGTTCGATGCGCGCGGCCGCGTCCTCTGCCAAGCCGCGGATCAGCGACAGGCCCAGCCGCACCGGCGCCTCAAGACTGTGTCCTTGCAGCGTGCTGTCCCAGTCGCTTATGGTCACATCCACTGGCAGCACCTTAACGCCATGCCGGCGCGCATCCTGCACCAGTTGTGACGGCGTATAAAAGCCCATCGGTTGGCTGTTCAGCAGCGCGCATAGAAACGCGGCCGGCGCATGACATTTGAGCCACGCGCTCACGTACACAAGCAGCGCGAAGCTGGCCGCATGACTTTCCGGAAAGCCATACTCACCAAAACCTTGGATCTGCGCGAAGATTGATTCGGCGAACGCCCGATCGTAGCCGCGCGTGACCATGCCGTGCACGATGCGCTCGTAATACTGCTCAAGGCCGCCTTGGCTGCGCCAAGCGGCCATGGCACGGCGCAATTGATCTGCTTCCCCCGCAGTAAAGCCGGCGGCCAGCATCGCCACTTGCATCACTTGCTCTTGAAAAATCGGCACCCCGAGCGTGCGCGCTAGCGCCGTTCGCATCGCTTCACTCGGGTACGTGACGGGCTCCACGCCTTCGCGCCGACGCAGATACGGGTGCACCATGCCGCCTTGCACCGGACCGGGGCGCACGATCGCCACTTCGATAACCAAGTCGTAAAAGCAGCGCGGGCGCAGGCGGGGCAACATGCTCATCTGCGCACGCGATTCGATCTGGAATACGCCGACAGTATCGGCACGGCTGATCATCTCGTAGGTGGCCGCATCCTCGGCGGGGATATCGTGCAGCTCAAACGGCTCGCCGCGCTGGTGAGCAACGAGTGCCAGCGCGCGCCGGATCACCGACAGCATGCCCAGCGCCAGAATGTCGATTTTCAGCAGCCCCAGCGCGTCGATGTCGTTCTTATCCCATTGAATCACCGAACGATCAGGCATCGCCGCGGACTCAATTGGCACGAGCCGGCTGAGTTTGCCGCGGCTGATTACAAAGCCACCGCTGTGCTGCGACAAGTGCCGGGGAAATCCAAGCAACGTGGCCGCAAGCGTCGCCCATTGCTCAATGATCGGTGCGCACGTGTCCAGCCCCGCGTCTTCAAAGCGCTTGAGCAGCTGTGCGCTCGTGTCGAACCACTGGTGCGATTTCGCGACGCGATCGACAATCAGCGGATCGATGCCCAGCGCCTTGCCCGCGTCTCGTAGCGCGCTGCGCGGCCGATAGGTGGTCACCGCCGCCGTGAGCGCCGCGCGCTCGCGTCCATACTTGCGATACAGGTACTGGATGACTTCTTCGCGACGTTGGTGCTCAAAGTCGATGTCGATGTCCGGGGGCTCGTTGCGCTCACGACTCACGAAGCGCTCAAAGAGCAGATTTGAGCGCGCCGGATCCACTTCTGTGATACCGAGGCAGTAGCACACGGCGGAATTGGCCGCCGAGCCCCGGCCTTGACAAAGAATGCCTTGGCTGCGCGCAAAGTGCACGATGTCGTACACCGTTAAAAAGTACGGCTCGTAGCGCAACGTCGCAATCAGCGCCAGTTCGTGCTCAAGCTGCTGCTGCACCGTCATCGGTATTCCGTTTGGGAAGCGCCGGTGCGCGCCTAAATAGGCCTGCTCACGCAAATACGTCGTTGCCGAATGGCCGTTGGGAACAAGCTCTTCCGGGTATTCATAGCGCAGTTCATCCAACGAAAAGGTGCATTGGCGGGCCAGATGAACGGTGGCCTCCAGCGTGTCGCGCGGGTACACATTGGCCAGCCGCAGTCGTGCACGCAAGTGCTGCTGCGCATTGGGCGCCAAATGGTAGCCACATGCCGACACGCTCTGACCCAGCCGAATCGCGGTGACCACATCTTGCAGCGGCTTACGCGAGCGCACGTGCATGCGCACCGCCCCAGTGGCCACCACCCGCACACCATGTCGGGCCGCCACGCGTTGCACGACTCCGCGGTGCAGATCGTCCATCGCCTGCGCGTGCAACGTGAGCGCGACGGCTATGCGTGAGCCAAAGTGTGGCGCGGCCCACGTCAGCTGCGCTTCGTGCGCCGGATAGTCCGGATGGAGAATCACCAGACAATGCGACAACGCGCACCCATGCCGATCAACTGCGTCAGCGTGGGCGAGGTCATCGCAGGACAACCGATACGTGCCTTTGTCGCCGCGCATGCGGCCGAGCGTGATGAACTCGCACAGATTGCCATAGCCGTCGCGATTCATAGCCAGCGCGCTCAGGGCCATGGCAGGGGCAGCCTGGCCTTGGGCTAAGCGAAACTGCGCGCCTACGATCAGCGGCAGCCCCACCTTTTTCGCTTCCAAATGCGCGCGCACGACACCGGCCACCGAGCACTCGTCGGTGATGGCAAGCGCCGTGTAACCGAGTTGCGCGGCGCGGGCGACCAACTCCTCGGGATGCGATGCACCGTACAGGAACGAAAAATTCGACGCACATTGCAACTCCGCATACTCGGGCAGCGAAGCGTTTGCTGGCTTCTCCATCGGATTAGCCAAACAAGCCGTGCAAGAACCAGCGTAGCGTGCTGTGCTCGCGCGCGCCGATCCATTCACAATAGACCCAGTAGTACACCGACTCGGCAGACTGCGCGACGTAATAGTCGCGCACGACCCCTTGCTGATCATGCCAGCCCGCTTCAATGCGCTCGGCCGGTGACACCAGACGCAGCGGCGTGCCGTAAAATGGCCGGTGGTCTCGCACCATCAACTCAAGGGGCTCCTTTAGTAGCCACACGGGACGCGGCAACGCGGGCGGCTCGCCTGCCGCCTGGCGCAATGCATCCAGGGGCACCCAGCGGGCGGCCACCTCCGGGCGATGATCGGCAAGCGGCTGCGCATAAAGCACGTTCTCGCGGCCCAAACGCGCGGTCAGCAACTCAAGCAATCTCGCATGGTCGGTCGGTGTGCCGCCCGGCTCGGGAAAGAGCGTGTCACTGTGCGGCTGCGCAGCGCGCACCTCTTGGGTGAGCAGCCGCAACGCGATGACCGGCGCGACGAGCGGGGTACGCGCGAACCGCTCTTTGAGCAACCGCACCAGGTGCGCGTCGTGCCAAGTCGGCTCGGCCAGCGCGATGTCCAGCACGCTGGGCGTGAGCGGCGCTCGGCCACGCTCGTGCTCCAGCCTCACTGTCAGGCGCACCACCACCAGCTGTTGCGCGATCAGCCACCCGGTCATCTGCACAAGCAGTCGGCGCGCAGCAAACAGCAGCGCGTCAGTCTGTTCAATGCGCTCCGGCAGCTCAATACGCGCATCAAATTGGGGCGGCACCTGCAGCCACGCATACCCTTCGGGTGCCAAGCCGCGCGCGCGGTCAAGCGCTTCGAGCAGTGCCGTGCCGCACCGCTTGTTCAGGCCCGCACGCGGTAGACGGCACACGTCGGCAATCGTGCGGCAGCCTAAGCCGTCGAACCAATCAGCGTAGCGTCGCGCGGACGGCAGTACGTTCAACGGCCGGCGTCCGAGCACACGTTCCAACGATTCTAATGACAGCGCATAGCCGCCTCCGGAGCGCGCCAACAGCCACGCTGCATAGCCGGTGGGCGCCACCGCCCACTGAGCCGACACGCACAGCGCGTCAATGAGCGCGCGCGCATCGCGGCGCAGTGCCCGGATACCCCGAAAAAGCCGCAGGCTTGCGCTCACGTCCAGCAGCACGCACGCCTCGTCGGTCACCACGACATGAGGGGTAAAGCGCAGCATCGCCATCCCGACGCTGTGCTGTAGCGCCGCTTCGCGTAGGCGATCACGCTCGTGCACGCGCACGTGCGGTGCAAGCGCCAGCACGCCGCCGCGGCGCATGCCGGCGCGAATGCCCAGCATGCGTGCCCTTTCATCGCAATGCGCGACGCGGTCTTGCTCCAGCACCACGCACCCACGCGCGTCAGGCGGATACCCACGCGGGTGAAACACTTCGAGTAGCAGGTAAGGCAGATGCACGCCGATCCACACGGCCATGGCAACTTAATAAGATGGGAGAAGGAATGAGCGGGATATCGAGGGGCGTGTCATGCGTCGGACCACGACGCTTCAGTAGCGTCACCTGCACGCCTGCACTGGCGGGCGCGAGCGCCACACGCAGTGGCGCGGGCGAAGCACTGCGCGACGCGCACAGCGGCCGCAGCAAGAAAAAGAGCGCCGCGCCGCGCTGGGCGGCCAGGTGCAGCCGGCGCAGCACGTCGGCGGATACGCTAGTAAGCCAAAGCAGCACCGCGCCGCATGAGCCGGTGCGCAGCGCCTGTTCGGCCGCCCAGCACGCATCGGCCGTCTTCGGCGCACGCAGCACACACCAGTGGATACTGTCCAGGCCCCAATAGCGCAGCGCTAATGGTTGCACGGTGTGCGGCGGATTGATTAATACGATGGCACGCGGTTGCAGTGTGCGCAGCGCCGGCGCGAGCAAGCGTAACTCGCCAATACCGGGTTGCGAAATAAGCAGCTCAATTAGCGCACCTTGCGGCCAGCCGCCACCGGGCAACTCGGCATTGAGCGTGGTGTAGCCGGTATCGATGCGGCGCTCGCTCGCGCGCGCAAGTTCAGCGCCCCGCCACAGCGTCGGGTGCAGTGACTGGGGCGAAAAGGGCAAAGCTTGACCCATGGAAAACGAAATACTGTATGGATATACAGGTATACTATATCGATAGAAGACGCTTTTTATCTGGCACGAATTAATAAACCGACCGATATCGCACAACCTATGGCGTGAGGTGTTACGGGAAAGCGTCATGGGGGCGCAACGCATCAAAGGCGCTATAGTGTCGTGGTGGTTCGCCACGCATGTGAGCCGTGGACGCAGACCGCGCGGTGCCAACGCTGTCTACTTGCTAAACTAAAAAACAATGGTCGTGGTTTGCCAACGAGGACGAAGCTGACGAATGACTCAAGAACCGAGCATAACGCTCAATGGAACACACCTGACCACCGGGCAAGCGATGACGGTGCGCGTTGCGCTGCAAGCGTTCGGCGCGCTGCTGTCAGAGCCGTACCCACTGGGGCGAGACGAGCGCAACCTGGCACTGACCGAGCTATATCGAGATCGGCTTCGCGAAATTGTGCAGCTGCTGCAGACGTAAGCCACTGAAAAGCGGCTGTTGAGTCACCGATGAGCCAAAACGCGCAGTCAGTCGGTCGATGATGCTGGCTCTCGCCGGGCGGATTAGGCTTAGACGAGCGTCACGTTGAAGATCTGTAGCGCACTTGCGGCACCCGCAGTGAAAGGGGCGCGAACAACTACCCCGACACGCTCGGCTACGGCCCGCAGTTCGAAGCCATCGTGAAGGCATGGCGTCCCGAGCTTGTGAAAGAGTGGACATAGTCTGAGACTATCGACCAGAAGACCCAACCCGACTTGTGAAAGTCGGCGCGATTACGCCGCGACTTCTTATACCTTCAGAGTTGTTGAACAAGACGTTGAGCAAACAGGAACAGTTGTGATTACCAACACAGGCTCACGTCCGCGACGAACGCGCCAAACTGGCGCCTGAACCACGACTTAACCTTGACCCTGCCCTGCCACCGTTGATATGGTCGGAAGGATCCAACTGACCCAAAGCCGTTGATCGCGCCGGGTGGCAGTCGCTGTCACCGGTCAGTTGTCGATTGGATAAGGGCGCGAATGGGGCGGCAATAACATCACAACAGCCAATCATCTTTGAGAAGGCGAAGGTATGCGAGTTTGAAGCAACCCTGCCAAGCCGACTTCTCTACTCACGGTCCGCGGCATCGCAGAGAAGCATAACTTTGTAAGCTCTTTCATCTGGGATCTAGAGCGGAACGATTCTCTTTATCTTTTTTATTTTACTAATGATATCGCAACGCGATCTATTGGAAAGGGCTTGCTACGTGCACAGGTGTGTCCACGGGTACCCGCTTTCATGCGGCCTTTATGTAAAGATTGTGTAATAAATTTCTCTATCTTTACCAACGACCTATGCGAAATGGACAAGCTTCGCGCGCTCCAAGCTACGTGTGTACGGTGCGGTCCGGGATGGTGGAATGTAACTCAACCTGCACCATCACTTATTCGATCCGCACGTTGTTTCGGCTGCGTGCTGCTTACCATTGCCAGCTTCACACGAGCTTCTTCAGCAGTGTGCGTTACCAACAGACGATGTAATAGCTGCCGCATATGGGCATAGCACTATCCGCCAAGAACATGGCGTTTACAGCCCATCGCTGTGCTCAGTTTCCCACTTTTAGCTAACCTGCCGTGCGGCTTCGCTTCGTACCGCGCCGTTTCTTGTTATCGATTGCCGAGCTTACCGATGGACTTTGATCTGAATGCCGCTTTGAACGACTACCAAGTCTACATGCGTGCGTTGGAGTCGTGCCCGCAAGCTGCTGCGTCGGCCCCCCCGCCGGCATTGAGACCAGCAAGCGGTGGACTGGCGAGCCCGTCGGCCAGCCGGCCCACGACCTATCATGACCTGCCGCCCGAACTGATTCAGCAGATCGGTGACTACGTGCCCGTTCAAGACGTGGAGAATTTTTCAGCAGTCGATCGTCGTACGTATCATGCGATGCACAGTCGGCGCGTAGTCCACCGCTACTGGCAACGAGCCAACCAAGTCGTCAGTCTCGCGTCAGTCAACCAGCTGCTCAATGAGATGGAGGGCACGCTCGCCGATCCGGCGCAGCACGTCGAGCCGATTGAGGCGTTGCGCCAGCGGTTGGAAGCGTTGCCGTATCGCGAGCGCGGCGAAGCCTTCAAGCGCATGTACGCGGCGGCGCAGCGCATTCCGAAGGATGGCGTACAGATACAGAAAGCGCTGTTGTTGCATTCATTGCACAAATTCCATTGGAGCCATCGGGATGAATTATTCGACTTCGCTTACGCGATGGCGCAGCGGCGTGCGCCCGAGGAGGACAATGTCTGGACGGAACTCGCTGACAGTTTGGAGTCGTTGTTGTTTGGCTCAGCTGAGTTTGTCGAGCGTTATCAGGCGCTCGTGGCTCGGCTTGGGTCCTTAAGGGTGTCCGAGCAAGCGGAGCTGATCCCGGTATTGTGTCTGCGAATGATTCACTTTGGGGGAGGCGACGACCGCCTCCCTGGGCTGTATGCGGTGTTACGCGAACACGCGTTGCAGCTGCCGCCCTCTCATCAAGGCGCATCGGTTGGCGTGTTAGCAAGTTTCATATTGTTTTTGCCGCAAGCGGAGCAGCTCGCACAGTACACGCAGCTGCGTGATGTGGCGCTGTCGCTACCTGACGAGCAGTTGAGCGTTGCGCTAAGCTATCTTCCAGAGGGGTTGACGCATTTACCGCGCGAGCACCACGCACACGAACTCCAGTTACTGGAGCCGGCATTGCCGCGCGTATTGCCGGCGCAGCGCGCACAGGTCGCACTCGGCCTACTAATGTGCACCGACAATCTGGACGATGCACTGGTAAAGTGGATCTGGCAGCAGAGCTTGAGCCTACTGAATGGCGCGGGCGAAGCCGCCTTATGCGACGTGCTTAGCAGACTTCGGTTCGAGGGTTCGCTAAATAACTTAGACGATCGTCAATGGAATATAGCGAGGAGTGAAATCACCCGCTTTATGGAAACCAACCAGTTCTCTGAGCCGGCCCGGGCGCGAATCCAGGACAGTGTACCTTGGTTCAGAAGTGCGCCACATTAATCTGCGGCTGAACCCGCATGTGGATAGCGTCGAGCAGAATGGCCGGCGCATTGACTCAGGTTTTTCGCTATCGGGCGGAGCCTGTTGCCTCATGTAATGTGTTACCCGTCAGAATGCTGGCGGGGCGACTGATGGCGGGCAGGCTCAGCATGAGAACACGACGAGAATTGATAGAGGCGGTCGGCGAGCGGTACCGCCGTTCTGATCGGAGCGCGTGTTGAGTTCGGCGTCGGTGCCGCAGGCAACCAAACGCAGACTACGTGCTCAGTTTCGAGCGCTCGATCCACTGGAGCTTTTGAGTCGAATGCGCGAAGCGCAGCAGCACATCGCACAATGTAGGGAATCCGGCACGATGCCGACGCAGGCAACCACACCGGCTCGTGCTCCCCTTGCGGATTTCCTGGCGAGCCTTGGGACAGCGTGGCAGGAAGGCGAGGTAAGACCAACGCATCATCGAAAGGCGCGCGTGCCTCACACTTGGCGCAGCCGGGAAGATCCATTCGAGCATACGTGGCCGACGATACAGCAATGGCTGGAAACCGAGCCCGGCATCACGGCCAAGAAGCTACATGAGCGTCTCGTCACCATGGCACCGGCAATGTATTCCAGCACACAGCTACGTACCCTGCAGCGCCGTGTGAAGGCATGGCGATTAGACCGCGCCAGAGAACTGGTAGCCAGAATACTTGGCGATGCCGACGCGATGAAGGCTGSSCCATYCTTCATCGAAAAATAATTGGAGAGTGACAATTACCCGGGAGTAACATCATCCCATGAGGCAATAGGCCGGCCAAGATGTTTGTCGCTGTCGACCGCATGCTTCGTTTATCCGGGGGATCTTTCGTGAGTCGGACAGGGCGATGCCAATTCACCGCCTACATTCGAGTGGTGAGCCACCACCCTAAATAGGAGTTACGATGGACCATCGGATACCCCTCTCTTCCATTAATGTAGGCGCTAGCACATCGTCCGCGCCACCCAGCATTTCGCAGCGCTCAACGGCTCCCTTGCAGGGAACCCCTCGATCTACTTCCTCGGCGCTCTCGGGGCTGTGTTGCCTAAGCCGAAGCTCAAGCACTGAAACCAATGGGTCTGTCTCAGCGGAAGAGACTCAAGGACAATCGATCGGTCAGTCAGTGCTCTCTGGGGTGCACAGTTGTATAACAAGTTGCTTGCCGAGTTTGGGACCGAATCTTTCCAACTTGACACCAGAACAGCGTAGCGAGTACTACTGCAATCTGGCAGCGGATTATGCCAGGCGTTCCGCAGAACGCGATTCGAATGGTGATCCACTGCATAAAAAAGAAAATGAAGCCTTGACGAGTAAAGGCAACGTATGCTGGGATGCGGTCAAGGACTGTGCGTTTAAAGCAGGGGTCATCCCTAAAAATCGGTATAAATCGGTGGATGCTAAGACAGATTTGGTCACATTGTCCGATACACGGATAAACAATGCCAATGAATTGAGAAACGTGCCACCCGGACACACTCTCGGCTTCTTCGCAGSTAAACAAACCAAAGAAGCCAAACCCCGCCACATAGAAGTAGAAAGCGAGCCTTTCCACGTGATGCTTACCACGGGTGACAATAAAGCCGCCGGACATAAAAATAAGTGCATTGAAATCGGCAATCCTAGCGGCTGGGAAGAGCTTGATTTGAGCCAATTGAAATGGCATGAAGGGTACTTTATCGCCAGCCCTAATGCGAAGGGTAAAGAGTTTGACCCGAACCAGCTAAAGCCATTTCATGGCATCTTTAAAATTAAGGACACTGACATCGTGTACCGGCCTTTTATCGTCACCCATAGGCCCATTAGCGAAGCCGGCAAGCAACCGAGCACCGAAGCCTCCACCTCGGCGCAAGTGTGATGATCGAGCGTGCGGATTTCGGTGATGGTGATCAGCCGTTTCGGCGAACGTGATCAGTTTGGAAGGTGGTGTTGCGCGGTCAATGAATTATAACGAAGGTGATCATGATCAGGATGCGGAGGATTGCTTGGCGCTGGTCTTTCGCATCGATTCACCCTTCAATGGCAGCTTGTGGGCCTGATGGACGAGCCGATCGAGGATCGCGTCGGCAAGCGTCGGGTCCTGCAACCATGCGTGCCAGTGTTCCAGTGGTAGTTGGCTGGTAATGATCGTGGAGCGGGTGCCAAAGCGATCGTCGAGTACTTCAAGTAGATCATTTCGGGCGGTCTGATCGAGATCCTGCAGCCCCCAGTCGTCGAGCAGCAAGACGTCCATCTTGGCGAGCTGCGCGAGCTGCCGCGTGAAGCTGCCGTCGCCATGGGCGATCTTCAATTCCTCGAACAGGCGGGCAACACGGACGTACGACACAGAGAATCCTTGTCGGCAGGCCTGTTGCCCGAACGCACAAGCGATCCACGTTTTCCCAGCGCCGGTTGGCCCCGTCAGGATGAGGTTCTGCGCATTGCGGATCCAGTCGCAGCTGGCGAGTGCAGCAACGACGCTCTTGTCGATACCGCGGCTCTGCCGGTACTCGATGTCCTCGATGCAGGCTTGGGGATTCTTGAGTTTGGCAGACTTCAGCAGCCGTTCGAGCCGCCGTGTATCGCGCCAGGCGAGTTCGCGTTCGACGACTATGCCGAAGCGCTCTTCGAACGACAGGCTGGCGCTGGCGGTCAACGCCGCCTGTTCCTCAAACGCGCGAGCCATGCCGTCGAGCTTTAGGGATTTAAGCTGGGTTAAGGTTTGCTGCATCAACATCGCGACCTCCTTCGGTCAGTGGTAATAGTCGGGCCCGCGTACGTTCTCGTGATCGGGCGAATGCCATTCGGTGAGAGGAATCGGGAGCATCGGCTGTCGGTCCAGACCGGATTCAAGGATCGACAGCACGGATCGACGGGTTGGCGAACCGATCACGAGTGCCCGCTGGCAGGCGGCTTCCAGCCGGTCCTTGCCGTACTTGCGCGAGAGCGACAGCAGTCCGAGGCACGCGCGGTACCCCATCTCGGGTGCGGCCGGTTGGTCAGCAAGTGTTTGGCGATCGCCTCGGCACCGGGACCGATGCAGGCGCCCCAGTTCAGCAATCTCTTGGGCGTCCATTCCATGTGGGCGCGGTGCGCCGCCGGCATGTGCTCGGGCAACGTCGTATGCTTGTTCCGGAGTTTCCTGCGGACGTGAGCGGCAACGCGTTTGCCGCGGTGCAAGATCTCGACACCGTGGCGGGTGACGCGGGCGTAGACCTCTTGACGCACGAGGCTGTGCGCAACGCTGTAATAGTGGTGATCGACTTCGACGCGGTAGTCGATGCTGACGCGGCACTTCACGAAGGTCGCGATCTCGTATCGATGGGTCGGCAACGGGCGCAGCGCCAGTCTGTCGAGCCGCTCGAACCATTCGCGGCGGTTGCCGTCGAGCTTCTTCAACGGCCGTTGGTTCAGATCGGCGATCAGCTGGCCGATCGCCTTGTTCAGTTCGGCCAGGCTGTAGAACCGGTGATTGCGAAGCCGTGCGAGGATCCAGCGCTCTACGATCTGTACGCCGACCTTGACTTTCGCCTTGTCCTGCGGCTTGCACGGCCGCGCCGGCAACATGGCGGTCGCGTAGTGGTTCACGAAGTCCTGCGTGGTGTTGCCCAGCACCGGTTCGTAGCGATCGGCTTTGGCGATCAGCGCCTTGGGGTTGTCGGGCACCAGCAGTTCGGGAACGCCGCCGTAGAATTCCATCGCGTCGATCAGGCTGCCGATCCAGTCGGACATCGTCTCGGAACGCGTCGCACATGCGTACGTGTAGTTCGACGCGCCGAGCACGGCCACGAAGACGTGCGCTTTGAACGCGACGCCGCCATCGCGACTGAGGACCGGCACGGTTTGCCCAGCGAAGTCGGCGAACAGCTTCTCGCCGGCACGGTGCTGTTGGCGCATCGAGCGCTTCAGCACTGCGGCCCAGTCCTTGTATCGCTGGCAGAACTGCGTATAGCGGTAGGTGCGCTGGCCGGGGTGGGCCTCAACATATTCTTCCCAGAGCAGTTGCAACGTCACGCCCTTACGGCGCAGGTCACGGTGCATCGCCGCGTAGTCCGGTTCAACCCTTCGGCTCGAGAGCGCCGTCTGCGCAGGCAGCTCCCACCTGATCTCGAGCTCGTCGTCGGCGAGTGCTTCGACGGCAGCCCAGTCGAGGCCCGCCGCGCTGGCGCGTGCGGCGTATGCCGAGATGGCGCCGACGCTGATGCCGATCGCCCGGCTGATCTGGCGGTGCGACAGGCCGCACGCCCACTTCAGCCGCAGTACTTCCTTCAGTTTGCGCATACTCATCCGATGTGCCGGCATCAACCTGTCCCCTAAAAAGAGACAAGGCTAACGCCCGTCGTTGATCACATGCGCAACACCACCGCCGAGCCGGAGCGGCCATCTCGTTTCGTTCGCGTGATCAGCTGTTTCGGTTCGCTCCGGGAACGTGATCACCCGTTTCGGCAAGATGATCGCTCGTTTCGGGAACCGGTGATCAGCGATCACCATCGATCGGAACCACTGATCACTTTCAACCGAAATTGCTGATCACGTTCGCCGAAATACGCAATCGAGCGGCGCTGGCGGCCACTCACGGCAAGCTGCATGGCTTACCGTGCAACACGGTTGCATATCTTGGTGGAAGTGCTGATTGGGAAGTCCAGCTGATGCTCCAGATTTGTTCCGCAAAGCCGCAGATACCCCAGGCAGGATAAGGATTTATAGTCTGCGCCTCAAACTCGATTGCGGAACGGTTTTTTCGTAAACGGATGATATCTATAGAATTCTCGGGAACCTCAAGAACCGAGCTGGCAAGCGATGACAGTACGTGTTGCGCTGCAAGTGTTCGGCGCGCTGCTGTCAAAGCCGTCCCCCCTCGGGCGCAGTGAGCGCAAGCTAGCACTATACCGAACTCGGCTTCGTGAAATTGTGCAGCTGCTGCAGACGTAAGCCACTGAAAAGCGGCTGTCGAGTCACCGATGAGCCAAAACGCGCAGTCAGTCGGTCGATGATGCTGGCTCTCGCCGGGCGGATTAGGCTTTGACGAGCATCACGTTCGTTCGCCATGGGCCAAGTCTTGCCTTTTTGGCACCGTCACTGCAACCCACCCTGTTCACTATTTCGCAGCGTAATCGCCTTGGCTCACTCGCCGAGGCGATGGTGACTGATTCAAAGCTAGACACCATACTTATTTTTTACCATAATGATCATTATGGTCAATGTGGCAATGAAGGGTGCGATGATTACCGAAGTCAATGCCGTGAATTTCCGACAAAATTTGGGCGAAATGCTCAATCAGGTACAGTATCGCAACGACAGTATCGTTTATCAATAAGGACGGCAAGCCGGTCGCAGCGCTCGTCGACGCCGAATTATTCGCCCGCATCCGGCGTATGCAGGACCGCTTCGATGCGCTTAGCAGCCGAATCGCCGAAGCCTATGCCGGCGTGCCGGTTCAGGAAGGTCAGGCGGAGATTGATGCCGCGGTGGCCGCTGAGCGGAAGCGGTGCTGATGGCTGGTTTACGTGTTGTGCTTGATACTAATGTGCTGGTATCGGGCTTGGCTTACCCGAGCAGCGTGCCTGGGCGCATCGTTGCGGCTTGGCGCCAAGGCGGGTTGGAGGTGGCACTGTCGCACTACATCTTAGACGAGATGGTCCGGGTTCTACCGCGGTTGCCTAGGGTAGGCATGACACCGGCGCAAATTCGCGACCTAGCCGATAGTTTTATGTTATTAGCCGATGTAGTCGAGCCAGAAGGCGCGCAAGACGCAAGTTTGCGCGATTCCGCTGATCAGCCCGTATTACTTACGCTGCTGGCAGCGAAAGTGCAGTATCTCATTACAGGGAACAAAGATTTGTTGGCGCTGGCGGATCGATATCCCATCGTCACGCCGGCGGATTTTTGGAGGCGCCATGGGAACTAATTGAAATCGGCTGGTAATGCAAATTCTAGAACGCACGACCTGTAGCTACCTTTTATGCCGACAGTCAAACGGAGCACCGTATCCTTCGTAAAAGAGGTATTCGTATTGAAATAGAGCAGATTTCGTCTCGCTCGCTCAGCCGCGCCAGCGTTGATATGTCAGCGCCGTAGTTTTTCGGCTCATGTATTGATTCGGCACGCTCGCGCGGTGCCTTCGGGGGCTGCGATAAGTATGTTTTCCAGCTCAGCCCAGCGATGGCACTTCGCATAAGCTGTCGCCCCAAATTGTCCACGTCAATTCTTTAGTCATGTACCAGCCGCCAAATCGCCATAGTACATCCGACCACAGCGACCAGATAGCAAAAAACTTGCGCTGACACCGTCCCAGTAAGGCGCGCCTGAATGCCACTGATGCACAGCCCGAGACAGCTGACGACATAATTCACTATTTGAACCCATGCTGCAATCGTAACCCCGAGCGACGACATAAGCAGCAACACTAGGATCGGCATGATGCTCATACCTAACGGCCAAATCCATTGGCCATTTCTACTGAACCAAGATTCTGGTGCATTCGACATTTTCATAGTCCCTCCTCACTGTTCCCACAACGTATTCGCAGCATAGGCGTGTGGGTCCCGAGAAACTGTTTGCTGGAAGCACAAATGGTGGACGGCGCCCAAACTCCGATCCTTCTGTGGTTGCTTAAGCGTATAGGTTGCCACCCGACGACTCCGCCCCAGATAGCAACATGCCTTGCGTTGCGATAGCCTCCGCCGAGCCAGCACTTCCAGCGCTTCGCGCCGGCCAGCCGGCCCACGACATATCATGACCTGCCGCCCGAACTGATTGAGCAGATCGGTGACTACGTGCCCGTGCAAGAGGTGGGAAATTTTTCAGCAGTCGATCGTCGTACGTACCATGCGATGCACAGTCGGCGCGTAGTCTACCGCTACTGGCAACGAGCCAACCAGCCATGAACCTCGCGTCAGTCCTCAGGAGCCTCAAGAACCGAGCGGGCAAGCGATGCCAGTACGTGTTGCACTGTAAGTATTCGGCGCGCTGCTGTCAATACCTTCCCCCTCGGGCGAAGTGAGCGCAAGCTAGACTAGACCGAACTCGGCTTCGTGAATTGCACAGTTACTGCAGGCGTAAGCGACTAAAAATTGGTTGGCTCGCTCTCGCCGTGGCAGATTAGGTTTAGACGAAACGTCACGTTCGCTCACCATGGGCTGGGCCTTACCTTTTCGGCGCCGTCACTGCAACCACCTTTCATTATTTCGCAGCGCGATCGCTTTGGCTTGCTTGCCGAGGCGATGGTAACCGGTTCGGAGCTAGACACCATTATCAGTTAGCGCCGGTTCAACGCGCGAGTACGAAGCAACGATCGGATGCCGCCCCAAAAGCTATCGGATAAAAACTGCCGGCACTATGCCAACGACATCAGTTCCGGTAGCGGCATAGGGCGGCGACTTAATCGTCGTCGGCTGACGCTAGATACCAGCCTCTGCGCCAAGCCGACGCAACGCACCAAAGGCCTACCGCGCCAGTTACAATTGGGAACCACGGATAGAGCGTGCCCGCGAGTGATTCGAAAGGCATATTAGCCGGTGTGTGTACATGCGATCGCCAGAAGCCGAACGCGCACACAAGCATGGCTATGCCAAAGAAAAAGCGAAGCCAGTAAAATTTTATGACGAAGATCAGTGTTTTCATGATAAAAGCCATTTTTCTAGAAAGAGCAAACTCTCGTAGAGCACCAGCCAGCAGCATGAGATTGCACAGTTGATGCTAATCTACATGAGGTCAGCAAGTGAGGCGGCACATATTTGCCGTACGCTGTTAATCACGGCGCCTGAGCGATGTTGACGTAAGCAGAAGAGCTGGGACCATGGTGTTGTATCTTCATCGGCTCCTGTTTAGCACTTGGTTCCAATCACTACTTAAACAGCTTCATAGGAAATGCCCAGCCTGTGCATGACATCCACATTGTCCGCTATACGACATGCTTATTAGCGAGGTCGTGTGATTGTTCATGCCGTGTCGTAGAATATCAACCATAAAACATAATTGTTTTACATTGAAATTGGTAAGTCAACCGGAAAATACGGTTTTTTATAAATATTGCCTCGTGTCCTCAAAGATGAGATGTGGATATCCCGTCAACGCCGAGCCAAGATCATCGCCAGCGCGCGGCGGTCCGAAAGGCAGCGCAGCAGCCTACAACCTCAAGAGCGGGCCGGCTTGTTGCAATGGATTGGGCGGTTGCCCATTTAGTACACGAGCCATATGCCCTCGATTGATGTCTGATTAGCGGTCCATGTCACGCGCGTGCTCACGCGCCGGTTCTTTGCCCTGTTCATAAACTTGGCTTTTTTTACTGTCGTACTGGATGGCCACCTTTTCGTCGGCGCACACTTCACGGTCGAGATGAGCCTTCTCATAGCGCACGGCCACCATGTCGGATACCTGCACCAGGGCATGATGCGAGGATGTGGCAACCACCTGGCCTTTAAAGTCCTGCTTTATTTGGCCAGCATCTCGGACTATAAGGCCCCGTTGTCCTGCAGCCATATCAATCACACGGCGCGACTCGTCCAGGGCCACATTGCCTTTGGGCACCTGCCCGCGGTGAAGCTGCTCGGACAATTGTGCGCGGGCGTTGAGGTAGGACGTTTCAAGGTCGTTTTGCGATACCTGCGCGACCCGGCTCTGCTTGATATCGTGGAGCTGCTTGTAGGCGCCGTCTAGCTCAGGATGCTTGGCCAAGGCCTCGCGCTTGGTCAGCTGGTCGAAAGCCTGTGCACGCTGATATGTTTCGCTGCGCTCAAACCGCGCCAAGTCGGCACGCGCGGCCTCGAGCTTGGCGGCCAACTCGTCGCGGTCGGTCGGCACGGGGCGCAACGTGCGATCCTGCTCGGGCCGGCTTACTTGCGCATAAGTGCGACTTGGTGGATTTTCATTGCCGCCCATGGCCTTCCCGTCCGCGACCATGCGTAGGGTATCGGCCACGTTGTCGCGGTAGCGCCCGCGTTGACTAGCCAAGGCGTTGATTTGCTCCAGCACCGATACGTAATCGCAGCGCTCATCGTAGGTCCAGTCTCTCGCACGCTCCTGCTCCAACACCTGAACAGCCTCGGGCGCTTTCTGCCAGTCGCCGCGTTCTTGCAAATTTTCGTAAATGGGCCGCTGGTCGGCGTCATAGACGCGCACGGCGTCCACTAGCTTCTCGTACTCCAAGGCACGCACCGATTCAACGATACCAGTGTAGGCGTTATCGTGCTGCTCCTCGTTCACGAAGCGCCCAGTGCCGCGCTCGGCCACTTGTTCCTCAAAGCGCAACCGGGCTCGCGCAAGCGATGTTTCGGCATTGACGGCCATAACGCGAGCCTCGATCTTGTAGCCTGCATCCTTAAGTCGGCGCGTTAGGTCACGGATGCTCTCCGGGCTACGCATGGTGCCGTCAATCACTAAGTTGCGCCGATTCTCGGCAGCCACAATGGTCAGCCGGGTTGCCCACTCGCCTGCTTCCTTGTGCGTGCGATCGGCTGCGTGCTGCGGGTCTTCGCGAGAAAGCTGCTTATAGCGGGGATTTCGCTCCCGCATCCGGTCTGCATCGATGAGCACGGCACCACCGCCGCTGCGTAGCTCGCGGATCGCTCCAGCGGCCAGTACAGACTTGCCAGAGCCCGGCTGGCCGCCCAGCATGACCGCCTTGGGCTTGTTTTTGGGCCTGGGTTCTCGCTAAGGCGTTGCGCTCTACGTCCTTGTAGGCGCTTTCCACCGTATACTTGGACGTTTCGTCGGGCATCGTTTTCCTCCGTCCTCAGTAGCCGTACAGTGCGCGGGCCTGCGGGGCGTACTGCTGGATAACGCGCTCGATAGCCTCAGGCTCCTTTGGGTCTAGTTCGTCGCGCAGTGCGTCTAACGCATCCACCTCCTGCAGGGCGCGCTCAATAGCCGGCTCGTCGGGCACCGGCTTGTCACGCTCGGCCGCAATGGCTTCGGAGTGGTGGGCAATAATGGCGCCCAGCACGTCCAGCGCCACCTCGTAGCGAACGCCGGTACGGCTGAATAGTTGCTTGGTCATACTCGAGACTCCAGCGATAGTTTAAGATTGTTACTTGATATGCGTCAGCCACAGAGCACTGTGCAGCAAGCAGTAGGTTAGACAATGGCGCTTAAGTAAGCGAGCATAGACTTGCCCACAAAACACCGTCACGCCCCAAGTTAACCTGCTCGGTGGTGGACGATGATCATGACTTCCATGTGCAACATGAGCAAGAAATACCAAACACGCGCACGGCGACAAAAAGCCACAGCAGCGGCATTGGGACCTCAGCTCATCCGCTGCACCCTATTCCAGGCGCCGGCGACATACGGCGCCACCACTGCTCACGCCTGCGCGAGCAACGCGTCTACTGGCAGATTGCTCATGTGATTCTGCAGTCAATGAGTTACGGGAGCGTAGTGATCGCAATGTCCAGGCCCCAGCGTCGGCGAGCGATTCCTTGGCGAATCCTAGGAGTATCCCTAGCGACATTCCTCGCTAGATTAAGCCATATATTTTAATCTATACCACAACTTTATTGCTGTATCAACATAACGCCAACTTCAACACTAGAACAAACATTTTGATAAGCATACTGAAGACATTCCAGCAGACATTAGCCATAAGTAAGGAAACGAAGCTCCAGTTGAGACGTAAGTTGTTGAAGGACCACAAGGCTCCCAAAGGCACCTAACGTCCAGCCGGCCACTGAAACATGCCATCTTCTTTAAAACATCGTCTTTTGCCCCGTCTCGACGGCGTGAATACGCATCGCAAGGGTAGGATAGGCGGAGGAAAAAGAAAACCAGCGGTGCCACGACTTGGACGGATAAAGCGTGGCCATCTCGCGCAGCATGGTTAGAGTCGCATCGCGCCCTGCCACAACAGAGGCACCGTTGTCGGCCCGGTATTCGCAGTAGCGGCGTAGAGCTAGGAACAACAGGAAGCCAAGGAAGAACAGCGTACCGCTACTGAGCATGTGACTCATGATGGCGAAAACGCAGGCATAGGTAAAAGTAATCAGGATATGTCGTTCGCGGATGTGTGCGCTCTCATGGGCGATGACGCCGCGCATACCCTCATCGCTCATACTGGTCAGCAAAGCGGTGGTCACATAGATGCGCGAATGCTTACCCAGGAGCCCGACCGTATTGGCTTCCTTGTCAGTATGGTCGTACAGAACGATGGGGCAAGTCTCAGGCAGTGAAGCCACTATTGCTGCCAGCCGACTTTGCAGCGCCTCATCACGCGAGGGCTTCGGAGCAAGAAAGCGAGCGGCGAGCGGCGCACTGGCATAGAAACCGAACAAGAAAATTAGGCTGGCGATGGTCTGAGCTAGTGGCTGATAGGCTGGGCTGAGCGTTAGACGCGCTGCCACCCATAGAATCCCGCCGCCCACTTCCATGATGAAGACGATCAGGATAGCTCGTCGGAACCAGTGCGATGGGATCATTGGAGTTTGCAATCATCGCAAACAATGACAGCGGAAATGGATCGGTACGGGCTCTGAGCAATGCCGGCACGCCAGTCATTGCGCATGTTCACCGTTTGCGCTCGGGTGGCACAACCACCCAGGATCACAGCTGCAAAGACAGCAAGTAAAATGTACTTCCTTTTCATTCAGTCCCCCTTCCTGAAATTAGGTCGTTGATCTCATCGAGCAATTCTGGGTGCATGGAATGCTGATGCGAACCGCCCACATGCCGCGCTACGGTCGCCTGCCTAAACTCCTAGACAGACACTTATTTACACAATACGGTAAGACGCTGGTGAAAGCCGCATGCGCTTGGCGGTTTTCATAAAGACAGCAAGCAGAACCTTGCCTTGCGCTGTCAAGCTTGGCATGTAACGAGCCTCCTGTCATTGTCAAATAGGCAGATAAAGGATATTTTGTCATCCAACGGAACCCGGTTTCCTACCCAAAACTGAAAGGAGTACTCTGAATGAAAAAGATGCTTGTCCTCGCTTTCATGATGGCTGCACTGTCAAGCGCTGTGTATGCCCAGAAAGGATCAACACAACGGGGTGGCATGTGCTTTACTAATCATCTTCGGATCGAGAGTGCGGACATCGTTTGGAAATGCGAGCACATTGGCCAATCAACGATCAAACAGATATACGAAAAAGGGTTCCGGGTAGTGGGCGCTTTCTCTTCCGATCTTTCCGGCAAAACAGGTCAATTTCAATACCTTGTCATTGAGGAACAGAAAAAATGAAAATCCTCAAAACCCTATTTGGCCGCCGACGCTGGATGCTTTGGACTCCCGTGCCGCTTGCCGCGCTAGCCTCAGTCAGCGTTGCTGAATTTGGCACGCTGCTTGTCGGCGGTTTAGTTTTCTGGATCCCCTATTGGTTCGCATGGTGGCTGAGCGACGGATTCAAGGGCATGTCCGACTGGCCGGTTGAAGCACCGACTGTCACAGGCGGCGGCATCCACCCGCTAACGGGAAAATATTGCATGATTCATCATTTACCTTGGGGTGACGTCTACTTCTAGGCGGCAATTGAAGGGGCTAAGCCCCTTTCCCCTAGTCTTTCTTTCCTCCCGTATTGATCTGAACATTAGCTGCACTTTCCCGCTTCATGTTGTCGCTAAGCTTTTCGCCGTCAGCCGTGCCATCACCACCCGTGATCTTATCCAACACCTTCTTACCGTAGTCCTTGACGTCCCGGACCTCCATGTCCTCCACAACGCCCATTTGATTCACCCGCCCTGCGCCGACCTCTTTGTCCGGGCTTGCCCAGGCGTTCACGTTCTCGTCTAAAGCCTCAGCACGCGCTGGTATGCTGCCCCTGCTCTTCGAATCGAGCTGTCTGTACACACCCTCCTTGGAACTGCCAACGATGGGTGGCGCACTGGTATCGACGTTTAGCGCGCGAGCATCGTAATACCCGGTCTGAGCCACTTTGTTTTTGTGGACGCTAGCAATGTTCTCCGGAATCTCGGCGCGGGCCTTGGCCGCTTGCTCTTTGAGATCGCTCTGGGTTATGGGCAGTCTTTCGCCCGCGAAAGTGTGCTGCGGCATGGTCTTGGACTGCTCCACCATGCCCTTCTCGGTCACATAGTCGCTGACCATTTCCATGATCCGGTTCTCGGATTGATTGGCGAAACGCATGGCGGTCATGCCGTTGCGCGCAGCCACCTTATCGAACAGGTATGGGTCGGCCATCAGATCCTTGTGGACCGAAAAGGAATCAGTCTCGTTACGGCTGACCCGGTTGCCAGCCCCATACTCGCGCCGATTTGACTCGTCGAGTACGTGCCCACGTTCATGAGCGCTCAAGCGGGTAGCGTCGCGGCTATGGCGATCTGTCTGGTTTGACTGCTGGCCCGATGTCGACTGCTCGCTTCGCGCGCCGGTGACGGAGAAATTCCGCTCGGTATGCGCTGCTTCGTTTAGGCCGTGGTGAGTGGACACTTCCCGGTTGCGGCCGTGTTCAGCCGAGTAAATCTTGCGCGAGTCAAGACCTAGGCCAGCGTTGAAGATACTGCCGGCACCGCCGCCCTTGCTTGCACGATAATTGTCCAACGCCTCATTGATTTGCTGTTGCGTTGCCCCGCCTTGTTTCATCGAGTCAGTAATTCGCTTTTCTTCGCGCGGGTCGATGCCGCCACCGGTTGCAGCGGCGCGGGCACCACTGCTGCCCCGACTGCCTTTTCCGACACCCAGATTCATGCCCAGCCCATCCTGAGCGCCGGCCTGCATGTTAAAATTTGACCCCTCGCGAAAATCCTTGCCTAGACTCTGGCCGGTCGTGTGCTGGCCACCGTAGCCGCCCTGCTCCGTCGTGCTAGTCTGGACACCGTGCTGCTGGTAAATGCCTCGCGTGCTGTCGTGGCCCTTGACGTCGGTCAAATTAGATACGTCGCTGTGACGGTAGGCCAGCTGGTCGCCAGAAGAAGTGATGTCGGTTTGGTGAGCCTCTTGATTGCGCGAAGACTCAAATTTTTTGTCCAAACCCATCTGCATAAGCATCCGGTTCTGGAATTGCTGCAACGCCACCGTGCCGTTAGCGGCCATCGTGACCACTGAACCATCGCCCCGGCCGATAGTCGCACCGCCACCCGACAAACCGATGTTGCTGTCGTACTTGTGCATCGAGGTCGTGTTAACCGAGGCCGTATCCAAGCCAGCCTGCCCCACGCTTACATTTCCGCTGGCCATGTTAGAGCCGATGGCTGAACCAGCAGAAGCAAAACCGGAGAACATTTGATGGGAAACGGACATAAAGCCGCCCTGCCCCATTCTAATGACCGCACCGGCAATGAACGGCACTAGCACAACCATGTAGCCGATCATCGCTTGCTCGTTGGACAAAGTCGCGTCGAAGGCATCGGAAAGCTGAAACGGCACGCCTGCAGCCAGCTCCAGCGCCCGTGCCTTATAACGCAGGTGCATTAGCGATAGATGGTTAATCATGGCAAACAAGACCGGCCACAGCCCGATCCAGGCCAGCGACATCAGATAACCGCCAAATACCTTTTTGGCCCCCTCCGTAGGAAGCACCACCATCAGCACTACCAGAACTGGGAAAAGGCCATAAATGATCGCCTCAATCCAGTTGCGCATATGAGGCAATGTCTCCTGCGCCAGCAGGCTCAAAGTGGAGTTGGAGCCATCCGCTTGACGTGCAGCTTGCGCGGCGCCAGCCAAGGCACTGACTTCGGACACGCGTGCGGGATCGTTCAGCAACACTGGCAGTTCGGCGCCCGCTTCTTTCCAAATATTGTTGAACATCGACTGCTTGATGGCATCGGATGCATTGCTGGCGTTGTTCAAAATCCAGTCGTAGGACGTACCCACGGCGGACATGAACATGCTGGTGGCAATCGCGTCGGAGGTGGCCCGCGTAAAGGCCTGCTTGCCATAAAAGCGCTGACCGGCCACCACGGCATCGTTCACTCGTTGTTTAAGGATGGCAGCAACACTGGTGCACGTATCCGTGGTCGGCTTACTGGTCAGCGTGTCATAGGTCACAAAGCGCGCCGGGCTCGTGTGGCTGAAGACCTCTTTCCAGGTGTCGGTGCCACCGACGATTGTCTGTGGCGTGATTTCACCATCCCTCACATCGTAAAACGTGCATTCCTTGATGAACTGCATCAGGTCGGCGCGCAAGCCTGGATCACGCACTGTTGCTTTGTTGACCTGCTTTAAAATACGGTGGCCGAAACCCACATCGCCTTTTTGCAGCCCGAGATCGTCGGGCACACCAAAGACGGTTTCGTAGGTCCGTGTGAGAAAACCGAACACCAAATTGTTCGCTTGAGCGACCCCTGCCAGTGCGAACGGTACGCGATCCACTACACGCGGCGGCTCCAAACCCGTCCGATCTGTGATGACCAAGCGTGCGATTGGCATATTGAGCAATGATGTGAAGACCAGTGCTTGGAAAAACCACTTGGCCATTTCGAGTTGCTTGTTGCCCGCATAGGCAAATATGCCTAGGGCAATGGCGAGAATGAAAACGTACTTGAGCAGGCCGAAAAAACCGGCACCACTCATGACAGACGCCACCGCGTTGAACACGTAGTAGAGTGTCTCGACGTTCCAGTAGGTATGAAGTTCGATGTCTATCATCGGCTCGCTTCCTTAGCGCAGGCTCTTGCCAAAGGCCAGCGAGGCGCGCAGGGTCTGCGATAGGTTCGCGTTCATGACCCGCTCCATATGTCGCACCTCTTGAGCAATGTTGTAGGTGCTGACGGTTTGCGAGTAGGCGGTGGCCAGCACTTGCTTGGCCGCGCGGGACGTGCTCTCCAATTTTGGTTTCAGATCTTCTAGCACCTCGTTCTGAGAGGCGTCAGATACAATCGAGAATTTATCTATTGCAGCACGCAGGTCGATGAGTGCACGCTGGATATAGATTTCGGCATATTTGGCCGCGATCAGGTCTGCATAGCGGCTGATCAGCGCGTCGGCCAGCGACGTATTACCCATTGTCGTGGTGACGGCTAGCATCTTGTAGACAGGCAAATCGGTGGCATTTAAAAAGCCCAGCACGGCCGTCATATCGTCGTATGCGGAGCGGTCGGCGATCTTGCCCGAAATCGCTCCCATCTTCTGCCGCACCATCGCCTTGAAGCTCTTAACCGTGATGGTATCTTCGACCGGATGCAGGCAGCCCTCCGTGCTCGTGGTGTCACAACGCCAAATCGGCACGGTAATTTGGTCGGATGTGCTGCGTGCGCCAACCAGTTCTTCCACCGTGATTTCTTTAGGGATCAGCGCACGAGGACGTCCCAATGTGTCAGTGGAAAAAATAGTGCTGCCCATCATTGACATCAAAATCATGCGGTGCTCATCTGTGATTCCGTCTAGCTTCTTGAGCGCCTTCCACACGACGTTTCCGCTTGGCAGTGCGTCCCTGGCTTCCGGACGGGTATTTTTTGCCCGTTCGATGGGCTCGTTGGCCTTTCTTTCGTTGTTCATCACGTTAGTCCATGCATCCGTGATGTTCTCGAACAGGTTCATATCGACGCCGTAATTCTTCGCAGCGTTTTGTTTGCCGCGCTCCCACGTATTCGGCAGGGCGGCATTGACGATGCCCTTGGCCGCCTCACATGAGTCCATGTTGAGCCGGTTGATCTGCTGAGCGGTCGCCTGCAGCGCCTGCATCACGTTGTCGCACGTGGGGCACAGGTTTTGGATCGCCAGCTTGAAACCGTAGCCGAGCGCGTTAGAGCCGATGTTGCGCATCATGGCTACAAACTGTTCTTTGTTGATGTAAGAAAAGCCGCCCATGTACAAGTCGATGCCACCGCAGCCGGCACCCCAGCTTGGCGGCGTTGACGTGGCAAGCTGATAAGCGCGCTTGGGCATGCGCATAAATAGGCTACCTCCGGTATAGAGGTTCATCGTCTGTCCCTGCAGCACGGCCGGGTTGCTGACATTGCCTTGCGCGTTGACCGAATCGAACAGCTCTTGCATCGACATCGCGTAAGAAAAGCTGCTCGAGGCCAAAGCCATGACCAACGCTATTACTTTTTTGCGCAGCATAGGTCACCCCTTAAAAATTGTCACCCGGCTTGGTGGCAGTCAACACAAAAATTCGATTGACGATTTCCGACAGTGCCATCATCCCGAAGCCGATAGGCGCAAGATCGCCGGTATGCTTAGAGCCGATAAACAGGGCCGGCACACGTTCAATGCCCCAGGCAACGGCCTGCGCACGACCATCTCGCGGGTTCGGAAACTCAGGTAGCCCCCCACCGTCCAAAGACACGCCCAACACGTCAAGACCGAACTTGTCGGCCAGCACTTTTAATGTCGGTGCCATGGCGTGGCAATATGAACAGTGGCTGCTGAAAAAGAAAATCAGGCCGTGGTCTTTGGCCAGCCTGCGTAGTTGCTGTGCCTCGTTCCGCAGACGCGCCGCATCATAGACTTTGATCGCTGAGTTGTTAGCCGGCCGCTTGAGCGTGTAGTCGAAGTCCGGGTTTTGCCAGACCACACGCCGCCAGTTGTCCGCGAACACCGCGCCCTTGCTCTGCGTAAGCTGCCACAGTTCGAGGTAGTCCTTCAGATTCTGGTCGGTGGGGTTCATCACCGCCACGTCCTCGCGGCGCTTTAGCTCCTGGCGCAGCTGCGCAGCTGTCTTGATGTCCTTCAGTTCGATGCGCTTGGGCTTGACCGGCTGCGTAGCCGGCTGCCGGATCTTCCCCGGGCCCTCGTCCATGTCGCAATACCAGTTGAACTTGTCGGTATCGCACTTCCAGACCGAGGGATAATCTAAGACACTCTCGGCATGGGCAACACCCGAAACGATGACAAGGGCAAGCAAGGTTCGCTTCAGCATGGTGGCATCACTCCAGCGAGATAGGCGGTGTGCCGTCGAGACAGTAGTTAACCTGGGTCTTCAGAATCGCGTCGGTGCGCCCCTTCGCCGTGTTGACGTCTTTTTTGATAAAAACGGTTTCCACTCGCTTGCACTCTTCGCGCTCAAACGATTGGATGACCTTGGCGCTGACCAATAGCGGTCCGGTGCTGCGGAACTGGCGGGTGAAGTGTTCCGCCACCTCGCCTTCCATGACACCGGATGCGCTACCGTTTCTGATGGCATCCGCTAATAGATCATGCTGACGAGTGTAGAGGTTTTGGGCTAAGCTCTTTTGAGTTACAGTCGAGCACGCCAGCAGCAGGCAGATAAAGATAAACTTTTTCATTGGTCATAATACCCCTGCACTTTGTCGCTCACGGTCTGCTGGACCCTATTGGTCATTTGGGGCAGATTGGCGTCTTTGGGAATCATGTCCGCGATGAACTCGGACAAGTCGATTCGCGAGAAGTCGAGTGCTTTAAGTTGCGCTTCGTTGAAACCGCTGCAGCTATTCATGGCCATGCCGAGTTGGGCGCGACCCTGTCGGTTAATGATCTTGGCCAGCTTCGAGTTAAAACAGCAATGTCGCTCTTTCTTCTCCACGCAGACTTTGAGCACCTTCTTGCTGCAGTACGTTTCGACGTGGGCGCAAAGATTTTGGCCGCGCTTCATCGACATGGCCTGCTCGCTTGAATCGCAAGCCAGCCACTCTTGAACGAGCATGATCCCAATCTGCAAAGCGAAGCTCGAAGGATCGAATCCGACGAATTGAAAACCATTGACTAAACTGAACTCAAAAGTGAACCCGTAAAAGCCGAATTGCGGATTCAACATGCCGTCGCCAACAACAGACGCCCAGTTGTTCATCGCACCCAAGCCCTTCTTCATCAAGGCGCTGTCTAACTGCCCATAGAGCGCGTCGTAGACGTATTTCGAGCCCATCGCCACCGCCTCGCGGCCGGCCTGACCAGCAACCGCTACGCCCGCACCAAGCAGCTGGTAGTTGCTGAACTTTTCGCCACCGCCTGTGCTCTTACAGCAGCTCTTGAGTGTGGCACCGCCTAGCACTTTGATACTGCACTGCTCCATATAGCCCTTAAAGATTTCGACCTTATCCGGATCGACGCCGTAGACGCCGGCTTCACGGACGGCCTCCATCATCACTGCGGCTTGGCCAAAATCCTCATCGGGCGGTGCACTGGTGTCGAAGCACATTGCCTTGCTATCCTGGCAAAAGGCGCTTTGGTCGCACACGGTGCGCTCGGTGTAAGTTTCGGGCTTATCGGGACATTGATAGCTAAATTCATACATCACACACGTACCGGCATCGTCTTTGTCGACACATGTCGCCCCTATTTGTACGCAGCCGCGGTCGCGCAACGATTGACAGTCGTTTACCGTCGCAGCACTACGGCATTGGTAGGTATCTTCGAAGGCCCAACAACCTCCTACCTGATCGACCGTGATGTTCAGGCCTTGGATGTTTTTGACGGGGGTCGCGTCAATGCACACGCTGGATAGGCGCTGGCAGTCACCGGCGACTGCCAGCTTGGAGCCCCACGCCAAGAAAATCATCGCAACAAGCAGCCTTTTTATCATTGCGCTCTTTGCTCTAACGTTGCGCATTGGTTATCAATGAGCGAGCCTAGCATGACCAACCTTTTGGCGCTGCCGACGATTTTTACCGTGCAGGGGCCAATATCGTTCGCGTTTGCACAAACCAAAACGATCTCGTTATTGCCCTCCTTAAAGTGCGGCGTAATATCGAGATTGGGCGACACACCAAGGCAACCCCAATTACACCCATCATCATAGAAGTGGCCCATCGAGACGCCATGGCGATCTTTATAAACAATTCTTCGCTGGCGCCGCAATCCCCTGCCGATTAATTCTTGACCGACGCTGCCCCAACGCATATCGCCGTAGCCACTGAGCACGTTTTCGAAGACCTTAGTGCCATTGATCCACAGTTGACCGTAATTATCAACCCGATACCAAGTCAGTATAAGGCGCTCCGGGTTGCCGTTGACGTGAAAATTCATCGTGTACGTTTGCGCCGTCCATGGAGGCACGTTGACGCCGTGATCAACCTCAAAATACGGGGTTTCGACTATCGTGCCGACGTTTGCTGAAAAACCCCGCCTGCATTTCACGTTCTCAAGCGTTTGAGATTCTGTACAGGTTTCGGTGATGAATGTCGCTGGGTGAATGACTTTCTCCACCCGGCATCGCTGAGTATGGGCTCCCGGCACGGGACCTGGGTTGTCGATGACGGATTTTGAACCCGTTAATAACGGATCCGTTTTCTTGTCGATGGTGTACTTGGGCCGGGTAGCCGGCGTCTTCGACAAAAAATTGACCGCATCGCATTCCTGTTGCTGAAAGGCGTCGGAAGCTCTGTAGGATTGGCAGGCATTTTGCTTATTCGTGCCGTTCGCGCCGATTAAATTGCGCCCGCCTTGAAAATGCGCGGCCTCCGGCGCGCTAGTTCCGTAGTAAGGCAACTGCTGACTGCCAGTGTCGCCATTGACCTTGCCGACCGCGGCGTCCTTTGCATCATTGGCAAATGCCTTGCCGGCGTTAAAGGCGTCAGCTTGAGTGTTGATGGAATTTTCGGCACGCGCGGCAATAGCAGCAAGCACGGCCAGCGTAGCGAAATAAAAGACACGCATTATGGGTGCCCTCTGAGCTGCTGAATGTAGCGGTTTGCCACGTGGTTAAACTGCGGCAGGTTGCGCCCGATCTCATCAAGGGCATAGTCTAGAGAGACATCCCCGGCCACCGCTGCAAATTGATCATGCAACGCGCGGCCCTCGTTATCCACGCTGTCTAGTGTGGCCGCCTCGGCCAACACGATGGTCGGCACCACTTTAATCTTGTACTTGTTGAAGGCATTTGGATTCACTACCACGTTGCCGGCCGGCTCATCCAGCGCGTTGATTGCCTGCACGGTGTCCTTAAAGGAATTATTCTTGAAGCCATACAGCACAACCGATGCGCCCACGCGGTTGGCTTGGCTCACCAATCGCTTGAGCGATTCGCGCGGCATGGTGAAGCTGGCGAAGATCATCAGATCGTCCATCTTACGTGCCTCGGCCTTACGCTCGTACTGTCGGGTAATCGCCTCGATATCGATGCCGACCCGCTCGGGCGTCGGTACGTTCGGGAACACGTTGGCCGAGTTTTGGATGGCTGGGTTATTTGCGTCGAACATGGATTTACGCTCCCGCTCTACCTTCTGGCGCTCGCGCTCGATATCGTGCACGCTGGGCATGGCGCCTTTCCTCGTCAGGGTGGCCGGGTTGGAGGCATCAAACATCTGCTTGCGTTGCGTCTCAATACGTTGACGCTCTTGATCCACCTCAGACGCGGTCGGTGTGCCCTGCGCCACGCTTGCCCGTACAAACGTAGCAAGCAGCATCAATCCAATGCCAACCTTCTTCATCAGAATCCCACTCCCAAACAGCAATTTTTCTTACGGAAAATCATGTAGGCAAAATCCTCACCTTTATAGGGATAGCTCCTGCCGGCTCCCCATAAGGCCGTCGTGCGCCCATAGGGCTGACAACAGCGTCTATTGATTTTTTGCGTTTGCGGTATCGGATAGAGCATGTGGTATTTGTATTGGGTCTTGTCCATGACCGGTGACGGATAAATGCCGCACAAACCATCCTCGCCCGATGTGCCCCACATGAGGAATTCGCGGTGCAGCTTAGCGGTCATGCGCTGCACCAGCAGTGAACTTGCCTGCACGTGCGACACGTGCGCTTGTACGTGGCCGTTTAATGGGTAAATCGATCCTTGGCAGCCCGCACACCAGAACAGGACATTGCTGCCAAAACCAAAGGACGACAGTACGCAGTCGCCAGCGCACGCGGCCTGAGCAATAGGGTTGCCGAACAGAAAGGTCTCCGGGTTCAGTAGCATCGTCAGCTCATCGTCATTCCAAGTTGGATCGACCTCGGTAATGTAGGCAACGTCAAAAGAACCCGTTTCAAGGCATATGAAGTCTAATAGCACCTCGAGCCAGTAAAGGATGGGGTCGATGTACCAGTGAACTTGATAGCTGGACTGCTTCGTGTTGTCCTGTTGCAGGCGCACTTCACCTTCTGGCGCACGAATGCCAGGATCGATCTTGATACCGCCCAGCGAAACAAAGCAGTACGGCGTGCGGGTCACGTCCACGCGCCGCGCCGGCTCCCAAAAGGCGGTCTTAATTCCGATACGCAAAGGGTCGGTGCAGGTGCAGAGAAAGCCACCTGGATTACCGGTGTCTTCCTGGCCCATCGTCATGATTCGGATGCCCCCGAGTGTGATTGGAAACAGGCAGCTCCAGCAAATGTCGGTAATCGGGTTGGCAAACTTGCCCTGGCACACCCCGGCCAAGCTCTCGTGCGCGAAAGTGACGAACAGAAATATGCAGACGGCGACAAGCCTGCGTTTCATTGCAACTCCTTCGCGGGAATCTCCTCGACGAGCAGCATCTTTCCTTGCTGGCGAATCACGGAAGGCACGGCCTTGATGCCGAACCGCCGGGTCAGCGAGCCGTGCTGGTCATAAAACACCTGAGTCTTCCAAGCTTGGGTCAGGTCCAGCCAGGATCCGGCCACCAAGATCGGCTTTAGGCGAGCCGGCCCTTGCGCGACCAGCTTGTGCACGGCTTTGCACTGTGCGGCATCGCGCCCGTCAAAGAACACCAAGGTCTTTGTCAGGTTCATCATGTCCAGCGGGTTAATCTGGGTGCCCGCCGGGATGACAATGCGTCCATCGTCGGTGGTGACAGCCTTGGCATAGGTGACGGTCGGGTCGATCAAACGCTGGGCGCGCTCGGCCACGGCGGTGATGCCTTCAACGGGCTTCATGTGCTTGACGCTGTCCATCGAGCGCTGGATCGCTTGCTCCTGCAGTTTCTTCAACTCGCCGGTACGCTCTTTTTGGCGCAATTTCTTCATGATCATGTCAAGCGCGCTTTCCTCGCCAATCGGGTAAGTTTGCCCGATGACGCCCAAATGGACAGCATTGGCAGCAGGAAGCATCGCCGCGGCTAGCCAGGCCGCGATTAGTTTAGAAAACCTCATAGGCCCTTCCAATGACATCAACTTGCTTGACGTTGCCAGTAAGCGCGTAGCGTGAATCCAGACTGTCGGGGTTGGGCGTGGCCACGAAGTATTCGCCAGGCTGGATAGGTCCGCCTTTAGCGGGCGCCAGGGGCACACCAGCCTTTGAAAAGGGTTGGGCCACCCCGATATATTGGTCGTTGACAAAAAACGCCGTGCCGTCCCGTTTAACCGTGTCACCGGGTACACCGGCAACACGCTTGATGAAGGTAGTACCGGCCGGGTAGGTCGCACCGCCGTGCCAACGATAAGCGATCAGGTCGCCCTTGCTGAGGCTGCCGCCCTTGTGAATGACGTAGAACGTGCCCGGCAGGCTCTTGGTCAGATTGATCGTGAAGACAAGCCAGGGCATAGCGGCCACAGCCAGCAAGCTCATGCCGAAGATGCCGGCGCACAGCGACAGGTACAGGCACTTGGTATTCATCGCGTGATCCTTGCACGCACATGGTCCGTATAATCGATGGCTGTGCCACCGAGCAGCGCGGCCTTGTTGACAATGACACAGTTGCATTCCTTGCCCAGTTCATCGACGGTGCCGGACAGCTTTTTGGCAAAATCGACGGTCAGCTTCTCGGCTATCGCCCGCTGTTCGTCAGTCACATCGCTGCCTTGGCTCTCCACATTCAACATCCGCTTTTGCTCTTCTTCGATCAGCATTTGCAGGTCCACAGTCGCCAAGCGCGGCGGCATATTGCGGTGGAGCACATAGGCCACTGGCGACAGTGCAAGCAGCGCGATAAAGGCCGACAGCAGGGCCTGCATGGCGATGCGCATGCGGTCGTTGCTGGCCGGCGTGCTAGTCGGTGCCGCCTCACGGGAGGCCGGCACCGAGTTGTTCGGTTCAGACATTTTTTATCCAGGGCGCTGATGAGAGTGACTGGTGTAGCCACGGCGCTGCAACATGATTTCCAGGGTTTGCATCGTCGTGTAGCCTTGCTGCAATAGCGCCTCGCACTCGTTGAAGTCGTCCGCGTTGGTCGAGGCCATCAGCAGCGAGAACGGATCGGGGATGTGGCGCACCACAGCATCGCCGTTGGGCGACGAAATGAGCATCTCAGAAAAGCGGTTTTTCTCAGTGCGCAGCGACAGCAGCATCCGCTTCACAGCCGGCGAGAAATTCACCATACCGTCCTCAATCAGCTTTTCCAGGTTCTTGCGATCCTGACGCAGCAGAATCTTCCAGTCGGCATTGTTGTAGGCAGCCCGTGACGCGTCATTCTTGAAAGCGTCCTCAATGCCCTGGGTACCAAGACAAAAAATTCCCTTATACTTGCGCGCACGACGATAGCCTTCCTCAATAAATTCAGCGGTCTCTTTGTCTGAATCGAGAAGCTGCCAAGCTTCGTCTATCAAGCACAATTTTTTGCGATTGCGAGACAGATACATGTCGTGGGCGATACGGCTAGTGAGCACATACAACACCACGCGGCGCAGTTCGGGCGCGTTTTTGAGTTCTTCCAGTTCCAGTCCCACCATATCGACGTCCAGACTGATATTGGCGCGACCGTCAAAGAAATCACCGTACACGCCTTCCTTGGTAAATGGCTGGAGTTGTTTGGCCAACTCGTAGGCCACGCGCTCGACTCCGCCCGATTCGTTCTTGATTTTGGACTGTAAGTAATCGCGAATCCGGGTGGGATTGGTTTCCTGCCCGTAATCATTCCAAGTCTCAGTAATGGCCTCCGCAATGAGCGCATACTGAAATTCCGTGAGCGGCGCGTTCGGGGATGCCATACGGCCGATCATCGGCTTGAGCATCCGCATTTCGGCCTTGAAATCTAGCTCGTTGTCCGTGCCCACCCAGCTGAAGGGATTGATGCAAATTTTCATGCTGGGTGTGAATTCCAGGAACGTGCCACGCTGCAATGCGACGAGGTTCCGATAGGAACGGCCTACATCCATCACCCACACGCGAGCACCGATGCCACGATAGGCCGACACCACCTCGTTCATGGCCACGGACTTGCCGGAACCTGACACGCCAGCCACGAAGACGTTGTAATTGCCCTGTTGGTTGCTATAGAAGTCCAGGAAAGTCGGCGTGCCGCGCCGGCCGAAAAACATCATTACTGGATCACCCGCGCCTTTCCATTCGCCAATCACTGGTGACATATCCACTGCATTCACGGTGGTCTTGTTGGTGAGCAAACGCATCTTCTGCAGGTCGTCGCGCACCTGCTCGGTCAACGTCATGGGCAGACTGGCGTACAGCGCGGGCAGTTGCAATAGTCGCAGCGGACAGATGGTGAAGCGCTCGCTTCGCCAAATGTTGAGCGCGACCTGGCTGGCCCGGTTGATTATCTTTTTGGGCGCAAACAGCAGCAACGTGTGATATAGCTCGCACATGCTGCCACCGTTGTTAAGCTGGTGAAGTACAATGTCCCAATCGTTCGCCTGCATGTGCAGCGCGGGCTGAAACTCAGCCATCTTGGACTTGGCGTTTTGTTTGGTGCGGGCAGCTTTGAACTGCGCTTTGGTGTCCACCACATTCGGGTCGAGCGTGAAGACGCCGCCGCAGACCAAAAACGGGCAGGGGTACTGCAGACCGTCGTCAAAGAAGGCGCCGATGATGTTGGCCATCTCCCACAGTTCTTTCTTTTTCGGGTACTGCAATACACCAAAGCCGCGCACGGCTATGCGAGTATCGTCATCGCTCTCTTGCTCGGGCGGCAGGCCAAACAGGATTTCGTTGGCTTTGACACGCGCGTGCTGACCAAACCGGGTCACTTGGTCTTTAATCGACTTTCCATCGTCGTAATGCAAGTCCGGCAGCGGTTCCTGGTCAAACATGCACTCGGGATTGAGGATAGGCCACAGGAAATGAATGAGGCCATCGGCGTTCAAGGGAAAAGCTGGCAGGCTCGCTGTACGCAGTGACGCGCGCAACGTCTCGCGCAACTCGTACATTTCCTCCACCAGCTTGCTGTCTCGGTGAGAACCTGCTTTGGTGATGGATACAAGCAGGCGAATGTTCTTAACAAAATAGTTGTCGTTCGGCCAAAGCGGAGTGCCTTTCTTGTAAATGTATTCGACGCGGCGCTTAGCCAGATCCTGAAAGAACGGTGGGGTACGTTCGTTATCCACCGCGATGTGCCGCTGGTCCAGATAGGCTTGAAACGGCTCATCTAAGATCGGGCTACCAAACAGGCACCACTGTATGCCGGTGTGTGGAGGAATCGGTGTAAAGAGCGTCGTCAACCGATTCGTCATGTCCTCATCGGCGCCGGTCTGCGCGATAAGCTCAAAACAAAAGGACACGGAGTTGTCGTTGTAGAACAGCCCGGTGCTCTCATCGTATTGGTCATATTTGAGAATGCGATGCAACCCGTATAGGCTGGTAATTTCGTTGGCCATCTCCACCGGCGCGGGCTGCTTGCCCACGTCAGAAGCGTTTCCCAGCACTGTTTCGTTCCAAAACTTGGCTGCGGCGCCTTTTAGCTTTTCTATCGCCGTTTCTTGCATTCGTTGGCCTCCGTAATGGTTTCTCGTGCCGGCATGCTCTGAAGGGGCCCTATTTGGCCTGTGGCGCTACGTCGCCAGGCGTTAGCACGCCGTCCAAGAATTGCGCAGCTTGGGCGTCGCTCATGCGGTCCTGACGCACACCGATTACTACTTCTTCCGCTTCACCGCCCTGGACAGCAGCTTGGCCATACTGTTGATCCTGGCAGGCTTGGCAGTCTTGCGCTGCGCCGGGCGATTGCGACATGGTGGCGCTGGCCGGCGCGCGTACCGGACGGTAGGCGTCCTGGATGCGACGCTGATTGTGTTCGATTAACCAGCGGCCTGAATCGACTTGTAAGTAAACGTAGCTCTGGTCGTGCAAATCACCGTCCGAGTCCTCCCAAGGAGAAAACCACACGCGCAGCAGCCGCGGCGCACTACGGATCGGTGTGCCACTGTAGAGCGGCTTGGTCAACACGCCTTTCGCCTGCGAAAGCGCAATCAAAGGATCAGTTTTCGCACGCTGGTCCATGCGCTGGCCAGGCAGGTCGTTTGCCTGGGCATTGGCATAGATGCCGCTCATGGACTCACAAAAAATTCCATCTGGCACCTTGCACGCAAAGTTAGATTTCGCATCGAGGCCAGACATGCTGACGCAACCGCACAGAGCCAGCATAGCCCCCAGGCTCAAGGCCATTGCTCTCGTCTTCACCACAGGCTTCATTGGACCGCTCCTTGCTGAGCCACTGGCTTGCCGTCGTCTAGCCATCGGTCAAGCTTTTCGGCCGGCGCAAAGCCAAGCATCACGCGCCCATCGGCGGCAATCAGCGTCGGGGTACCGACTACGCCGAGCTTCGAGCCAAGCACCAGGTTGTCATTGACCGGATTGTTGCACGCCACCAGCTTTGGCTTCTTGCCGGCCAACATGAGTTCGCTCCATGCCTTGCCATGGTCGGGCGCGCACCAAACGCTAACCGCCTTCGTCTTGGCCTGCGGGTGCAGGGACTCCAATGGGTAAAGGAAGGTGTAAATGGTCACGTTATCCAGATGCGCAAGCTCGCCTTCCAGTTGTTTGCAATATGGGCAATCGGGGTCGCTGAAGACGGCGAACACACGGCTGCCGTCGCCTTTCACGGACTTGATGGCGTTGGCTAGGTGTTGCGTGGGAAACTCTGTGTTCTTGGCCTCGCGCTGGCGCGAAGCGGTTAAGTCCACCTGCTCCTGCATGTCGAACAGATGCCCAAAGAGGAAGAAGCGGCCAGACTCATCAGTGTAGGCAATGTTCTCGCCCATCACCACTTCGTAGAGGCCCAAGACTTTTGACTTGCGAACTTCATTGAAAGTCGTTTTTGGGTACATGGCCTTGAACTTGTCTACGATATACGCTGGCGCTTGCTCGTTGGCAAAAGCGGGAACGGCGAGCGCGGTGGCCAACGCAAAAATCAATGCGCGCTTAGTCATCTTGATAACTCCTGTTGCGGGTACTGGAGCGTTTGAGCAACCCCCGGTATTCCTCCTTGGCAAGCGCCTTGCCGTCATACACGGCACCTTTAGTGATGAGAATTTCGACAGTACGGCCACCGTCCGTTTCAATGACAGGAAACAGCTTGTCCGCGGCCTTAAGGTAGTACTGTGCAAGCATGTTGGAGGCGCTACCCAAACCACCGCCGAGGCCGGCTTGAGCCACCTTGTCCGGGTCGACTATCTGCGTCATTCCACCAGCACCGGAATTCACGATGGAAGAAGACTGCTGAATCGCCTGACCAATGCCAGACAGCGTGCCGGCAAAGAGCGCGTTAGCGAGCAGCTGGCCCTGCTTGGTGACGAGGCGGCCACGCACGCCAGTCTTGCCGTCTTCACCGATCACTTGGCCCTTGACGGGCATCTCGACCGTCTCGCCGTTGATAATGCAGCTCAGCGTTTCGGTGCGGCCCATCATCCGTTCGGAGGAGAGGTCGCCCCACGCTGCGGCGATGAACCGACAGTCCTTAATGTCAAGCTTGTGCTTATTGGCCAGATTAGCCACGTCAATTACGTGAAAGGCCACCGGTAACGGGTTGCTTTGCGCCTGGCCGCCAGTGGGCGCATCCACGCCGTTGAGCATCGCTACCCTAACGAAAGAGCCAGCAGGGATGAAATCTATAGGAGCACGCTTGGCCTCGACGGCCCCTTTTGCCGTCCCAAACCGCGTAGCTTTCTCGTTGCTCCGGAAGCCGCCCCCTTCCGCGTTCCCGTCTGCCGCACCGGCGCGCAGACCATCCATGCCGACCTTGCCGCCCGGCAAGCCGAAGGTAATCATCTCCAATTCGCGCTTAGGCGGCTCGGGCGCAGAGTTGAGCGGCTGGTTCAATATGCCGGATTCACTGTTGCCGGTCGGAGAGTTCAATACGCGCTGACCGGCGCCGGTATGTCTGGTAGGCAGTGGCTTGTCGAGCACGGAAACATCGGCAGCCAGTGAGCTTGCGCCGGCGTCAGCCGCCTTGCCTGCCTTTAGCTCTTCCAGCGCCTGGGCGAGCCGCTTGTTGGCTTCTTCCTGCGCCGTGAGTTGAGCCTTTACCTCGTCAATGCGAGTAGAATTCGCCTTTTCGGCCGCTGCCTGCTGAGCACGCCAAGCGTCCTTGTCGTCCACCGTGCCGGGCGCGGTGATGGAGACGGTCTTGGGCTTTTCTCGGTGGTGGGTCGGACCGCTGTCAAACAGGAACATGCCAGCGCCGATCAGCACGATGATGCCAGCCACAGCACTACCGGTTAGCAGCATCTGGCGCTTCTTGATTTGGGAATTCGGATCAATCATTGTCTTTGCGCTCTCGCACAATGAAGATGTTTGTCGATTCCCCCGGTGGCAACGTCTGATGCTCGATGGCGACTGCGCGCACGCCACGCCGGTACAACTCCTGTTCGACCAACAGCATGTCGGAAGGGGACACGTTGGTTAGGCGGTATTTCTCACCCACCATGTCATCGTCAATGTACTTGTCCTCCAAAACCAGGTGGCCTTCCTTCCACAGCGGCACCTCCTTGTTCACCGTGATGACATCCACGCTCGCCTGCTGCGACTCATCAGCCATCACCAGCATCAGGTCTTTGATGTGGCGTTGGTACGATAACGCGCGGTTGCCCGATGCCGCACGGCTCGAAAGGGCCACCTTCTCGCTCGGCGGCCGCAGAATGATTTCCTCTCCGGCGACCGGGCGTGGCACCAGAATCAGCTTGTAGGTCATGCCCTTTTCGTCGGAGACGAACAGCGTGACAGTGCCGTGGTTCATGCTGTCGCTGGCCAGGGCGAAATATAGTGCACCAAGCGCTTCGTCTTTCTCGTACGTCAGCACGCCCTTGGCCGAAGGCACGACGTTAGCAATGCGGCGTCCCTCGATGGCCAGGCGGTTCTGTTCGTGGGCCGAGATATTGACCTGAACGTGGCCTCGGTCGGCGTTGTCAACGATCTGCGTTGCACGTGCTTCAAGTACCAGTAGGCTTAGAAGGATCGCGCTTAACGATTTCTTCAATTTTGGATACATACAGACGCCCCGAGACCGTTACGTTAAATTCAACAAGGTAATCTTTGTCACGCTCGGAAGTAAGCTTGTCGGCGATGTAGGTCTTCAACCTGCCGCTGACCTTGACGCGCAGATCCTGCTCGTTCACCTCCTCTTTGCGCGGCACCCAAATCGTGGTGACCCGCTCATGCCTCATGCGAAGCGCCGCGGCCTCCAGCGACGCTTTGAGCGCACCGTAGCCATCCGGGTGAGCCATGCGCAGGATGGTCTTGACGTTGTAGTCAACGTTGTCTGGCGTGACGGTCAGCACCTGGGCCAGCACATAGTCGGCCATGTCCAGCAGGTAGTCCTTGTTGGCGTAGTTCGAGCTGATTTCGTAAGGGCGCTTCACCTCAGGTGGCACGATCTTGGTGGTATCGCGCAAAACGACGAAACCCAGCAAGATCACTCCCATCAACAGGGCGGCAAGCAAGCCGACGTTCAACGCACGATGAAAACGCACTTGCGATTTCAGCCAATCTCGCTCGTTGTTGGCTTTTTCTGGCGACATGGCACACTTGTTCCTATCCGTTGAGTTCTCGGATATGGCTACCCGGCAGCTCCTTGGGCTGCGGGAACCCGGTGAACCAGTACAAGAGGTGGGTGGCTATGCCCGGGTGCTTGCCTGTCTTAAGCTTGCTGTAGAAAAACGCAGTTGCAACTCCAAGACCCAGACCAAGAATGGGAAAGCCCGTGGCAATGCCTGCCAAGACACCCATTAAGCCAATGCCAGCAATGTCCAACTCCCAGAATAGGAACTTGGGGGCATCGTCCAAACGCCTCGGGATGTAGTGGGAAAGATCGGTTCTTTCTGACATAGCCACCCTGCACCTTTAGATGATTGCCGTAAAGCTGGCGTTGACGATGCCGACGGCCACACCGACCCCCATCGACAACACAACGCCACCGAAAAACCAACTCCAGTCCTTCCTGACAGCGGCCATGACTGAACCAACGCCGATAGCGATAAAGGCTGCCAGCCTGCCCAGGTTGCCCTTGACCCACCTTTCCCACTGCGTCACTGCTGCGTCGAACTCCGTACCGTCGCTAGCATAGACGCTGGAGACAAGCGTCATCAAAACCATGACGATGCCTACCTCTATCAGCGTTCTGAGCCACCGCTGAGCATTGCTGTCGCGCGCGCTTATTGCTTGCATTACGGTCATTTGAAAAGCACTCCTTTCTATGAAAAGTAGGATTCCCTGTACTTTGGGGCCTTGCGCTGGGAGTATGCAAAGACGGCGAAACCGATCACTTCGTAGGGGCGGGTTTGCATTCGTACTTCAACGTTGACCTTCTGCGCTTTGGCTTGCGTTTCACAGGTTCCAGCTTGACTGGCTCGACTTCCGCGCGAAAGTTCGGTTAGCATTTGGACAGACTGCGGTTGCGGCATGGGCAGTGGCGGTGGCGGAATGTGCAGATGTTTGATCGAACGCTCGGGACAGTCCTCGCCGTCACAAAAGACGAACTTGGCGTCGCGCGGCACGCCAAATTGCACGACATCTGGCAAGCGCTCGATTGGGCTGAGCTGATTCACAGACTGAGCATTGGCGACAGTCACACCTGCGGCGGCCAACGCGAAGACGAGAGAAAAACGAGACGTGTTGGCTAGCAACGCCATGCGTCAATCCCCTTGGTAGCTAGCAACTTGTGCCGGCGTGGTTGAGTATTGCTGTGCCTGCCGCCTGTAGCCTTCGTAGAATTGCTGTACGTCCCGTACGTATCTGACTTGGGCAGCGACATTCTGAGAGTTGGGGCCAACGTAATAGCAACCCACTGCTTTCCAGGTGGCGCCAAAGCGCTGGATGCAGTCGGCTAGCACCCATGCGCCCACCTTCTGGCTCACGCAAGCGTCGAACAGATGCTCGCGACGGATGCCGAACCGTATCAGGGTCGGCAAATGAATTGTATTGACCTGCATGAGGCCCACGGCGCGGTTGCCGTCCGCCAGCTTAGGACCGACCGCGCCGGCCCAGCCGCGCGACTCTTTCCAGGCGATCGCCTTGAGCAACAAGGGGTCGATACCATACCCCCGCCCCGCATCTTCCCAGCACGTTGCAGACGCAGCGATTGGTACCAACAGTAGGCTAGCAACGGCTAAAGTACGTGCAACGAAATTCATATAGGGGTTTTCGATTGCGCTATTTGTACAGTTTTATGCTTCCACAATGAAAGCAATCTAACTTTATGTGCTGCAACGGCTATGACGACGGCGCTTTAGCACAGACCGGCATGCAAAACTGTGCAGTTGCTAAGCGGCCCGACTGCACTCACCGCGGCATTGTTGCCATAAGACGGAAGAAAAAGAAAGACCACATCGGAAATTTAACTTCCGATTGTCGGAAAAATATAATGATTGTTTCGGAAAATTTACTACTTCTTCAAATCCATATCACCGCGTTGCGTTGGGCGGAACGTGTGTCGCGATGAAGTTGCCGCCACATTTCTGTCAAAATTCGCGAGTAGGACACGGGTTCAAGCGTCGAACCTCGCCGATGTACTGCGTACTGACCACATGACGCAGTGTCGGCAGCACCAGCGCTTGACCCTCGGGATCGACCTGATCACATGACCAATGGGTGACGACTTGGGAATCAACGTATTTTTAGTGGACGATCATCAGCTACTGGTGGCCGGCTTCCGTGACGTGCTGAAGGACTACGGTGTCAGCGTAGTCGAGGTCGCCTACGATCTAGATGGTGTGGTTGACCGCTATCTGAAGGTCAAACCGGACGTGCTGGTGATTGACCTTCGATTCAGCGGAAAGAATGCCGGAAGAAACGGGCTGGACGTCTGCGAGGAGCTACTGGCCCGCGAGCCGTCGGCCAAGATCATCATTTTTTCGCAGTTTGATGATCAGTACATCATCGAAAAATCCTATAAGCTTGGTGTGTTGGCTTTTGTGCGGAAGGACGAAAGTACCGAAATACTCAACGAGGCGATTCGGACAGTGGCCGCGGGAAAAGAATATTTTTCGCCGAAGATTGCCCAACTCTTGGCTTGGTCAGCAGTGAAAGAGCGCGATCCCAATAAGCTGCTGGACGAGAAGGAAATGCGCACGTTTGCTCTGGCCGCTGACGGCGCCGCCCTATCCGACATATCAGCGCAAATAGATCTATCCACCAAAACAGTGAGCGCGCTGCTAAAAAGCGTAAAAAGCAAACTAGGTGTGGAAAGCCAAGCTGACATTACCAAGTTGGCCATCCGCTACGGCATCACGACGACTGCCCTGAAAATGAAAAGCTGATACGGGTGCCGGGTCGCTGCGCATTGGCTGAATCGGTGACCTGGATTTTCAAACAGCCCCCCAGCGCACGTACGCGCTCACGCATGTCGATCAGCCCGATGCCGGCACTCTCAATATTTTTCGCAGACGCGTTCATACCCATCCCATCGTCGGCAACTTCGACTTTGTACTGGTTGAATGCTTTGTTGTACTGTACCGAAACGTGCACTCGGGAGGGCATTGGCGTGCTTCATCGCATTCAGCAGGGCTTCTCGGATGATCTTGTAGGCACTCACGGCCATAGCCTCCGGCAGCTCTGGACGCTTGGGCAGATTGTGGTTCAAAGTGATCGCGGTTTCATTAAAGAATGACGTGTAGTAAACGACGAGAGACTCTAAGGCGGCCGTAAAACCGATGGAGTCGATAACCTCAATGCGAGTGTTCTTGATGATGTCGCGTGTTTGTGCATAGGCATCGGACACCATTTCAAGCGCACGAGCCAGCAGTACCGACGCCTTCTCATTGCCCTTAACCAGTGGTTCTAGCTGCTCTAGGGCGTGCTTGCTGATGAGTAGTTGAGGGTTGACTTCATCGTGCAGCCGCCGCGCAAGATTACGCCGTTCCTCATCTATGCGTCGGTTCGATTCAGCCAGGACACGCCGGATTTCCTCGTGTGACACGTCGATGCGCTTCATACCGTACCGCGCAGTCAGATACAAGACGAAGAGGAAGAAGAGCAGCATCAGGCCAGCGGCCACGCTGGAGTTCATGTTCGATCGGGCAATGAAGGACAAAGCCAATCAACAGCCCAACTTATACACATAGCATATATCTAACAGCCAAGTTTTTCCTTGACTACAAAAATGCTGACCGCAAAGACGACCAGCAGGACGCTAAAACTTGGTTTGACTCGATTCTTTAGCCTTAGTCGAGGCAACCACAATCTTTGCCTTCTTCATGCCGACAAAGCGGTCAACATTCTGCGAATAAAAACGTAATCAAAGCGCTTAACACCATAGCCTATGGCAAGTGCTATACACCCTACCTTTCCTTAGACAAATGAACGTAAAGATATCGAAGGAGTCAAAAAATGAATGCCATATTGACATGATTTGCGGCGTTCTTTGGATCAGCCTCAATCAATTTAATTACTTATATATTGGCAAGCGTCTCCAACTCGTCACATAGATCTATGATGCGCTGGCGCAACTCGGGCTTTATGCAAAGAAATACCGTCCTTCTGTCACTGTAGATTCGTACCCGCCGACGCTTCGTCCCTCCGCCGGTTTTCCGGCGTCTGTCGATTCAGTCATGGCGTAGCTTCTGTATATGTATCAAGGTTTGTTGTTGCAAAGTGCAGGCTAGCTTACCTATATTGGCACGCGCAGGCTGTAAGCTTCCGCCCGCAAAAGTTGGAATTTTAACGGGATTACCTTTGATAGTCACGGTTTAATTGTGGCGACACCGAGCCTCTGCCGGCCGTAATGCCGGTGCCTTTTTCGTACCGCTGGATGACTTCCACAGCACTTGTCTTATCCTGCTTGGCGGCCAAGGCGCGTGCTGCAAGGCCCTTGTCGTTGGTGTAGATGCGAAGCTCATGGCTCGCACGGGTCGTACCGACGTAAAAGCTGCGGTCACCAAACACCTTTGCCATGCGCTCCATGAGGCGTTGTTGCTTGCGCTCATTATCCGTTTCAGGTGCCCGAATATGGAAGATTGCCCGATACTGAGTGGCGCCCTGGGATCCGTGGACCGTTGATGCGTAAGCATGGTCCCAATGTTTGTTCCTGGAAAGGTCAACCTCATGCAGTGACACCTGTTTGCCCTGGCGCAACATCAGGGTTGCGCGGTCGCCGGCAATGGCTACTACCCTGGCTACCTCGCCGTTTTTGAACTCGCCTTCGTTTCGAGTCAGGCGGATCAGATCGCCCCTGGCCAAGCCACGCCTGTCAGTCTCGTAGACTTCAATCTTATTGTGCTTCTTAGGCTGCCAAGCGATGGTCGAACCATCCTCCTTCTGCAACACAACCGTCCCGACCGGCGCATCAACAGACGTCACGCGCATGTACTCACCCTTGCGGGCGTCGATCTGCTGGTAGTCGCGGCCGAACCGCACCACGTCGCCCTGGCTGTAGTATTGGGCCTCCCTTTGCATCGCACGCGTCCAGCCCTTTGACACCAGAATCTCTCGCGTATCGTCGTTGCGGTCCAGCTCACCGATCGCCTTCAGGCCCTCGCGCACCCCGTTATTGATCGCTACGCGGTCTTTGTTGTACGCGGGTGATGACGATGGTGCGCTCAACGCTCCGCCTTCCCCATCTGGAGCACATCTTGCACCACAGCATCAATCACTGCTCCGGATCCCCCCTTAACCTCGCGAACCATGCCCGCCTTATCCATGTAGGCAAATGCCCTGCGGTTGTTGGCCAGCTCTACCTGAGTCAGCTGCTGCCCGTCCTGCAAAACATCACGACCAACAATAATATCCACAGCTCGCTGCAACTCGCGTGTCTTCTGGCGGCTAATTTCGGTCATGTAGGCTGTGTCCATGCCATTACGTTGGGCCAACTCGAACGGCTTGCCGGCCTCCACACCCTGCAGTTGCAGCGTGTCGCCCAGGTACAAGACCTTGGCACCAGCCTTCTCGGCCATGTAGTCAAGTCGGGCCTTCTGACGCTGCGACAGCAGTGATGACTCGTCCACAATCCAGACCTCGGTCTTGCGCTCGAAGTCGGGCGCGTACTGCTTGGCGAACTCAATGTCCTTCTGCAGCTGACGCTCCTTAATCTGGAACATCGAAACAGTATCAGTAGCAATGCCGGTTTCGCGAGCCAGTACCTTGCTAGCCATCCCGGTCGGCGCCATGCCTCGAACGGTGTAGCCCTGCTCCTTGGCCATTTCCCGCAGTGATTTGAGCATTGTGGTTTTGCCGGTGCCAGCCAAGCCTTGCACCGCCACATAGCGGTCCTCGCTGGTCAGCACCTTGCAAATAGCCTCTTTTTGCCCGGCTGTATACTGAAAACCCTGTCTCTTCTCTGCCAATTGGATTCGGGCGGCTACGGCCGCCGAGTCAATCATTTTCGGCACTTGGCCCGTGTGAGCCCGCACCTGGTCCAGCGTCCACATTTCGCTGCCCAACATCTTCTTAGTGGTGTACTGTCCGTCTGGCAGCTTCACCAAGTCGCCGTCGCACTCTAGCCTATCGAAGGCCAGTTGCACCTCGGATACGCAGACACGGCCAACACCGTGTTCGATGGCGACCGCCATGAGGTCATATTTGGTCACCACGATTTCACGTTCGATCAGGTGGGCCGCAGCAAACTCCATTGCCTGTCGGCCAGTCAGTTTGTCTTCTCGCACAACGCCGCCCTGGGCACGCTGGGCGTCAGCCTTGGCCTGGATAGCATCGAAGTCGATGCCGATCTCCTTGGCTCGATCCTTCCAGTCAGCAATGAGTTGGGCATGGTCCACGTCCACCTTACGGGCCCGCGTTTTTAGGGTAGCGTCCTCCTTTTGCTGAGCCGTCGCATCGTCAATGTCCACGCCCTTGGCTTTTAGAGAGGCCTCAATTTCCGCCCGGCGCTGACTAAAGTGCTCGATCTGCTCTCTGGTAATGCCGGCAATCTCAAAGTTGCCTTTCTCGTCCGTGCGCCGCAGATCGTAGCCCAGCGCCTGCAGGCGATCGGCCAACTCCGACGTGTAGATTGCACCGACCACGCGCTGCGCTTTATAAATGTCGTCGTTGGTTAGCGAGCGCCATTGCCCGTCATCGCGGCGGGTGGCGTTCACAATGACGGCATGTGTGTGGGTTTGAGGGTCCAGATTGCGGCTTGTGTTGTGGCGGAACATAGCCACTGTTAGATTGCCTGTCTGCACCACCTCCGTCTTACCGCCCTCGGTCTGCCGCGTCTGCGCGAGGTTCGACTCTACGTAACTAAGCGCCTGCTTGACGGCCGCTTCGTGCGCCTCGCGCACCTGACAATTGCCATGCACCTCGGCCAGCAAAGACACGCTTTTGGGTGCGGAGAATGTCACGTCAGTGCCTGGCCGGTGCTCGCGCTCCTTCTCGCCAGTTTCCCCGTTTTTTACCCACTTGCCCAGTTCACGACCCTCAACTTCTCCAGAAAGGATGTTAAAAAACGCTTGCCGGTCGATCTGCTCAAACAGGTCAAGCTGCGCTGCCCCCTTGCCAAACCACTCAGAGTACTCCAACCCTTCGCCCTGAGTGTAGTAATTGTCTTTGGAGAAGTAGTGCAACGCTTGCCCAGCGCTGCCCACATTGTGCATACTTATCATCCCCTGCCCCCTTTCGGTGCCAGAACGCTGAAAGCTCGCAAGAAAGGCAAATCGCACGTCCATCCAACTGCGCATCCTTGCCACGTTTAGTCTGTCAGATCGGCACGTTGGCGCCCGACATAGTACGCCACTATTTCGCCAGCGCTCGGTCATATTGAGCGAGCAGCGCCGTCATCTGCGCACAGGTCACCTTCACGGTTGGCCGTCCAGTGCCACTCACGACCTCTTTACAAGGCGTCGGCAAGCGGTTTTCCGTGCTTTCCGCCCGGTTTATCGGTTGCCGCGGCATCGTCTTTCACATGCGAACGCGGGCGCGCTTTGCCCGTTTCCGGGTCAATGGTTTCGCCGTTGGCGTTGCGCTTCACCCCCGTCACTGTGGCAGTCGGACCATCCACATCGTCCTCGTCCAGCAGATCGACGGCCGGCCTTTTCTCGGCATCGGCCTTCGCTGCCTGCTCAGTACCCGGTTGTTTATCTGCTGGATCTTCAGCCGATGTATTAGCCACGGCGGATAGCGCATATTTCGGCTTGAAGTCGACGGCTAGCCCCGTACGCTCAATAAAGCCACTGGCGATTTTTGGCGTTGGCACGTAGTCGTAGCTCACCTTAGCAATCGGAAAATCGCCGGGAATGGTCAAGTAGCCGGTCATATCGGGTAGTTTTAGGATTTCCGAGGTAAGCACGAGGTCGCGGATGTTCCGGCGCGCGAAAACGCTTACGCCGTCACGATGCGAATTCAGGCCATAGCTCAGAGTTTCTTCCTTCTCGTCTACCTCGTATTGCCCCATCAATTTTGCCAGTAGCTCGGCCGCCTCGCCGTCTGTCACACGCAGCAGCAGCTTGGTTTGACAGCCGGAAATGATTGTACTGGCCAGGTGCATGCCATAGATTTTGTAGAGTTGAGAGAAGTCTTGAACGCCGAGCACCATGCACAGCCCGTACTTGCGGGTGTTGGTGAGCGCGAGCTTGAGGATGTCAAGCTTTTGTAGAGTCGGCAACTCGTCAATGCAGAACCAAAGCCGTTCACGATGCACCGCTTCGAGGTCAAGTACCGCCTTGATTGCCGTGTCGATCCACAGCGATAGCAGCGGTGCCAGCGCTTCGCGCATCGACTCACGTGCCGTGATAAACATCCATGAATCACCCTCCTCATGCACCCAATTACGGATGGAGAACGGCTCGCCGCTATCGTGCAAGAAGCGAAAAGACTCGAGCTGATTCTGCACGGTCATCTTGAGCGACATGCCGGTGCGCTCGGTCTTCGGATCAACGTAGGTGGCACCGGCAGTGCCTTGCAGCAGCGCATGCATCGCATCTAAGTTGCTCTTGGCGATGGCGTTGTACAGATCGCGGTTCGTGCGCCGGCCCTCTCTGCCCAAGACGCGATACACATCCTTTAGCACCATCCGGCCCGCCAGGGACCAAAATGGGTCTACTTCGGCCGGATCGGGAATCAGGCCGTTCGCTAGATTATCGAAATGGTAGTCTTTCTTGATTTCGTGCCAAACGTTCCAGTTCGGGCTCCTCGCATCGAGCGGGTTCATCAGTACATCCTTGCCCTCCCGATAAAACGCCTGGGTGAATTCACCGGTTGGATCATACACAATCATGCGCTTCCCGCGCGCGCGGACCTGTTTCATCAGCGCAAAAAACTGCTGTGACTTACCCGTACCCTGCGTGCCCGCAATCAGCGTATGCAGATTTTCTGAGCCCTTGCGCATCGGCACGCCAGCTAGCATGTACGGGCTAGCCTCGTTACGCAATTCAACAATTTTTTTCAGTTCCCGGCCCGTCACCAGCTCGGCACCGCGAAGCTTCACATCCTGCATCTTTGAGCGCCCGTATCCCCACCAGTACAAACTGATAAGAAAGATCATGCCAATGCCGGACAGCAAGCCGATCACTCCACCGTTGCGCAGCTTGCGCCATGCGTTGTCAGCTATCTCGTCGGTCAAGAGCGCCACGTCCGCGACTTCCAGCTTGCGCAATTCGCCGTTGACGTGCAGCTCCATCTTCCCCGCCGTCATGTACAAGGCGTCACGGATGTGGGCTAGGATATTGCGCTCCAACCCGTACCGCTCATTAGGAGGGGTGGCGGTCCAGAAGTAGCCCACCGCCACGGCTAGAGCAACGATCATGGAAACGAGCGCAACGGTCCAGATCGCCACAACAAACATTCTGGCCTGATGCATCCATAGTTCTGCGCCGCGCGAAAAGCTACTCGCGCTGCGCTTCGCGTCACGTTTGACCATGCCACTCTCCCTTTATTCGCTTTAGCTTCGCCCGCGCAGCGTCTTGTGCACTGTATAGCTCTTGCGGATCACGCGCCTCAACAATCGCCGTCAGCAACGCCTCGCAAGTGAAGACGGAAAGCAACATTTCGTCGTCACTCGTGCAACCCATCCCACCCATAGATGCCGTGTTAATTTGCGCGACAGCCTGCTTGAGTCGCTGCTCGATTTCACTGACATTTTCCGCAATCACGCCTTGTACTAGCATCTGCCTTAGATACTCGGAAACACTCACTCCGTGCTCGTTTGCCTTGGACCGATAGTATGCGCCAGTGTGCTCATCCAAGCGGATGTTGAAGCGTGTTGTAGGTCCCTTGCCTGATCCTTTTTGCCGTGGCATTTATTCTTTCTCCTTAAAGGTTTGGAGTATTTTCACAGTCTTCGGTGTCGCCTCGTCACATCTTCGGTGTCGCCACGCTAAAATCCCTGTTATTGTGACGAGTTCGACACTAGCAACAAAGTTGCGTGGTGTGTGACGCCTCTGCCGGGGCGCGGGGCTTGCCCTGCACGCTGATCGGTCCGTGCTATTCCTACCTCAAGGCTCTAGTGGATGGTATCCGTCATTTGATAACATGACGAGCGTGGAGCACAAGACGTCAAAAATCTGAACCAGCAGATTTTCCCTGGGAAATCGCATTGACCAAGGTAAAGCATGACTCAACAAAACGCCACCACAAAGCCAGGCCGTAAGGTTCGCACACTAGACGAAGAAATCCAGCGGGCAGCCTATAAGCTACAGCAGCTACAAGAGCGCAAGAAGCAGCAGGAGAAACGCCAACGAGAACGGAATCAAAAGGCGGTGTTGGAACTTATTAAGGCGGAACGGCTTGATGCAGTTCCTGCGGAGCAATGGGAAAAAGCGCTACCGCAGATCAAAACGCTTTTGGTCGTCCATTCTGCGCAGCCGGCAGAGCCGGTATAGTCTCTTTAGACGGCCCCAGTTGGAGAGCAAGCAGACGAGATTAGCGCACAATGTGTTTTTGCGCAGATCCACGGGCCTCATAGTCATCGGCCGCAATACAAAAATTGCAAGAGCCGATGAATCCGGGCACGCGACATGATCGCGCCGATGAGGTGTTTGGCGGCTACAGCTAAGTTAGTCTAGATCGCGCTTATGCGATTTAGCCGCATCATGCACGAGACCACGCGTGTGTTGTGCCGATCCCTTTGTGTGCGTGCAAGCTAGAAAGATATCGAATCGGTATCAAGCATGATCGTAGGTAGGGGTGACAGTGAGTTTCAGCCCAAGCGCACGCACGACACTTAGAATAGTCGCGAATTCCGGATTGCCGTGCTCATCTAGCGCCTTGTACAAGCTCTCACGGCCAACCCCCGCCGCGCGCGCAATTTGCGTCATGCCGCGCGCACGCGCGACAGTACCGATGGCTTCCTGAATGTCGGCCGCGTCGCCCGTTTCGAACGAGACGCGAAGATATTCAGCTTGCGCCTCGGGCACGTCAAGATAGTCAGCCGCATCGAAAGGTGTCGTCTTAATTCCCATGCTAATCTCTCAATTCAGCAGCAAGCATCAAGGCTCGCTTAATGTCCCGTTGTTGCGTTGATTTGTCGCCACCGCATAACAGTATGATGAGCGCTGAACCGCATTGGGTAAAGTAGACGCGATAGCCAGGCCCAGTATGCACGCGCATTTCGCTGACGCAAGAGCCAACCGGTTCCACATCACCAAACTGTCCACGCGCCAGCCGCTGAATCCGCTTGGCGATCTGTGCACGAGCGATGGGATCACGCAAGTCACGCATCCACTTGGCAAATTCSGCAGKYCTGCTCAATTCTCATATCAGATTGTATCCCATGGGATACGAGTGTTCAAGGAAAGTATTCAACGCGGCGTAGCCACATCGGCTCCGACATCCACGCATTTAGCGCATGCTCAACGACGATAGCCGCTATATCTTTCTTCATTGCAACAAGCGGCGCGGCCTTCTCTGTACCCACATCCTCAGTGACAGCTGACACGGTCTGCACTTCTGACAGCATGAATTGCCATTTTTCCGAGCTGCACGAGTGAATTCTTGCCATGCCCGGCTAGATGGCATATCGTCGGCTGCATTCGTGAGCGGGGCGTCAATCAGCTTGCCTGGGATTAAACAGCAGGCTCGCCGTCACTCCAACTTGCGCGGCACTCAAGCACACCACGCAGCGGAGCGCGTGCGACTGGCGCACCGCCAACGCCCCGGTTGCGTCTTTCGCAAGCGAAAGACACGCGAAACAGGCGTCACGCTTGCCGGGGCGAGCTTGTTCGTATGCGCAAATATCCGCAGGCGCGACTCTGGGCGCAGCCGCGCCTGCGCTTCGTTACGGGTGTCTACCGCACGGACAGCAGTCGGGATCGATTCCGGTTAAAGGGCAGCCACCGGATTCCTCGATCTCGTTTTGCATCTCCTCGCGCTCCGCCGGTGTCGCATAACCCATGGTTGCTGCAACCTCAAGGGCAAGTGCTTGATAGGGTGCTTCCACGGTCTCGAGAAAGTAGTCCACTTCCGCTGAAAACCGCATCACAAACAACTCATACGACAGTCCACAGCTTCGGCTTACCTGCCTATCTATAGCTTCAATCTCGGCCTCGATGCCCTCACGCGTGCGCCGCTTTTGCCGCTGATCGCGCACCGACTCGACGGCCCCCATAAACGCGGCGCGAAGCTGCGGCACGTCTGCGAGAAGTGCCGGACATTGCACATCCTCGTCCTTCCTAGCTGCCACCTCTGCGCTGCGCTCAGCATAGGTGAGCGCCAAGGACAACTGAGCTTGAGCTGCCTTCTCGTCACCTGCGACTACGCTTATCCGGTGCAACGCCCATTGGACGCGTGCGTCGAGTGCATTTGAGTAAATTGTCATTTGCGGATCTCCTTACAGGGGCATCGGGGACCAAGTGCCGCGCGCGTGGCGATACAGCATTATGCGCTTTAGCTGGCCATCGATCAGGATTTCAAGACGCACAGCGCGCACGTCATCCTCCACGCGACGCCGGCGATACAACACGCGGATATCCGCGTTCAAGTCGCAGCCCAGAAAAAAAGCTGCGTTACGGCGAAGAAGGCTCGGTTTCATGTATGCCTCGCTTGGTTTAAGGGGTTCAGGCTGACCGGGACCCTAGATTCCGAGTCCCCACGTAGGGGTTGTGCCGGTGCTGCCTGCGCTTTCGGCAGAACTGCTGCCGCCAGTCCCCTGAGTTCGTCGTCCCGCGACATAAGGAGCGTCACGCCGGGAGCGTGCAAGGGCAGGCGCAAAGCCGCATGCGGAGCGCAKCCCGTAGGGCGAGCACCGAACGGGTGCCGCGACTGGCGAAGCGCACGCTTGCACGCTCCCGGCGTGACGCTACGGTCGCGTATGGGACGGCGAACTCAGGGGACTGGCGGATTGCGGAAATGTCAGGCAGCACCGGCACGCCGCGCGGCGAGCGCCCATTTGCGGCGAAGCCGCAACAAGCCAACTCGCCGCTTGCGGCGCAGCGCGAAGCGCCTGGTGCACTGAACGTCCCGAATGCACACGCGGCTTTCTCGATCGCGCGACGCATCCCCTTGCGCCGGCACCGCCGGTACCGGCCTTCGACTGGCGCACTCCCCTGCCGATTAGACTGCCCCCTGGTTGAATGCGAGCAACCGTGCTTTTGCTGCGGTGAAATAGCGCGCGTCCAGCTCGATCCCGATATAGCGCCGACCCAGCTCGCGCGCAGCCACGCACGTCGAGCCCGATCCAGCGAACGGATCGAGAACCGTATCGCCTGGATTCGTGAAAGCCTGGATCAACGTGCGCAGGCTCGATACGGGTTTCTCGGTCGGATGATGTCGATTCCCGCTGTACGGGAACGGCACAACATCCGCGATCGGCTGCGCCAGCACGGGTGGCCGTCCCTTCGCGAGCACATAGGCCGATTCATGCTGGTATCTGACCAGTCCGGCCTTGGATGAATAGGACTTGGTGAAAACAAGGTGCCCGGCGATTCGGAATCCCGCAGCTTTCCACGCGAGAAAAAATCGATCTGCCTTGTTCCAGCTGTAGAAACTGATACAAACCGCATCGCGCTTCAGCACTCGAAACATTTCTGCAAATGCTGGCGCGAGCCATTCGTCGTTGCTGTCATTGGCGATCGTGCGCCCGCCGCGATCGCGGTAGTTAACGAGATATGGTGGATCAGTGACAACGCAATCAACCGACTCAGAGGCGAGTTTGGGCATGGCGACAAGGCAATCGCCGTGGTAAAGATAGTTCACGGTCTGCTCCTTAGCGTTCGAGAAAGGGGCAGCCGCAGAGGCGTGGTTCGCGTTTCGCACTGCCCGGAGCAAACGCGCGCCCGCCGCAGCATGACGGGCAAGCGACGTGGAATACCGCAGGCCGCAGCGCGGCCGAGGATATGCCGCGAAAGCGCTTGAAGAAGCCAGTAACCGTGCGACCGTGGGCGCGCACGGTTACTGGCTTCGATCCGTCAGGATCGCGGCGGGCGACAGTGGGCTCCGGGTTGAAAGGTCATTGCATAACATACCCATCCACGAGCGAAGACGAAGCATGCGCGCCAGGAGTACCGGCCTGCGTCGGTTTCGTCTTTCGCATGCGAAAGACGCACGATGCGGCCGGCAGGCTGGGCAAGCGCAGCGCGCAGCGCCGGTACGGCGCGGAGGCGTCAGGGATGGATGCCCGAAGGGACGAGACTCGCTGCGCGAGGCTCGACGCGTAGCGCGACAGCCCGGCCCGCAGCGCAGCGGAGGGAGACGCCTATAGAAAAATTGAGCGCTCTGCTGGTTTTTCCGGTGAACCCCGATGGTGCACCCCCTCAATTTGCGTTTTGGATGCGCCGCAGCCATACTTTCTCGTAACGCAGACAGAGTGTTGTGCATTACGGGGGATGGCAAATCTTGTGGTAAGGGATTTGCATGACGCACTCATCCAGAGTCAGAAAGAGCGTGCGACCGCGTACGGTCGAAGCGCCAAGGCGGAACATCGCGAGATGCTCGCGAAGGCATTGCGCAGAGCGCAACGCAAGACCTTTGCGGAAGTGCTCATAGCGATGACCTGCCCCCTTGGTTAGTGCCAGCCGGCTTCTAGCAAAGTCCTTTTAAACCAGCTCCTGGAAAGCGGCAGGAGCATCCGCTGTTGCCCGATATTTCGCCGCGAACTCGGCGGGCGAAAGGTGATTCAGTGCGCTGTGCGGCCGTTGCTCGTTGTAGTCCTGGCGCCACGCGGCGATAAGCGCGCGAGCGTGCGCAAGGCTCGTGAACCAGTGTTCGTTAAGGCATTCATCGCGGAACTTGCCGTTGAACGATTCGATGTAAGCATTCTGCGTCGGCTTTCCGGGTTGAATCAACTTCAGCGTGACGCCATTCGCATACGCCCATTGGTTCAGCGCCCGGCTCGTGAATTCCGGGCCCTGGTCGGTGCGCAACGCCTTGGGATAGCCGCGCAAACGCGCTGCCTGCTCCAACGCTCGAGCAACATACAAGCCCGAGATGCCATGGTCCACAATGATATCGACAGCCTCCTTGGTGAAATCGTCGACGACAGTCAAGCACTTCAGACGCCGTCCATTGGACAGCGCGTCCATCACAAAATCGATTGACCACACCTGGTTTGGTCCGCTTGGCAACGCCAACTGCTCGCGCTCAATCATGACGCCGTGGCGCCGTCGACGGCGCCGTACGGCAAGCCCCGCTTCACGATAAAGGCGATGCACGCGCTTATGGTTCGCCTGGATACCTTCGCGCTCTATCATCGCGTGTAATCGCCGATAACCGAAGCGCCGACGCTCGTGCGCCAGTTCCACCAGGCGAGCCCTCAGCGCATCATTCTCGTGGTCCAGCCTCGCTTTGTAATGCAACACGCTGCGAGAAAGCCCGACAAGCCGGCAGGCGCGGCGCTCCGAGATATTCACCTTCTTGCGAATCGCCGCGACTGCTTCGCGCTTGGCTTGCGGGCTCAAGGCTTTACCTTGACGACAACCTTTAACGCTTCCATATCGAGCATCGCCTCGGCCAGCAGCTTCTTCAGCCGCGCGTTCTCGGTTTCCAGCTCCTTGAGCCGGCGCGCTTCTGACACCTCCATGCCGCCAAACTTCGCGCGCCACGTGTAGAACGACGCGTCACTGAACCCGTATTGCCTGCACAACTCTTTGACCGGCCTGCCGGCCTCGGCTTCCTTCAGAAAACCGATGATCTGTTCTTCCGTAAAGCGCTTCTTCATGTTCGTCTTCTTCTCCGAAAACGAACTTTACTAAACTCCGGCCGGCACTGTTTGCCGGGGGCAGGTCAGCGATGCCGAATGTGGTTGACGGCGCCAATCCCGTGCGAGTCCTAACGGTCGTCACGCGGAACGTTGAGGACTTTGTAGGAATGAAACTCGCGTCTTGAACTCTTTTCGAACGACTGGGTGGTCGGCTACGATTTGGAAATTGTTCAGGTCATAGCCTGAACACACCTCGGAAAACGGAAGTGTTAGCAATCTTGTGTGCCGAGGTCGGTTAAAAGAATCTCAGCTCATGGCGTTCGAGAACCGGTCGCCGACCACAATGGCGAACTGATTGAGTGCCCTGCCGTCAAGTGATAGGCGGCATCTTCCAATCCTTTTCGATGTTGCGCAAGGCCAGATACAGCAGTTTGCTGGCCGCTTCGTCGCTCGGGAAGTGGCCGCGGTTCTCACAATCTTGCGCAGTTGCCTGTGTATGCTCTCGATGGCATTGGTATGCGCGTGCGATGCTCGTTGAAGCCGCGTGGTCGGCGGCTCAGCAAGATGCGCTCACTCGAACTGCAGGCCGACATGCCCGCACGCCGCGGCGCTCCGAAAGGCCGTGCAGCGGCCTACAACCTGAAGAACGTGCGTGACCAGGAGCAGGCGATGGCCGAGCGGGCGTATCAGCGCCTGTTCTGCCGCTAGAAACAGACACGACCCGGCAATAAACCCGCCTCAACGCAATGGCCGCCAAGGCAAACCTCACGAAGTCAAAGCAATATCGACCTTCAGGCTTGTCATCCGTTGTGTAGATGGCTCGACGCATGCACGCGGTCAGCGAGGTGCTCGGCATGGCGCTGATCACCGCCGAGCGTCTCAAAAAGGCATGGCAGAAGTGGGCGCGAGAAAAATCGGCTATCCGGATTTGACCGTGGGCAACCAGACGACAGCTAACGAGACCCGGCCTGGCTCTGGCCAGGCCAAGTTTGGGCCTTCCATAGGATGTTCTGTACGTCACCGCAGCCAAGCGCACGCTTGTGTGGTCAATCAAGCAAAACAAACCCTATGCTACTAAGCCCTGTATTGACTTATTAGTGACAGATCTGCTTCATATCGGCTTCGGACAAGCTCGTCATACGCTTGACCGTCTCGCGCTCCAAGCCGCTTGCCAGCAGCGTACGCGCAATCTTTAACGCGGCTTCCTTGTGCCCTTCTTCGCGCCCTTCTTCGCGTCCTTCTTCGCGTCCTTCTTCGCGTCCCAACATACGGCCGCGTTCCAGGCCTTTTTGCTCGAGCTTTTGTGCAATTGTCATCAAAACCTCCTCGTGTTGCGGTGAGCGAATCGCCAACTCTCGCATAAATCGCTCCGGATCCGTCGTGTCGCCCCACTGCAGCATATAATGCATCAGCGACACCAATTGCTCGTGCGTAGTGTACCCCGCAGTCAACAGGCTTGCCAGTTGCTCTACCAGGGTCGCCAAATCACGTTGCCGGATATGCTTTTGCAGCAACTCTAGCATCGCCATGCGCCGATGCGTGAGGATTTCATCATCCGAAATCACCGTGACATCCACCAACGGAAAGCCTCCTGCATACAGCTGCGACGCCAACTCAGGCGCCTCGAAGCTGTCCAACCACCGCATTGAGTACGGATACGGACTGACTTGCCCGTGATAAAACAGCATCGGAATCACCAGCGGCAGCCGGTCATGCCCAGCCTCTAGATGGCGTTGCATGGCGGCTATCGCGTAACGCATTAGCCGAAACGCCATGTGACGCTCCGGCCGGCTTTGATGCTCAATCAGCGCATAGACATACCCCTCGCCCTGCCGGGTCTGCAGCGACCACAGTACATCCGAATAGTAAGCGCGCAGATTTTCTTCCACAAAGCTGCCCGACTCCAGACGCAATGTGTCCAGGTCGCACTGCGCCAACCACTGCGTGGGCAAATGCAGGCTTAAAAAATCCCGCGCGGTGTCCGGATGCGTGAGGAACTGCTTGAAGAGCGCGTCGTGCGGCGTCATCGTCGATGAACGTTTCATGGCGAGCATGGATCATGAAGTCCACCTACTTTACCATCACCCGCGCGTGGCGCCCTTACGGCGGTCCTGCGTCGCGACGATAGACGCTGGCTTCTCGACCCGCTCTTCGGTGCACATTCCCTTTGTCCTTGCGCGCGTCGAAGGGTTGAGGGAAATGGTCAGCCGACGGTGCCATCGAACCCTTCACCTTTCGGTGTCCACTCGCGACCACATGACGGTTCAATCTTTTTCTTCGCTTGCGCCACGGTATATATTAACAAAGTGGATCGTTAACGTAACGGGAAAAGCCGCTCACTCCCCATGGCACCGTGCGCATCAAGAGGGGCGGCTATAAGGGCCTTGAAAATCTCTTGTGTAAAATATACTTTACATACATGCGCTGCCCCAGTGAGCGGCCGGGAGGTTCACCATGCAATTTTACGAGATAGGACGGGCGCAGCAAATGTCGGCCTAACAAGATAGCCAGAGCAGTACAGGAGCGCGAACGGGGCTAACAACGACACACCGGCAGCTGTTTCACCGGCAACGAGAAATGCTTCGTCCTGCTGCACTGTCGGTCTCATCGTATTCATCGCGTATGCCTTCCAGTTCAGATAGGCAAAAGCGTCGCCCTCCTACATCTCAGGATCACAGCCGATTAACCCTGTGTGTTTGCCGATGGCATAGTCGATTAAACACGATGTCGGACAAAAGTGTGCCTGCTGCTCACGCAAGATCTCGTGGCTGCGTTGGCGGCTTGGTCTGGCTCGACATCAAGAACCAGCATGACGTTCAGAGTGATCATAGTGTTAGCCTCCCGCACCGCATACCAGCCGCTTAACCTTTTCCATCGCCTTCGTTTTCGCTTTAGTCGAATTCATAGTTTCCTTACGTTTCCTAAACTGACCGAGTTCCTAGATTTGGAGTCCCGGCGTTAAGTGTTCTGCCAAGTTGGTGGGCTGCGCTTCGCGGCTGCCGCCGTTCCCTTGAATTCATCGTCCCGCGACGAAAGGAGTGAGGACTGGCGCCGCGTCAAGAATCAAACGTGGGGTGATGCTGGATTGAGCACAGCAACTGACGCGGCCCCACGCGGCTTGGTGCGGCGCGGGGCCCGAGCTACAGTCGCGGGAAATGGACGGCGAACCAGGGAGCAGTAGGTGCCGGCAGCAAGTAGCTCGCGCGCGCGGCAGAACACCGCGCGGCGAGCGCTTTCTTGCGCAGTAAGCGGCAGCGCCGCGCAGCGACATGCTTCGATGTCGAAACGCAGGGCGACAGCAAAGGGCGCGAGTCCCAAGGGCTAGCGTCGGGGGAAGTCGGTGGGCGGCATCGAGCCACCCCAACCGCCACGCTTTCCTTCTCCGGCCTGAAGGCAGCTTGCCGCGCACCGGGTATCAAATTCCATACCACGCAATGTCCGTCGCACCACCCGCGCGAGGCAGATTGCGGTATGACGGGAAAGCCCCTGCGCGATAGCACAATAGCGCCCGTCGGTCCCGACCACGATGCGCCACTTTACTAAGTGCCTACGGTCAGCAAGCCGCCACGGCGAGGCCTGCGGCGCACTGGATACCGCGCGCTGCGACAGCAGCACAACGCAGCGCCCGGCCGGCGAGACTAAGCAAACCCGACCAATCCGGTGCATCGCGATATGGGTTGGCTCCGATTCCAGCCCATACCAAACGATACCTGCTGCGCTAATGCTGAATCGGCTTTCGCTCAGGGCCGGTTCCAACCAACGCAGTAAGCACCCGGTGATCAACACCTCGCACAGCAACGCTGCAATGCCGAGGTCAAAACGCATGAGGAAGGCGGTGACGGTGGTACCCGCTGCGGCTGGCCGCCATACTCCCATACTTTTGCATACCGAAAGGAAGGCCGGCGGCACGACGAAACGCGCGTGCGCCTGATCCACCGAAATGGCATAAAAGTCGCGACCAGCCACGGTGTCTCTTAAGTTACCGGTACGCCGCTCGGCTAGCTACAGTCGATGATCGAGACGATGCTTGCTGCTAAGCGTGACAGGGTATGATTGTTGGCGATTGGTCCACCATGGCGTACGGGGCTGGACGAAGAGTCAATCGCTTGCCCACACACAGTCGTGTCTACTGTGCGTAGGCTCGCCCCTCACCTTGATAACTTGATTATGTAGTGAACCCGGCAGCGCAACCAAGTGCAGTAGCGCCAGCATATTCGAGGTATTCAAGCGAACTTGCATTAAAACTTTCGTTCACACAATGAAACTAGAACCTGAGCTATGTGGCACCTTTATAGCTAAAATAAGGTGGCGCATCGGCCAGCGCCCAATGGTAAAAGACGACGCGCATTAACGTATTTCCAGCGCCTGTCGACGCTGGCGGTCGCTTGATTTACTGCGCCTTGATTTCAAGACTGAGCACGTCAGGATAGGCAACCGTGCGTTTGTGTTCTATACTAGCTTGGCGCGAAAATTCCCCAGATAACATGATTAGCAATAACACAATAATTAGACATCCTATCAAAATGGTAAGAATGAGGTAATCAAACTGTGACCCGTCCCGTTGACGGTCCGACCGGCCCAGCAGCCAACCAACGGCGATACTGATGCCGATAGAGAAAAGATAAGAGAAAACCATAATAGCGCTAACATAGGACTTCATAATATTATCCTTATAGTAGTTTTGGGATGAACATGTCACGTACTGTTCCCGTTTGCCGCCAGACGGCGCTGATCGCGCCGTCTGGCGCATTGAGGTCACTAGTTTTGCACGTACGTCACCCAGCTCTGTTCGGTTTGGCCACGATCACGGGCAGGCGCGCTGTGTGTTAAGGGGCGCCGACGCGCGAGCACCGGCATGCCAGCCTCACCGTCCCATTGAGCGCTCAGCACGTAGCCGAAGCAGTGCACGATATCAATAAATATTTGCGCGTTGATGTCCGCCTCCCACAGTGTGCGCAGGTATTCGCAGCGCACTACTGGCACGCGAGGCAAATCGAACGAAGTATCAAGCTGGCCATGACTGATAACTGCCATGTGGGTCTCCTTTTTGGACACAGCAAGCCCCCTCGCGCCGTATCGGCACGAGGCGAAACGAAAAAGTAGGAACGTGTTTAAGCCGCTAGGCGGGTTGCTCGAACGGCGGCGTGACGCGTTCGAGCACAGGGGATGGCAGCCGCAGATTCAGTGTCCTTTGATCAGCTTTAGCGCGCATGAGCGCAGCTATTGCGGCCGTGTTGCCGAAGGGCGGTGTACAGAACACGCACAGACGAGAGGAAGGGAAAAGCGTCGCTTGGAAGAAAATCGCAGCGGGCGATATTCTGGCAGGTGAACGCAAAGAAGCGAATATTGGGATATTCATGTCTGGCTCCTTGTTTGCGGTTTATACCCGCGCCCTCTTGTCACGGAGGGGTGGCGGACCGAACGAGGGTGACAAACCGGAAACAAGGAACCGGCCCAGCCGAAGCTGGCCCCGCCCGGCCCGCCATAGACGTGCCAGACGTTACGCACAAGAAAGCCGCGACATGAAGTGGCGCGGCTTTTGTGCGCCTCGTTTACCAGGTTGTCACACCCGACCGCTGCTGTTTTCAGCGGCAATTGCAGTATAGGCTATTCTCTCGGCGGGCGGCAACTGAAAATTCAAACTTCCATTTCCACTCGTCTACTGTGGCAACAGCTGCACTGAGCAGCGTTAATCATTCAGTCCGGCACATTGACTCAGATTTTTGTTACCGAGCTAGGCCCGTTGCCTCAAGTGTTTTGCTACCTGGCTACGTCTGGCGGGGCGACGGATGACGAGGCGGCTCAGCATGAGAACACGATGGGATTAATTAAGGCAGTTGGCGAGCGGTACCGCGGTTCTAAGCGGAACGAAAAGCGGCAGATTCTAGAGGGATTCATTGAATTGACGGGCTATCACCGCAAGCAAGCGATCCGAGTGCTGTGCCGAGAGCCGCCGAGGTAACGCTAGGCCCGCAGCGACGCTGATAATCAGGTGCGGGCCGCGCTGGTCCCGCTATGGGAGCCTGGTGACCGGATCTGCGGCAAGCGACTGAAGGCGCTCATCCCGACACTGGTCGAAGCGATGACATGGCATGCTCACCTGTCGCTATCGAAGCAGATGCACCAGCGACTCAAGCAGATCAGCGCCGCTACCCTCGACCGGCTGTTGCGGAATGTGCGCGCGCAAGCTTTCAGTGGCCTATGCCGACGTGCTGGCGCAGTGGGCAATGCGATTCGCTGTGGTGTGCCGATCAAGGCCTTTACTGACTGGAATAATCCGCTGCCCGGTTATTTGGAGATCGCGTGCGGCGAATGTGGCGAGCGTTGCAGCTCAACATTGCGCGGCGGCGCCCTCACCGTCGTCGTTGTGGCAACGACATTGGCCTACCCGGTGCGACACAATCCAATTCGGTATGGAGCTACGACTTTATACACGACCAACTGACGGATGGTCAGGCGTTGAAAATGCTTTGCGTGAACAATGAATACACCCGCGAGTACCTAGCGACCGAGATCGGCACCCACCTACGCTCGCGGGGCGGGATCCTGACTCTGTCGCGACTGATGTGCAGTACTGGCGCCAAGCCTCGATTTTGCGCTTGGCGCCCTCGAGCGACAAGAACCCATGCGCGTTCAGGCATGCCTCACGCAAGCGCCCGTTGAACGACGCGTGCTTCGCGTTATCGGTGGATGCCAGGACGAGAGAAGTTGACTCTCAACGCCCCTCTTAGACGCCCAGTTGTCGAGCGTGGCTGCTCCCATCGATCTTCGGCAACCGGCAGGGGAGAATTGCTACCGCGTCAAATGTTCCCTTTAGAATTTAGGGTATGCCGCAGACGGATTATTTTTATCCGTCATCCCGTCAAGCAATGCCTGAATATCATCACGCAGGCGAGGCAAATCACGCTTCACTACGTTCCACACAACATCGAGATCAACCTGATAGTAGCCGTGCGCCAAGGCATTTCGCATTCCGTATGCGTTGCCCCACGGCAGATCAGCATGCGCTTCTACAAACTCAGGATGATGCTTGCGGATGTTGTTGCTGGCCTCACCCACGATCTCGATATTGCGAACTATCGCGTCCTGCACCATATCCGTTGCTTCGAACACGGCCTTGTCCATGTTCTCCGAATAGCGCTCAATTCGCTGGATCGCTTCCACGATGTGTTCGAGGTACGCGGACAGGTGCTGTTTGTCTTTACTCATACGGGCACTGCCTGAGCCAGAACATCATCTCTGAATTTGATCGAAATAGCCTTCGGCGTCAGAACATCCACCGGCACCCCAAGCAGATCTTGCAGCTTGTACTGAATTCCGCCGATATCAAGCAGCGAAGTATCCGGCGTGGGATCGACAAGGATGTCCAGATCGCTGCCATCCTCGTCTTCGCCACGAGCAACGGAGCCAAATACACGAGGGTTCGTTGCCCGATTGGCGACGACGATCCTGCGAATCTCCTCGCGATGCCGACCTAATGCTTCGGATGGTTTCACTGGCTTCTCCCGAGCTGCGATCATGAAACTAGTATAGCCTAGTTGCTGGATGACCTTTAAAGAATGGCCGTCACGGTGGAGTTGTACAGCGAAGGTGCGGCGGGCAACAAGGCGTCAAACAGTCACGGTGCAATCCGAGTCGTTTTCATCGGGGCCATGGGATCTTGGGCGTCTGCGGCGCTGCAGCGGCTACCGGCACGGTTTTTCAACGTTTGCGTCAATGGACGCTCGCCTCAGGTTATGCGTCCTTCCAGGGGTTCAAGAGATGGACGCCGGTCGCGGCAAAATCCGCCCCGTTACGGGTAACAACCGTCATCCCATGTACCAGCGCTGTGGCCGCAACCAATGCGTCTCGCTCTGACTGCCGGTGGGGTACATGCAATCGGGCGCAGCGCTGCGCCACACGAATATCAATCGGTAAAACGCGGTCTGCAAACTCGGGCAAGACGTGATGCTCTATCCAGGCTCGTAGTATCCTGCCCTGATCGGCATTGCGTCGCTCGATTTGCAAGACACCCGTTTCCAATTCCATGATGGTGATAGCGGACACAAAAAGCCAACCCGCATCCACGCTGGTAGTCCATGCGGTGACGTTGGCATCAGCTTTGCCGGCCCGAACCTTGCGCAACTCGGACACAACATGGGTATCGAGTACGTACATCAAGTCAGATCAGTCGGCCGCGTTTGAACATTAGCACGTGGCGGATTGAACTCGATGTCTTCCACGCCGGGCATAGCAAGCGTGTCCGCAATATTGCGGCGCTGTTGCGTGAGTTTTTGATAAGCCTCAAAGCTTAAAAGTACGTGGGCAGGCTTGCCGCGATCGGTAATGAACACCGGCCCGTTGTTGGCTGCCTTCTTGGCCCAGGTCACGTCGTGATTCAGTTCCCGGCTCGATAGCGTGGTGATCGTCATCGCGTACCTCCCAGCCGCTCGTTTTTCCGGCGCGCTGACGCCGGCGCGTGAGCGCGAACGCGTCCCCGACCGGGCGAGGCACGGCAGATGATCAAATCGGTCGCGCTTCGCCACGCCGTTCAGCGTTAACTTCTGCTCGCGACAGCCGTTCAGTCGCCAGTGGCGGCGCAGCTTACGGAGCGCGTGTCCCGGGGCCGACGTGAGGGCACCCATTCCCCCACGATGGGGCCTTTGCTGGGAAGACAAGCACCCGTGGGCAGTTCGGTGGCAATGTCAGCCCCTGGACACGCGCTGTTGGGCGCGAGACGCCGATCAGACCAGCGAGGCGCACCCCGAATGGCGCAGATAATAAGTGAGCGACCTAAAGCGCATTACCAATTTTAGTCAGACTGACATCACAGTAACGAGCGAGCCAGTCTGCAATCATGGGGGTTCGGCTTCCTTGGCCTTCTCGGATTTGCTAACGGTAAACCTCGCGTCGGTTACCGATCTGCACTACAAGAACGCATAAAGCGCTATCTTGAATCTTACAAATTACACGGTAATCGCCCACCCGGTAACGCCAAAAGCTACCGAATGGGCCAGTCAGTACTTTACCGATACTTCGAGGGTCTTCTAGACTGGCAACACGCGCGTCCATGAAGTCAACGATGCGTCGTGCGACGGGTTTATCGAGCTTACGTAGCTGTCCTTTGGCTGTATCAGTGTAATCAATCGTCCAGGCCAAGGTCTTTCCTTACGTCAGCAGCGGAATGCACTTTCTCCCGGCCCTTGCGGACACGTTCCAGCACGTCGGCAGCAAGGTAATAGTCCTCCATCTCTTCAATGCCACGATCGATGATTTCACGCAGGTAATATGCCTTTGTCCGCCCAGTATGAGTCGCTAGATGATCGAGCCGTTGCTCGGTTTCGGGAGAAAGACGAACTGAGGTAGCCATGTCGAAGACCTTCGATTGAATACATGTATTCAATGTATCACAATAATTACATCAAAAGAATCCAGATTAGATCGTAATTGACATGCTCCCCCGACTAAAGTCTGAAGATTCCTACGGCGCTCGCCCCGGCATCGAGTCGCAGTGAGTCGCTTCGATGGGTTCCTGCTGCTGGTGGCATGACTACACCGCTCACTTTACAGGCGAACTGGGCGTGTCCCGCCCTTAGAATGCGGATTGCGCCCGACCAGGTCGATGTTTTCCTCACGACACAAATGAACCGCGCTTGCGTCTGGCGGTTGTTTGGCGACACATGGCCGCAACACAGGCAAATGCGGCTCGTATTCTGCGGTGGCACGGCGGTGAGCTGCCCCCTTTCCAAGCCAGTTTTACTCAGTTGGCGGCAGAACTCGAACCAGCCTTAACCAAGAATGGCCGTGTTCAGGCCGAACTTGGCCCGAACACGCTTACCTGGTTGCTCGAGTGTGCCTGCCGCCGACTTGACCATGTTTCGTACCTGCCAGTCCTCGATGCACGCCACCCCGTAGTTTTGACTGATCATGGTCGTGGCCTTGATCGAACTTGGTCTGTTTCGGATCGGGGTAACGAAAGCTGTCACACCGCCCTTTCTTCTTGAAGCGCGGCAGCCGGCCCGCTTGGCGACCCAGCGTCTGCGCCGACTTCGAAGCGGAACTGGTGAAGTTCGACGACGAGGATGACCATGCCCATCTGCAAGTGAACTACCTACCGGAAGTCGCCGTCTCAGCTTGGGCTAAGCAGCAGTCCCGCCATTACTCCAACTTGCGCGGTAGCTTGAGCGTCGTGTTCGGCAGTCGCGTCCATGCGTAGAGTGCCTTTGGACAATCAAGCAAAACAGATCGCAACTCTCAAACGCAAAAGCCGCGCAAGCATTGAGCCGTCCATTCCCTACGGCGCCAAAGACAGTAGTACTCGGCAGCCGCTGCTACGCGTTCCTCGGCGTCGACTTGGTAGTCGCCGTGTTGCTGCGATCATCCGTGGCGATCCTGTATTTGCGTCCGCCGGCGGGCCAAGGGGCCTCGGTCAGACCGGCGAGGCCCGCCCTTCATTGCCTGATAATGGCTATTATCAGGTAATTATTTATCCCCAGTTGCGGCTAGCCCTACGCCCATGCTTTTGCGTTCAGAGAAGAAGGCCAGCGGCACAACAAACGCACATTTGCAGTCGATCGACGGGCTCAGGACATCAAACTCGGTGCGGCTTTGCTGCAAGACGCGGTATGCTGAGTACAAGCCGTATCGGAGAATGTCGACGTTTGAGCCTTGCTTGTCTATGCGCTGCATTATCATGTGCGTCCGTTCTACGAGCGCTACGGATTTCAATCCTCGCCAGTGCATTCTATGACGTTAATGTTGCGACTACCGTGAGGCAGCCATACGCAAAGGACCACTGGCGCTACGAAGTGAGCACCGGCGCTTACGCCGGATGGCCGATGCGACGTTGAATCCGTCCAAGCTCTCGCTCGTCTTGCGGCGAACAGTGTTTGACTCTGTCTGATCGCGATTACGCCGAAAACGAGTACGCCGTCGCCCGGCGCTTCAACAGCTCCCGCATTTGCTGCACATGTGTAAGGGAGCCAGCGACCTGCCCTCCTTCCTCGCTCATCTTTTCAGATCTCCTGCAGCTTCCATCAACCGCTTGATGAGCGGAATGGCACACCTTTGCGCTGCGCTGTAACCGCCCACTCACGATGGCGCGTGCGATGTCTAGCATTCGAGTCCCGGCCGCTGACCTCGGCCGCGTTTCACCAGGAAGATGAAGCAAGGCGTTTGCCCCATCTTCACTGATTTCGACAGTTAGACCTTTCGTTGGATCGACGAACGTCAGGCCAGCCGCGTCGTGCAAAGCTTGGGTTAGACTCCGATGGTCAGCGTCGTGCTGGATCCGTTGATGGGCTTCATCGCGGCGTTGGCGAGCCTGATAGCCGAAATCGACCGGTTTGCGAAGCAGCGATCGAAGGTATGCAATGGGGGCAACCGCTTTTTTAAGCGAGTGCCAGCACATGTCGACAACATCGGAGAGGCGTTTGCCGCTTTTTCGTGCTTCGCTCATGAGTTTGAAGATGAAAAATTTATTAAAGCCCAGCGAAGTGAGGCGTTCGAGATCTTGAGGCAGGGCGCCTGGTTGTCTCTTTTGAAAAGCAGTAGGGTAAAGATCCTTATATATAGCACCGTCTGCCATGTTGGCAGACGGTAGAGTTGATGATTGTGTAGAGGATGTGGGAATGGCTGGAGCATTGGCTGTGGTAGTGTCCAATGCCGGTGCTGATACCTCGTCTTGTGGCTCAACGAGGCCGAGCAAAGTGGCGGCTTTGGGCGTTAAATGCAAGTATGCACGGCCAAACAGGCCTACGCCGCCATGGCGCTTCTGCGGTGGACGGTCAATGAGGCCGGCCGCTTCGAGATCATCGAGACCGCGGTAGAACGTGCGCATCGACTGCAGCGCGCGGCCAGTAAGCAGCTCACGGCGCGCGAAGATAGCGGCGTAGGGCCGCTGAGCATCAACGGTGCGTGCAAGGGCCGCGAGCAGCGCGCGCGCGCGCGCGGGCAGCTGCGCGAGGTGTTCGGCGCGAAAGGCAGCCCGGAAAATTAGCCACGGCAGATTGGTGGTGTCGCAGGCGAACTGCGACAGTGCTTCAGTATCGTCTGGTACGGGGGTGAAGTGCTGTTGATTCGGGGGACAAACGCTTCCCTCGCCAGCAACAAAGTGTTGCGCGATAGACATATCCAGCGCCCATTTATACAAAATGGTCGATCAACGCTTGACTGTTTCTCACACTGCGCTACACTCTTAGTGCTTGATCTTACCGATTGCCGTCGGTCGAGCATAGCTGGGCGAGGTTGCAGTCAAGCCCTAGACTCAAAAGCCTTCGGTTGCCGCCGAAGGCTTTTGTTTGATAGTGTGGTCGTTAGATCATATTTCCCCCGAATTACCAACTCATTGATTTTTAACGATTCCCCGCTGGGGAAAGCTAAGAGTAGCTGAGTAAGGTTACAGTCGAACTCTATATTGAAAGGCCTCTGGTTCCAGCCAGGGGCCTTTTGTTTGGTGTCTTGGTCGGTAGGTCATTTTTGTTCCCTAATTTGCAACTCATTGATTTTTAACGATTCCCCACTGGGGAGAGTTAAGGTCGTGCTTGCTAGAGTGCATAACCTCTATGCTTTGACCATCCCCTATTGCGAATTCATTGCGTCGATTGAGCTTCTATCTGCGCGCGAATAAAGCTTTCAATTTTCTCTGCCCAACATGACGCTTTGATTTCGCTTTCCTTTCCGCTGAATCGCACGCCAATTACGCCATTGCGGACTGAAAGTTCGCAAAACTTTTTTTTGTCACTGAGAATCGTACGCGTGACCGGAGCTGTTGGTCGAGACGGTTTAGGCCTTGCCAACTCTAAAGCGCGTTTTTGAGACATTGATTCATCACTGACTAGAGCTTCGATCGCTTTAACTACTGATTCCGCGTTTCCATTGCTTGCCAAAAACGCGAATTTTTCCGCAGCGTGTCCACCGATCCTGTCAGGGCGTTTCGCAATTGCTTCGAGAGCTGTTGAGGGAAGTTTCTCAAAAGCTAGAATGCGTGAAACGTGGGAGGTGCTAAGTCCCGATGCCTCAAGGATGTCGGCACGAGTAAACCCCGACTCTTTTTGGAGTCGAACAAATTGTCTATATTTTTCATAGTCCGGCAGCGAAGGGGCGAGTAAGTTGGAGAACGTGGCACCTAGCTCTGCGCTCCTGGCGTCGCCAATAAACGGGATGCCGCGAATCTTCGTCCTACCGAGGTCATCGCGATAGATCGCTACGCGATTGTTTCCCGATACAATCTCGTTTTTCCCGTTGCCGAGTGGACGATATACAATCGGGTGAACCAGTTCGTTCTTAGCTAGATTTGAACGAAGTTCTTCGTACTCCGACGGGGAGAGCACTCGGCGCCGTCCTGGTACTTCAACCAAAGTGGCAATATCTACCTCAACAGCGCCGGCTGTGCCACCTACACTCTGTAGTGCTTCAAGTTGATGTAAAGCGTCATCGAGTTGCCGCTTGACCTCTTCCGCCTCTGCTGCGGAAGCTGCGGCTCTATCTTCCGCCTCATTAATCCTGTTTGCGAACTCGAACATCCGCCCTGGCGCTGTACGCGCTATGCCCTGTCGAGCGGTCCGGTTTGATTGTTGGCTGGGTTCCAGGGCCGCCGTTTTTTCAAGTAATTTACTCATTCGGTGATCTCCTTCGTCCACATCCGGACAAAATGGTCATCGATACATTCGGAAAGAGCGTCGAGAGGCGCTTTTAAACGCTCGTATTGCTCGCCGGTCATCCGGGTTGCTCCGTCGGCATCGACGTCAAGCCGTTTTTGGTCGTAGACTGTCGACAAAGCGCCAAGGGAGGCTGCTTGAACTTTTGAATCGGGCACATACAAAGGAAAGACTCTATCGCCGTAAGCTTTCCTAATCCAACCCTGCACGCCCCTTGACGCGTCAAAAGGGCGAACTTTGGTCATGAAGATGTTGATAAAATCGTAGCGTTTGCTTTCCGCCTTCGGCAGGCGGCTCGCGATTTCCGCAAACATTTGCCAAAATTGAGTGGAACTCGCGAAGTCCAGTGCTTCAGGGGGTAAAGGCATGACGATCGCGTCTGCTGCCATCAGCACATTTGTAGTTAAGTAGCTGAGTGCTGGGGGAGTGTCGATGACAGCCACGTCGTACTCCGATAGCAGTGGCTGTAGCCCTTTGTTCACTATATTCCAAAACTCAAACCGACTATCTTGTGAAATGTTCGCTGGAATTGCGTACTCGGCATCCTGAAGAGTGTTGCAGGCAGGGATTACATCGAGATTCGTCCAATAGGTCTTCCTGACTGCGTATTGAAGTGTGCTTTCATCGCCATAAATGAGCGGCAGCAGCGTGTCGGTATCGGTAATTTCGGCATCGGGTGCGTAGCCGCACAGCTGGGTCGCCGAGCCCTGCGGATCGCAATCAATAAGCAGAACCTTGCGACCTAATAGCGTAAGCTTCTGCGCTACGCTTACTGAGGTGGACGTTTTTGCAACTCCACCTTTAAAGTTGGCAAACGCTACTACTCTTCCTCGTACCCCTTGCGGCCGTTGCGCCCGACGGCTGGTTGCCTTGATCCAAGTTAGCGTTTCCTCGAGCGAAAATAGCTTGGCCTTACCTGGACCAGTTTGCGTTCCGGCAGGAAGTCCTAATTTTGTAGTAAGGTACTTCATTCGCTGTTTCTCGAGCCCGCAGAGAGTCGCGATGTTTGCCGCTGTAAAAGTAGGAGGATGCTTACGTGGATAAGGTTCAAGCATTGTCGCTCGCACCTGATCCAACATGTCCAACGCTCGACCGGCGATTTCGTCCCGGATGTCAGCGATGGACACGGATTGATCAATCTCCGGCACCTTTGAAATGAGCAGATCATTTGCGGTCACGGTGCTATCCTAGTTGCTTAGAAATTYSRASGWGGTATGAAAAAAACCAGCTAACCCGGAGAATAAAGGGTCGCTCCGTAAAATTCAAGTAAACTCTACAAGGTTGATGTGTTGCGATGCGAGAAATAGATCATCAACGGCGCGCACAACACACCACGGTTCAAGCGCCGACATATTCAAATCCGCTCGACAGCGGGGCTTCCTACGGAGTGTTATGCACTCTCAGCGAGGCTCAGAATCGAATCGAGTTCGAGAACGCAGACCTTATCCGAGCGACGTGACGGACGAAGGATGGAGCTTCGCTGCTCCATATTTGTCGTTGATGGAGCCAGACGCATCACAAAGACGGTATGAATTGCGCGAGTTGTCTTGTAGAGCAGTCCTTCGGGATTCCAGCGTACCCGTCGTGTCATTCTTCATTCATTTTGCATTGTGAGAATGGGTGGAAATGGGTGTATGATTGGCTCATGTTTCGAACCGACACCCTTCAAATCACGCCAGAGATCCTGGGTCTGATTGCCCGGATCGACGAATTCAAAGGTGCATGGCGTGCCCTGGGCACGCTTGCGCCAGGCCGGTTGTTGTCCCTGCGACGAGTGGCGACCATTGAGAGCATCGGCTCGTCCACCCGCATTGAAGGCAGCAGGCTTTCTGACCGGGAAGTCGAACGATTGCTGTCGAACTTGGCTATCCAAAAGCTCGAAACGAGAGATGAGCAGGAAGTGGCAGGATATGCCGAACTCATGGACTTGATGTGCCATTCATGGCAGGACCTTCCATTCAACGAGAATCACATCAAGCAACTGCATCAAATCCTTCTGCGGCATAGCCTGAAGGACGAACGGCACCGGGGCCACTACAAGACAAGTTCCAACAGCGTCGCCGCTTTCGACGAAAATGGCAGGCAACTCGGCGTCGTGTTCGAAACGGCCACACCCTTTGACACGCCGCGCCTCATGACCGAATTGGTATCGTGGGTCAGCGCCGAGCGCGAAAAAGCACGCCTGCACCCGCTGCTGATCGTTGCCATTTTTGTCGTCGTGTTTTTGGAAATCCATCCATTCCAGGATGGAAATGGGCGGCTCAGTCGTGTGCTGACGACCTTGCTGCTGCTTCAGGCTGGCTATGCCTATGTGCCGTATAGTTCGCTGGAAAGCGTGATCGAGGCGAACAAGGAGAGCTACTATCTGGCTTTGCGTCAGACCCAAGGGACAATCCGCAGCGATAAGCCGGACTGGCAGCCGTGGCTGATGTTTTTTCTTCGCTCGCTTGCCGAACAGGTGCGACGGCTTGAGAAGAAAGTGGAGCGCGAGAAGATCGTGCTGGCGTCTTTGCCTGCGCTGTCCTTACAAATTGTCGAGTTCGCCCGGGAGCACGGACGAATCACAATGGCCGAAGCGATCAAGCTCACCGGTAGCAGCCGCAATACGTTGAAGCAGCACTTCCGCGATCTGGTCGAAAGAGGGCATTTGGAGCCGCACGGCAGTGGGCGCGGCGCGTGGTACGGCATGAAATAACGAGGCTCGCAATGAGCGTAAGGCCATGTCCGCTCATTGCGAGCCGCGTCAAGTACGATACCCATCTCGCAGCACAACACGCAATGCCCGTCGCATCGCCCGCGCGAGACGGATTGCGGTATGACGATAAAGCCCCTGCACAATCGCATAATCGAGCCCGTCGGCCTCGACCACGATGCACCACTTCGCCTGGTGCCTGGGATCGCAAAGCCGCCGCGGCGAGGCCTGCGGCTCACTGGGTGTCGCGCGCAACGACAGCAGTACTGCGCGGCGCCCGCTTGGCGAGACCAAGCAAACGCGATTGATCCGATGCATCGCGATACGGATTGGCTCCGATTCCACCCCATACCAAACGATACCCGTTGTACTAATACTGAACCGGCTTTCGCTCAGGGCCAGCTTCAACCGACGCAGCCAATACCAGGCGCTCAGCAACTCGCACAGCACGACTGCGATGCCCAATTCAAGATGCACGATGAATGCGGTGGCGGTCGTGCCGGCGGCGGCGAGCCATACGCCCATGCTTTTGCTTTCAGTAAGGAAGGCCGGCAGCACGATGAAGCGCACGTGTGCCTGGTCCACTGCATTGACGTGAAATCCTTTCACCGCGGTATCTGCTGCCGGATAGCTCTGGGTCGTGCGGGTAAGGTGCACGTAAGTTTGCCCTTTAGAAAATAATGTATTACAAATATTATTACGTACGACCTTCTTCTGTAAACCGACTCCTATCCGCACACTCGCGGTTTCGGTTTAACGGGAAGGGCAGGTGGCGCAGGAGAATGAGTCGCGCAGCAAACTCGCGCGAACGATAGGCCAAGCCATCGCGCGACAGCGCAGGCTGCGTGGACTGACACAGGAACAGCTCTCGGAAGCGGCGGGGCTGGCGCAGGCCTCGCTGTCCCAGATAGAGCGCGGCAGGGTGCTGCCCGGTCTTGACCGGTTGGCGCAGCTCGCGCAGTTGCTCGACTGTCGCCTCGTGGATTTGGTGGCAGAAGGGGGCACCGGTGCGCTGGACTGCGCTATGCGCATGCACGCGAAGTTGGCGGCGTTATCGCCCACGCAGCAGGAGGCACTGGAACATCTGCTGGACGAGGCCATTGTGATGGTGACCGGCACTCGCACGGCCGCTCGCAGGCGTGGTCGGAAAGCCGCGAGTTGACACGGCGAGGGTGCCGCGTGGCATCGTATCGAGTGCGCCACGCCCGTGCGTGTACGCTGCGTTGTTCAGAACAGGACTCAGTGTGCTTATCGCAACGCATGTGGCACGAGCGCAAAAATGAGCAGGTAAAACTAGATTCTACGCACGTTGTAGCGCACGCTACAACGTGAGCGCCTCCCGTAAAAGCTCACCCCGATGGTATGTCGACTAGGTAGACTTGCTGGTTTCCAACCATAGTTGACAGTTTTGCTGTGAGCGCCGCGCTGCCCTTTCAAGCATCAAGCCGCTGCAAACCGCTCAACGCTTGAATTGCGTGGCCGCGCTGCCCCAGTGGACTCGTGCGCTGTCAAGGCTGGGTTTGTCTCAAGATGGACGGCGAATACGGTGGCACGATAAGTCAGCCATACTTGGAACCCGTCTGCGTGAAACAATGACGATTTAAACGCCCTAGCCGGAAAACCAATGGCAGCAAGGCAGAGCGCTGTAATAGGGCAATTGTTTCACGGTTTTTCGCGACAGGAAGGGTGGTTGGCAGGTGTATCGACGGCAGTTTGAGGCGCTATTCGGGCAGAACTGCGCCGGCACTGTTTTTTGTAACATATGTTACGTAATTTGTAGTTTATTGAATGCTGTATCCCTTGTGCCATTGGCAAATCTACCTATTGTGACCGGCAAAAATAGTTGTCGCCAGACAAGAGCGCTTGCAGCGCGACGCACAAGAGCGAGAGTCAGCGCTGACCCAAGCGTGCGCCGATTGTGCTCGCTAACTCGATAAATTGCGGGCCGACACCGCGCGCCTGATCCAAGAGCGCGATGCCGTTGTACGGCGGGTTGAGCAGAATGCGGCGCAGCACCACGCTAAATTTCAGGCGCAACTGGGTGACGCGTGCCAGTAGATCGGTGCGCTTGAAGGCAGCTTGGCGGCGCTGCATCGCATCAACACCGACACTGAAAAAGCGCGGCGCGCGCAGGCTAAGTCTGCATCGGGTCGAACCGCCGGCCCTATTGGGTGGCAACGCCCAGCGACGCATGCAGTGACACAGTCCCCGACCCTTGGTGAGGCCTGAGCGAGGCATAGGCGGTAGTTGGTGAACCCAATGAGTGGCCTCATGATCCTGTAGTGTAGGTACCGGATTACCAAACCAAGAACACCTCGATTGCTAGCGCGGCAATGGGGCTTCTTCGATCGGTGCGTGCTGCACGTGAGGTGCCTTTGGCGTGCCTGCCAAAGGTCGTAGGCAGCCTGCCCGGCCATCCATACATCAGCCCGGCCGCAGCTGTCGCGAGCTGCGGATGAAGGTGTGCTGTTCCGGCGGGAGCGGGAGACAGCATCGGCACGCGTAACTTGGGATGGATGGTATCGGACTACACCAAGCGTTCGGGGGACAAGAGCGGTTCGTGCCACCTGTTCCATCACACGATGGTGACGCTGATGCTGGAGAATGGAGCGGACGTGCGGTTCATGCAGGTAATGCTGCACCACGCGCAGCTCACGAGCACGCAGATGTACACACAGGTGGCGATTCGGGAGATGAATGAGATTTACACGGCGACGCACCCGGCGTGGTTGGAGCGGCCAGAGCAGCAAGAGATCGAAGTGGCAAAGCCTGCGCGGCGGCTGCATCGGGTGTATGAAAAGAGAAAATCGAAGTGAAGAGCAGGCACGGATTGCTGGCTGAACCGTCTGAGGCTCGCCGAGAGGCGGGCTTTCAACTGGGCCGAATTCAAGTGGGGCTTGATCCTGAAGACTGGAAGCCGTTCGACGACGTGAGCGCAGGAGTACGGGAGATTCGCATCCGGGATGTGAGCGGGATCTATCGGGTAATGTACGTGGCGAAATTCGAGGAAGCGATCTACGTATTGCACTGCTTCCAAAAGAAGACGCAAGCGACGCCGAAGCCCGACAAAGAGATCGCAGCGGCTCGCTATCGGGCGATTGTCCGGGAAAGGAAGGGACAGAGATGAACAAAGTTGATACAAGTATCCGGCATGTGACGAAGCCGGGAGCAAACCTGTTCGTAGAACTCGGCTTCGCGCCTGACGAGGCGCGGCGGTATCAAGCCAAGTCGCAAGCGCTGATCAGTCAGACGATGGCGCTCAAAGAGCAACTCATGGGCGAACTCGCGTCGTGGATCGAGGTTCATCATCTCAAACAAGCGGAGGCTGCGCAGATATTGCATATTACACGGCCTCGCGTGTCGGACGTAGTAAACAAAAAGGCGGGCAAGTTTACGATCGACACATTAGTGGACATGCTGGCTCGCGTGGGCAAGCCGGTCAAAGTCATGGCGGGATAAATCTGGTGCAAGCAGTGTTAGCGGTAACGAGCTATCTTTTTAGGCCGTTATCGATGCGGTATTGAGCGAGGCGCGCCGCATATAAAGTCTATGAGATGAATCTGTCTTCGCTTTGTCTATTGGGCGGTATAAGTGGCGCATCGTGCCAGTGCATTTTGTGACCGGCCACCGTCTCGCGGTGCCGCGTGTCCTCTTGCTGGTGCAGGTATCGGCTTGTGGTGGTCAGCGACACGTGACCCAGATTATCGCCCACCGTGCGCAGATCGAGGCCACCGTCGGCCTGATGTGACCCGGCGGTATGCCTGAGCCAGTGCGCCGACGCACGGTCCAGTTCGTCGACGCGCTTGGCGAACTCGGCTCCGCGCGCCCGCAGCCACGACGCGGTACGGCTGAATATATTCTTGCGCGCCATTGAGGATCGAGCGCGACAGACAGCGGCGTTGGCCTTTAAAAGGCATGACCAGCGGCGTGGTGTCGGCTTGGTCGGGCAACGGAAGCAGGCCACATGCTTGGTGATAGTGGGCTAGCTCAGCGATCAGCTCCGGCGACGCCGGCACGATTCGCGCGCGTTTTCCCTTGCCAACGATCTCGAGCCATCATTAGTGCTGCTCCTGCGTGCTCAGATGCCGCGAGAAGTCGCCCATTGTTGCGCTGGCGACCTTGGGTTTCCGTTGCCCTACAGCTACAGTGTCCAAAGTTTGGACGAGTCTGGAATTTACTTCTACCGAATGTGAATGTATCGTGCACGGAAACCGGATATAACGCACACAAAATGATCGTTTTCAAACAAACAAAAGTTTTTGCCGTGACCAACCACAAGGGTGGCGTCGGCAAAACGACAACAACGATCAACCTGGCTGACGGTTTTGCCAGCGCCGGATTGAATGTTCTCGTTGTCGATCTGGATCCGCAGGCGAACGCAAGCCTACATCTCGGGAAAGAACACCCGAGCGCGGTGACGGTGACATCGGCTGAGCTTCTGCTTGGAGGCGTCGACATTCTTCCAAGAGCGGTTCAGGAGGACACCCACATCGACGGTGTTTCGTTGATCTATGGGTCGCTTGCGCTTGGCAAAGCCGAAGATGAACTGAAGGATCAGACTCCGCGGCCGTCCGAAGAACTTCGTATGAAGTTGGAGCCGGCGGACGGCATCTACGATGTGATCCTGATTGACTGTCCACCAAGCCTCAAGCTGCTCACGAGTAACGCTATAGCCGCCGCTACTCATGTCATTGTTCCGGTTGAGTCAGGCTCCCAGTACGGCCTGTACGGTGCCGAGGACTTGTTAAAACACATAGAAAAGATTAAGCGCGTTAACCCAACGCTCAAGCTTCTCGGCGCCCTGCTTCTCAAGCACGACGAGCGTCAAACGGTTTGTAAAATGCTCGAGAGCACTGCAGTTAAGACATTTGGAGAAATTTTGCCAGTAAAGATTTCGACGAGCACGAAGGTGAACCAGGCGGCAGTCATGCAGCAAAGCTTGCATGCGTTGGACCGTTCGTCCAAGGTAGCTCGCGAGTATCGCCAGCTGTCGAGCGAGCTTATCAAGATGCTCGGCCTCAAGGCACAAACTGCGGAGGTGTAGATGGCAGCAAAAAATTTGAAGGTTATGCTTGAGGCGAAGGCTGCCGAGAACACCAAGCGGCACCATGAGGCAAGCCATACGAGCGATTTTGATGTGGGTCGTCAGCACATGATGATTCCGGTCGACAAGATCGAGCCGAATCCGTTCCAGCCACGTACTGTCTTTAATGAGGCCAAGATACGCGAGCTCGCGACCACAATTAGCGCTGACGGGCTCGGGGAACCGGTGCTGCTGCGTTGTAAAGGCGACGGATACCAGCTCATTGCTGGCGAAAGGCGCTGGCGAGCAGTTAAATTGTTGAACCAGCCGACAATCGAGGCGCTCGTCATTGATGCGGATGATGCGAAGACCGCGATACTTGCGCTTGTGGAAAACTTACAGCGCGAGGACTTGGCTGACTTCGAAGTGGCACTCGGAATCAAGCTAGTGATGGATCAGTTCCCTCAGCGGTCCAAACTCGCGGAGTACTTAGGTATTGAGCGGTCGGACCTTTATCGCTATCTAGCGTTTCACGCTCTGCCTGAGTCTGTCCAGGAGCGGCTGCGGGCAAATCCAGCATTGCTCGGTCGCGTGGCGGCTGCGGATATCGTCAAGGTACTGAAGGACGGCGAGAGTACCCCCGATCTCATTGAGCGGCTCGATCAAGCTATCACCCTTGTGGAGCGAGGACGGCTGGATCAGACTAAGGTCGCCAGTCATATTGCGAGAACGAGCGGTGGTGGTGTCTCGCTAGCTCAAAAAACCCCTTTGATGTCAAATGGCAGCAAAGTTGGAACTTTCGCACGCGACCATAAGAACGTTGTGGTTAAGATAGCGGCTGAAGCGCTATCCGATGAAAAAGCAGCCAAGCTGCAAAAATTCGTCGTTGAGTTGCTTAGATAGCGAGTCCAGGTTTCAACTTGTCCAAAGTTTGGACAGGGTTGTAGGGGCTGTTTTTGCGGCCCATTGCAGTGGAAGGTCTTGGTTCGTGGCTCGTGTCCAAACTTTGGACAACGCGTTTAGGTGCTATGAGACAGCAGCGCATAGGTAAGGTAGGCTATGCCTGCAGCCGAAGAGCTGTACCGAATGCCAGCATTTCGCCTATCGGATGCAGCCTTGATCGCAGCATACGGTAAGTGAGCAGGAAGATTGCAGTTCAGAATGAAAACCGAACGCATAGCGGGCCGGTCCGGCTGGCGAAAGCGAACGGCTTAAGCTTCGATGTGACTGGCGASCCGTCTTGTGCGTGACCTGCCCGGCGATTTTCGGCCCAGTTGAAAATTGAGAGAATGGCTTCCAACGGAGAAAGGAAGTCATGAAGAAGAGCCGGTTTACGGAAGAGCAGATGGTTATGATCCTGCGCGAGGCGGACAAGACGCCAGTCGTGGAGTGAGGCTACCCCAAAAAACTGGGCCATTCAAAAGTAGAAAAAATCCGGCATGATGCAACCTTGACAAGCAGAAGGTCATGTCGTGAAGAAGAGCCGATACACTGAAGAACAGATTACATTTGCGTTGAAACAGGCAGAGCTGGGCACGCCGGCAGCTGAGGTGTGCCGCAAGATGGGCATCAGCGATGCGACGTTCTATAACTGGCGCCAGAAGTATGGGGGCCTGGGCCCGTCGGAGCTGCGTCGCCTGAAGCAGCTCGAAGAGGAGAACACGAAGCTCAAGCGGCTGGTGGCGGAGCTGTCGCTGGACAAATCCATGAACCGCCCCGGGAATCGTGGAGGCCGGTTGGTTTAAGTTAATGCGGGCACACCATCGGTATTTCTGAGTTACCTGTAGTAGTTTGCCTCAGCTTCGGCGGGTGGGATATAGCCGAGCGGTTCCATCAGACGATGATGGTTGTACCAGGCGACCCATTCAAGCGTTGCCAATTCGACGGATTCCCTTGTTTTCCAAGGAGCACGCCGATGAATCAGTTCCGTCTTGTACAGGCCGTTGATCGTTTCAGCCAACGCGTTATCGTAGCTGTCACCACGGCTGCCTACTGATGGCTCGATGCCTGCTTCGGCCAGTCGCTCGCTATACCGAATGCTGACGTATTGCGACCCTCTGTCCGAATAATGGACCAGTGTTCCGTCGTTGCCCGGCTGGCGGGCGTACAGCGCCTGTTCAAGTGCATCCAGAACGAAGTGCGTGGTCATCGACGAACCGACGCGCCAGCCAACGATGCGACGGGCGAACACGTCGATCACGAACGCCACATACAGCCAGCCTTGCCATGTCGACAGTGGAGTAAGAGGCAGGGCGTAGTCGAACTATCTCCCTGCCTCTCCTCCCCGAACCGGACTTGCACCTCTCAGCGCATCCGGCTCTCCATTCAAGCGTTGCTCATAGCAAAGGCGACATCGGCATAGCGCGACTCGATGGTGTTCCGGGCCTCATCGCACATGATGTACGGATTTTCCGACGGCGTACGCCACCTGAATTGGCCCTTCCGGCTGGTAACAAGACGCCGAAGCGCCACCACCCCATACCAACCTCGACTGTTTTGGCCTTGCAGCACCCATGTCGTAGCCTGTCCCGGTTCTGGTGCCCGGATGTAGTCACGCATCAGCGAACTGAACCCGCGCCGATACCTGCGCGCGAGCCAGTAGCCGAATTTCCAGAAGACCGTGCGGTCCAGTTTTCTAAAAACTCACGGCATGCTTCGCGCACTGCCTCGGCATGTTCACGAGTTCCCTTGACCACTATCACAAAGTCATCTGCATACCGACAGTAGGCGACAGCTGGTTTCCACTGGCGGTTTTCTCGCACGGTAATCGGACGCTGTTTGAGAATGGCGAAGTTCCACGCCCACCGATCTTTGCGCACCTTCTTTCTCAGGTAGTTCCTTTCCATCCACGCATCGAATTCGTGCAGCATGATGTTGGATAGCAGCGGCGAGATGACACCGCCTTGGGGAACGCCTTCACTCGCGGCACGAAACAAATCACGATCAACGCAGCCCGCCTTGATGAACTTCCAGAGCAGAGCAAGGAAGCGCTGGTCGGCGATCCGCTTACGGATTCCCCTCAGAAGCAAACGATGATGAACGGTGTCGAAGTAGCTGGCGAGGTCGCCCTCGATAACCCAGCGTCCGGCGACACTGTGTTTGCCACCGTCTTGTAGCTGAAGCTTCACCGTGCGAATCGCGTGATGAACACTACGGGCCGGTCTGAAWCCATATGAAGCCGGATGGAAATCGCTCTCCCATATCGGCTCCATCGCCATCAGCATGGCCCGTTGTACGATCCGATCCCGCAGGCTCGGAATGCCGAGTGGCCTGAGCTTGCCGTTCGCTTTCGGTATGTACACGCGTCGTGCGGGCAGCGGACTATACGATCCCGCCAGCAGTTCTTCGCGTATCCTCGCCAGTTCATGCTGGAGATTTGCTTCCAACGTGCCTCTGTCGACTCCGTCCACACCCGGCGTGCGAGCTCCGCTGGATACCAGCGTAATGCGAGCCGCTTCGCTCAGCCAATCTCTATCGGCAATCAGTCTCAGGAGTCGATTGAACTTGCGCTCTTTGTTCTGCGTTGACCACGTCGCCAGTTTGCTTTGCATTTCACTGATTATCAAAGGTCTTCACCTCACTATGGTCAGTTAATTAACCAAGCAAACCACTTCAACTGCCTCCCTTCGCCGTGTGGCCGGCTCTCCCGACCTCGGACTACTACGGAGGCTCCGCCAGCCTACACGTCATCGGTGGCACACTCCCTTGGCATCCGTGCAGACCTTCCCCAGTTCACATGTCGGACTCAACGCATGGGCGAGGTTGCCTGTCGCAGTMCTTTATCCTTGCTTGCCGCARGTCGTCGCGAACACCATGGTCTAGCTGCGCGCTCCCCGTGGTTCCCTGCCGACCAGCATACATATCCAGTCAGCCCTCGTGCTGCCGGGCCATACGTGTAACCGGCAACAGTCCGCGTTCTGCCCATAAAGCGGTGTGGGCAGAGGTGACATTTCAACCCTCAGATGCGGTTTAACAGGTTCGTGTTCCTCAACCGTCCCATGCTCAGCCTGGAGGCTCATCTTGGCGTAACCGCTTCGCCGCAAGCCCCGTTTCCCACGGACTACGTCACCTTGCCAGTGTCGGCAAGTCACCGCCGCTTCGGCTCACTTCCTCTCGCAGCAAAGGAAGGGCATACCCCAACGTCAACTTCTCCGGGGTATTGCATTCCAAGCATGCTCAAGCAGCGCCACCCCCATGCGGGCGGGCTACGCTGGCTGGGCGTACCATAGGTGAAGTCCGACACCCAGAGCTGATTCGGTCGGTCAGCTTTGAACTGTCGGTTGACCCGGTCCAGCGGGCGCGGCGCGCTCATATCGGCAATTGTTGTGCGCACACGCTTGCCGCGGACCGCGCCACGCAAGCCCTGCAGCCTCATCAGTCGTTCGACCGTGCAGCGTGCCACCACAATGCCTTCCCGGTTCATCTGTCTCCAGACCTTTGGCACGCCATAGACCTGCATGTTGACTTGCCAAACACGCTTGATCTCGGGTTGCAGAATCTCATCACGTTTTGCACGGGCGCAGCCTTTGGACGAGTCGCGAAGCAGCGCCGTATGGCGTCGGTAGCCCGACGGGGCAATCCGCAAGACCTTGCAGATCGGCTCGACCCCGAAGGTGTCGCGAGGCTGATCGACGAAAGCCTTTAGGACTTGAATCGGCGGTCGAGCTGCGCCTGCGCGAAAAACGCGCTCGCCAGCTTGAGAATCTCGTTGGTACGGCGCAGTTCCTTGACCTCGCGCTCCAGGGCCTTGATACGCTCGCGCTCGGCGGTGCTCACGCCATCGCGCTCACCGCGATCGAGCTGCTCACGCTTGACCCAATCCAGCAACGTTTGCGGCGTGCAGCCGATCATCGGTGCAATCGATTCGACTGCCGCCCACATCGATGGGTGTTCACTACGCTGCTCGCGTACCAGGCGCACTGCGCGCTCTCGCACTTCCGGGGAAAACTGGCTTGGCTTCTTATTCATGGCTCCATTCTCTCAAGAGTTGGAGCCTCCACCAAACCCGGGGCGGTTCAGTACGATATGAACCGGTTGAAAGAGGCTATGACTTTACTTGTTGCCAATGATGGCCCGCTCTTGTTAAGTGATTGGGTGGTAATCTCCCCGTTTTCCACGGGGTTCAGAAGTAGATCACTTAATCCATACTTCCCGGCTGCTCTTACTTGGTGAAGACCGGCAGGCCCTTGGTGGGGAGGATGTTGGCCAGACTCAGCGTCAGGTCGGTCAGGGTTAGCAAGGGCTTTTGCTTCTTCTTCGCAGTCTGGCTGGGCATGGTCTTAGTCTTAGTCTCGCTGGGCATGATGGTGAGCGAGAAATGCAGGCGGCCATTGGCTCCCGACGGCAGGGCCTTGTTGAACCAAGTTATTATCGCCCCCGCAAAATTGGCCACCATTTGGACCCGGGGCGTACTCCCCTCAGACGGGGTATCGCTCCAAGACATTCGCGTGGGTACTTGCATTGCGCATGGTCTGCCGATGGGGATGGGCAGGCTCTTGACGTTTGTGCCGAGCGTATAAGTATAATAGCATTCCAGCTGCACATTGACGGGCTGCTGGGCAGGGTCGGAGACCAGTGTTGTAAACAACGTGTTGAGGTGGTCTTCCAGCGAGGCCTTCCGTTTGGCACCGATATCGATGGGCGCTGTCGAGATCAAGTTAGGCTGCAGCGAATTGGGGAAGGTGATGTTGGGCGTACGGTAGACGAAGGCGTCGCACGTGGTGCGTCCCTTGACCAAATTGTCGTTGCGGCTGACATGGACGGTCGCTATCGCATCCTGTGCTTGCATGATCTGCAGTTCACTGAAAGTAATGGTTCTGTCTCCGATGGACTGGGCGTCGGCAAAGTTTAGCCACTTTCCAGTCTTGACATCCTGGTAGCTAAAACGCAGCACCCCTGGCGGCAATTGTTGCGATGGTAGTGTCTTCGTCGTCTGCCAGCCTGTGATTTCAATGGCAGGCGGCAGCCCATCCTGGACGGCGACTTCTACCACTAGGCGGCCGCAGGAATCAGCCATTTCGCGTATGGTGAAGACCGACGTCAGGCCGGTGGTGCTCGTCGCCCCCGGCGGCTTGCTGGTACGGACCAGCGTCTTTTCGTGGGGGATGCTGTCCCGCAGCTGTTCTAGCATCTTGTTGACGTCATCCATGGCATGCTGGGCGACGGTAAAGTCGGTAGTGTTGTCGTCGATGCGGGCCAAAGCTTCCACCAGTTCTTGGCGCACCTTAGGATAGGTGGTGATAAACTGCGCGGCGTAGTCGAAGCAGTCCTGGCCCATGATGGTGGCGTGCGGCGACGTAGAGGTGTCCACGTTGAAGGCCACGGACACGTGAACAGTATCCTGCGGAGAGTGGAGCGGCAGGAAATAGGTGGCGCAATAGTTCCACTGCGTCGCCGTGGTCAAATCCGTGGACAGCGGATCGGTGGCTTTCCACGCCTGCTTCGACAAGATTGGGCTGGTCGGATAGGCGCGCAGCACCATGGGCATGTCGATGCTGCCTAGGTCGGCCGAGAGGCTGCCGCGCTGACCACTGCTCGGAGGCGGGTTGACGAACTGCAGCCAACTAGACGCCATGTAGGGATTACCCTGGGATGGCGCCTCGATGCCCGGAACTTTGGCGATCTGATGCTCGATGTGGCTGGGCCGGTATTCCAGTGCCAACTGGACCGAAGCGCTGCTAGTCTTAGGCGCCGATGTCGTTACTAGGAAGACGAAAGGCGTGTCTTTGAGGGTCGTCAGGGGCAGTCTAGCATTAGTGACGCTGATAACTGGTTTCTTCACCGCTGCGTCGGGCGGCACCACCTGGCCGTAAAGCCGCGGGGGGGCGTCGGGTGGTGGCGTCTCGGCGATGTTGGCCTCCACTTTGGCAGGGAAGTGCACTGCCGCYTGGGTATTGTAGGCGTTACCCAGTTGCCCGAGCAGGGTCTGGCGGAAGAGCTCCACGACCTCCTTCGGGGCYGTGTCGCCGCAAGGCTTATTCGTCGCTTCGAAAACTGCCTGCATCTGTTTGGCGTACCGGTCGGCCAGCGCAGACTTGTTGGCCTGCAATCTCGCCAAGTTGTCACCACCGGTCCGATTGTCGAGAATGACCAAGGCGGAGATGTATTCTGGCGTGAGTAACTCGTCGACAGCGGCAAAAAGCTTGGCTGCCCAAGTGTCGAGATCAATGTCGATGAAATTCTGCTGATCGGTAGCAGCGCTCCAGTTGATGCCCCCCTTGACGGGGTTAGAAAGATCATAGGATTCGAAGGGACAAAGGGCGACCTGCCGCCTGGAAACCAGGCTAGTGGAAAGGGGGGCCGGCGCAAAAATGGTCGCGGCGGGCTTGGGGTCCTCGTCGGTGTTTTTAATGGAATACTGGATGGGCGCTTTAGAGCCGTACGGCCCAATGCGCACCGCCCAAAGGCTTGTGGCTGAGGCGGCGTCGTTGTCAAAGCGGTTCGGCCCAGTCATCACCTTGAGCAGAGGTACCCCGGAATTGTCGGCGAAGGCCCCTTCTAGTTCACTGGCGAAGTCTTTCAGTCCGGAAGCGGCCCCCTTCGGGCCAATGGTGGTGGTCCTTGACCGAATGCCCGGCCGAGCCGAGAATTCTCCTTCAACGATGCCGGCCTGTCGCGCGATGGTGACGGCGCAGGCCAGTTCGATAACCTGGGCCTGATTGATTGAGGACAACGGCAACGACAGCGTCACCTCGCCCGGGGGCGTACCTTGTTCGCGGTTCTTCACTGCTGTCAGGAAGGAGACAATGCTGTTCCTGAAGTTATCGAAGCCTTCGCGATTGGCGCCGGTTATCGCCAGGGGCGCTGTTGCCAGAGAGGTCTCAACACTGACCATCATGCCTGCCGAGTCGCCGAATTGCTTCTGCAGCATGCCATAAACCTGCAGATCGGCGGTTGCGTTGGCCACGGGATCGCGATGCGCATCGGACGTGTCGGTTTGGTAGCGGGACGGATCGAAGTTCATTACGATGGTGAGCTGAGGCAACTTGTCCTCCATCACCCTGTCCTTCTTCATCACACTCCAGCTGGCGCTGGCTGAGGGCCATTGGCTCAGCGCGACGATGTCGTCGGTGTAGCCGGTCAGAGTTGGCAGCCGGTTGTCGGAGCGGTCAGAGCCGCCGGAGTCGGTGATGGACGATGTTAAGTCCGAGATGATGGTATTGCCGTAAAGGTCCAACCATTGAAAATCAACCTGCAGCAGTCTACCGATTCCCTGATAGGGATGCCCCTCTGCTCCGCCTGTCACCAGTGTCCCGTAGCTGAGGGCTACATCATAAATCCAACTGTCTCCCACTCTTTGCTGACGCGGGCGCCGCATCTTGCCCACCCCTTGGCCACCGCCGCCGGTGGGGCCAACCGGAACACCCAGGTTGCTAGTGACGAAGTCCGGCGTGATGCCATCCACTCGGTAGCCCAGCAGGCTAAAATTGTTTAGGAGCAGCTCCTTGGGCGAGTCGGAATCGGCCGGCACTGGACGCTGGAGGCGGTAGAACTGGCTATCTGGCGGCAGCGATGACGTGGCGGTGACCGGCCCACCGGCTAAAGATACAGGTGTGGCGAATAGTCCGCCAACATCCTGGTTGTCCACTAGAATGGAGACTGCGTCAATACCATAATAAGCAACCAGAGATTGTAAGGTGGTTCCGCCAGGGCTGGTGCCCACGGTAATCGTTAGGGGAGGCAGCCGGAGAGCCGTATAGGCGGGCAGCGAACCCTGCCACGACTCGTCTGGAATACGCGGATTGGCAGCCTGGATGGCGGCGGCAGCGGTTTCGAAATGGGCGGCGATGTCGGTCACGTTGCCGCCGGGGGGCGCGCCTTGTGGCGACACCATGTAAGTGCCACCGTTGATGGCCAGCACAGCCCCGGACTTGAGCGTTGTGGTGGCGTTGTCGCGGGCCACGTCCACTAAATCAGTATAATGGGCAGCAGCCAGCTCGGCGATGCCTTGAGAGTCGAGTTGGTTGTCGCTGGTCGGCTGTGGTACTGCCTGGATGCTGATGGCGGCCGAGTTGTCCACCGGATCGGTGAACACTAGGGCGTTAGTGTAGTCGCCCAACTGGTTGTTGGCGGCGTAGACTATCACCAGCGTAAGCGTCGCGATGCCGTCGCTGTTGAACACGTGGTCGGGCAGACCTTTCCCGTTGACAGAATAGTACAGATAGAAGCCACCACTGGCTGTGATGGACGCCTCCCACAGCAGGGTCAAAAAGGCTGCATTGCCGTTAAGGGCCTGCGGTCCCGCCATTTTCATACGCTCTGGGGGATTAGTCTGAGTGGACAGGTTAGCCTGGCCGATGCCGAAGCTGGCGTCAAGCGCCGTTTGGATACCCCCCGAAGCTTGAAGACTAGGCGGGGGCGCTAGGCCCAGCCAGATGCCAGCGATCTCTATTTTTTTCTCCCCCTGCAACTGCGCCACAACGTCCTCCAGCAGCGCCACGTCAGCGGCGCCTGCCCCTAGCACCTCGTAGGTGCAGGGCACGGTGGCGCCTGCTGTCTTGGGCACCTGCTTGACGCTGAAAGCTAAAGTGGTGGCCCATCCGTAATTGACGATGTCGGTGCTGACGGTGCGCTTGGATGCCTCATCATAGGACTGGACTATCGGCGTGAAGGCGGGCGGTACCGCATGGCTGTTGCGGGCAAGGACGTTCGCCATCGACGCTGGAAACGGCGCAATGCGGGTGAACTGCGCCCCCGCCTGCGGTGCACCGAACGGCAAGGACGGCAGGGTGGAAGAATCCCACCGGATGGAGGCTCCCAGCCCGAAGCTTGCTGGCCGGCGGTCGATGCGGCTAGCAAGCCCCAGGGAGGTAACGTCGGTGTCCAAGTGATTGCTGTGAATCCAGGCACGCAGATCCTCGACCGCCTTACCGTCTTCGTCGCCGGCGCTAACCGAGAAGTCGATAGTGCTACCACCGTTCTCGAAGGCGATCCATTGGGAGTCGCTCAACCCTAGGGTGACGGTGAAAGGGGCGTTCTGGGCCAGCGGTGGCACCGGGAACTGCTGGCCGGTTAAAGCATACAGTCCCGCCATTGAAGGCAACGGGTCGCCGGGCTTGGCCACCCACATACCGGGCGAGTTGGCGGTAATGTCCGAGGTCGGCAGCCGTAGCCCGTGCAGGTGATACCGAGAGATCATGCCGGACAGTGTGCTGAACGCACCGGTGTCCTGAGCCTCAGCCAGCAGCATGCTGAGTGGCAGGCGTGCCACATGCGGCACGTCCAGGTGGCGGCTGGTGGAAGGATCGAACAGGCCGGCGATGGCGCCGTTGGCCGGAACTGCTGCCAAGTCGGCTACGGTGATGCCGTTAGCCGCTGCTGCTATCGCCAGCGTGTCGCCGGGCTGGGTCGTGTACGGGAAAGCCGGCAAGGCGATGGCGGAAAAAGGCATGAACAACAGATTGGAGATGCCTGTGATGGAAGTCAGAAAGGCATCGGGCGCGCTGCGCAGGCGCGAGGCGATGACAGATAGGGTATCGCCTGTTTGGGTCACGGTGCTGTGGCCGTTGATGGTGATGGACTGGCCGGGCTGCAGCAAAGTGCTGTTTTCTTGGTTGGCGCGGGCTAGGTCAATGGCGGTAAAGGTGCTGCCAAAGCGCGCCTGGGCGGCGATGGAGGCAAACGAATCGGTGGCTTGAGCCAAAACCTTCGCGTTTGCGATGGTCAAAATCGATCCGGTTGCGAGGGCCGCCGAGGCGTTAGCTGTGAATAGGTCAGCTAACGTGAACATCTTGCTGATGGCGGCCAGGTTGCCTGCATTGTTCATGGCATCGACGATGGACTGCGGGGTCGGCTGGGCGTCCCCTGGGAGTGGCAGCGGCCACTTGTAATCGCGTAGCCCAGTGCGCAGCGCGGTAAGGCACTGGCGAGCCACTAGCAGGAAGTAGTCGGTGAAAACGAAGCTAGCCACCGATCCGGCAGACAAGGCGGTGGGGGTAAGCTTCAAACGCTTAGCCGGGCTCTCCTTGTCCACCTGGAGTGCCAACTGGTCGAAATAGCTTCTTAGATTGCTCACTCCCGCTTCCGACAGGGTGTTGTAATCAGAGAAGGTATAGTTGTAGGCAGGTGCTCCTTCATAAGCTTTTACATTAAGCGAAAGTTCGGGCGGCATAGGGAAGAAGGCGCCGATGATTTCTTTTTTGTCTTTGAAATTAGGGTCCCACAGGGTCATCGTCACTTGTTGAGCCAGCATGGTCAGCAAGGCGTCGGCGGGGATCGGCTGTGGGTTGCTGGTCGTGTCCTGAAGATGGAGCAGGATGCAGTCGATGGTGTCATCGCAAAGCAGCCGCTCGTCGATATCGTCGAGCGTGGCCGGACCGGTAAAGGCTGCTACTACCCAACGAGTCACTAGCTTGCACAGTTCATCGAACGAGGTGTTGGCGGTTCCGGTGCCGCTGGGGGACTCGGGCTGCGGCGCATCTAACACCAAGGTGGCGATGTAGCAGGGCAGCTGCTGATTCAGCCTGGTAGCTGCATCACCAGCTGCGGTCAGGGCGTAGGTGAGATACGCGTTCAGCGCAACGCCGGAGGTGGCGGGTTTCTTGGCCGCCAAGCTGTCCCATTTTGGCGTCAGCTGGTTACATAGACCGTCCATGCGGCGCAACGCTGTTAGCCGTTCGCGTAGCGGGGCGCCGAGGCGGCCAGTGGCCGGTGTGGCAAGTTGCCAGGGTGCGGAGACGTTACGCCAAGGCTGAATGGTGAAAGTGGTGGTGAGATCCTGCGAAAAGTGAAATCGGATAGTAATGGAGAATAGCCGCTTTACCTTGATCTTTATCGACGCCGAGACATCCACCACCGCCTCCACCGTAAAGGCGATGGGTTCATAGGCGGCGAAGACGATCTGGGCAGTGACCACTAGGGACAAGTTGACGGCAGCGCGCACCACTGCGAAATCTATCACTCCGTTGACAATGGCGGCCACCCCGAAGGTTCCAGAAATTCGGTAGTAGTAGGTACCGTCCATCTGCGACGGGGTAGTCTCAACCGACGGGGTAGGCTCATCCGGCTCCTTAGGGGGGTTGGGATTCCAGCGCGCCAGGACGCCTTCGATAATGCTGAGGACGGTCACGCTGAAATGGAGCTGCAGCGGCCCAAGGGACAGGCTCTTGCCTAAACCGAGCTGGGCGCCGAAGCCGAAGACGATCACCGGATCGAAGGTGCCGTTGGTCGCCTGTGGCACCGAATTGCTAATGGTGCCAGGCAGCTTGCCAAAATAGAAGCCACCCGAGCCCATTAGCGGGATGCCAGGATAAACGATGGCTTGAACGGTGAACGAACGGCTAAAATCAATTTTCCAGGGAAAACCGATGTCCAATTGGAAGTCGCCGTTGGTATAAATACACACACCAATTACCGGCAACTGAATGGTATAGACACCGCACTCGATGGTGCGGATGGAATTGGGCAGTGTCAGTTCGAGCTCGTAGACTCCGACCGTGTCGCTAATCTTGCGATAGAGGATCCCAAAGTCCAGGCCGTCCAGGATCTTGGCCGGCGGGCCAGCCAGCGCGATCCTAAGAGCATAAAGCTCTGGATCGTTGAAGACGAACTGGAGAGTGCAGGCGTATTCCGGCTTCCCCTCTTTTTCGGAATACTTCAGCAAGCCAAAATCGGTGCCGATCAGCCACGAATTGCCAGGGGAAAAATCTACCGCCGGCTTTGTCTCCCCACTAGTGGGAGGCAAACGCGTAAAGGTGCCGATGGCGTGTTGAATGGTGGCGCCTAGGTTGCTGGTAGCGCTTAGATTGTTGGCGGCGACGAGGTCCTTAACTTCGACGTGCTGGCCCATAGCGAGCAAACGTAGCTCTAGGAATTCATTGCCCTGGCCAGGAGGCGCGGGCGTAGAAGTGGGATCGGTCGCATACCAACTGAGCGTTTGGTCATCCTGACTTGTTCTCAACCAGCGGAAAGACCCTGTAACGGTCACTTCCACTTCTTTATCCGCCTTTTGGGGATCTGCGTTTGGCCTGTAAGTTAAATCGATGGACTTGATTTTGGCGAAGCCCAACTCGATGGAGTTAATCGGGAGGTTGACGGAAACGGTCGCCTTCAGTGAAGTCGTAGGTCAACTCTGGTTTGCCCAGCACAATACCGTCAAGCAGGTTCCAGGGTGAACTGAGGCGAAACTTGTAACCCGTCGCCCAGAAGACAAAGGTTTCCACGATCTCGCCCAGCGTCACCACGTCACTGAAAGTTAGGGAGCCCATCCAATGACCGTCTTTCTCTTTCACGTTGCCTTGAAGGTTGCCCCAGGACAGGGTATAGCTACAGTTATCTGCGTCAGGGTCGTAGTTGTAGCCTAGCACTAAGGGAATATTGTTCCAGTCAAAGGTCGTGCTGATCTTGGCGCTGAGATTGTTCTTACCGCCGCTCCTGACGTTGGCGAAGTGTCCGACGCCGGTCAGTTGAACGCCTTCAAGGAAAGGTACGGTAAACATGATCGTACCCCCGAGAACGTAATAGGCATTGTCACCCGTCTCTTCGTCACCCGTTTGAATTTCTGCACTGAAGCTTGTGATGAAGAAATCCGGTATTTGCGCCGTAGGCAATTGGGCAGGCAAATAAGTTTTCAAAAGTTGGATGACGGAAATGTTGCTGTGCTGCGTGCCGGAAAAAATCCATCTTTTTCCGCTATTGTTATAGCTAGCCGTCATCGGCAGATAAAATTTGAGGTCATTGTCCTCGGGAAAGAAGCCCATTTGGCCAGAGACACGTGCGGTTGTTTTCGTGTCCTGACCGTCGATGATAAAATTTAGCCCTTCCAATTCAAAAATGGGAAGGGACTCCGACGGCAACTTCCAGTTGGCCGACACGGAAAGTGTCACTGAATAGTCGGTCGGCGGTCCTGGCACCACTGACATGCCGAATCCCATCAGGTCGCCGGAGACCGGCACCGGCATGCTTGAGGCGAAAGCCTTCACCACCTCAGACAGGGGCACCGACGGGCTGTCGTCGGCCATGCTGGCGGTGATGGTCAGGTTGGGATAGGTGAGGCCCACATCGAAATGGCCAGAGGCGATGGTGACCTGTGAATCCGCCGTCCATGATACGGCACGCGACCCGGTGGGATTCTGGACGGTGAAAGAGAAGTTAATAGTTTGCAGCGTCAGCGACCCGAGAAGTTCCCAGGCCGGCGTGGTTTGCAGCCGGACGGTGAAGTAGGAAATGGCGTTGTTGGAGAAGTCGTAGGCAAAAGACACGCCATGCATAGACAGTCCAGCCAGCTCATCGAGTCGATTCGGCAGTGTTGCCACCGGATTGATGCCGCCCAGAAGCTGGAACAGCCCCTGCCAACTAGGGGCATGCTGATCGAACGGAGCGTCGAGGACAATGCTGATGCCGTCAGGGGTGGGGAAGTCTGCCGATACGGGCACGTTGGTGGAGCCAATGGCGAGAGTGCCGGACAGGCGACCCAGCGTTTGCAACCCGTCCTGCGAGAAGGTTAGCGTTATCTCTGGTGTTTTAACGGTGAACCATGGGACGCCATCGAAGCTGAAATCTTTCCCGGTCAATGTCATAGCCATGACGATGGACTGGGTCGTATTGTCGAAGCTAAACGTCAGAGTGATTTGATCGTCAATGGGACTAACGGTCATAGCCATCCGACCGGTCACCTGAATGGAATTGGCGTTGGGCCGCGTAATGCTCACGCCGTTCACCTTCGCCTGGGAACCCGCTAGCGAGTCTAGTGCAGCGGCAATGGGACTGTCGTCGGCGGTGAACGCGCCGGGACAAAGTGCCAGAGTGCCTTTCGAAACATGCTCCTGCAAATTGGCGAATAGGGCGTCCAGAGGCTTGTTGTTCGGAGGTGATGTCGGGGGCGATCTAAGTGCCAGCAGGTAACGTAGAGCCAGCGTCAGCTTGTCGCAGCGGTTGCTTTTCTCTTGATATAAGAGCCGGAGTAACGTAAAATATTTTGAGAGGTTGGAATCCCTGGAAAATTGATCCTCGAATACACTGACTATTGCGTTGAGCTTTTCGTCAAGACTCAGGTTGCCCACTGTCCCACATAGGCTGAGGGTGGCAAGCGCCATCTTTTGATGAACTTCTCCCATGTCGGGGGGCATCATGGGAAAGTGATAAATGATGTCTTCAATGGCCTCCGTGTTAAATGCTTGATTAGCCATTTTTAAGAAGGGCTTGCCTAAATTCAGAGCGATATTGGCACTGCCCTGGCCATTCAAGATGTAGGGCAATGTCGCCATCTGCAATAAGTTGTTGAGCACGGCCGGTGGCAGAGGCAATAGGGAAACAAAAAGAATATCTCCGGGCTTCAGAGCTTTAAGCTTATTCGAAAGATCGTCGGAGTCCTTCGTAAAGGAGAACTGAAGCCGCGTTTTATTTGCTATCGACCTCCTGATGTTTTCAAATATTTCGGTCCTTATCTTGTTCGTGAAGATTTTTATTTCGCTTTTCTCCGCGAGTACTTCCGCCGGCCAATCGTCATGGGCTGCAGCGAATTGGCAAAGCTGAGGAAATGTTTGCAGGACGCTGGCCTGCGGATCCCCTACCAGCACGACGATCGTCGGGCGGCCATATTCCTCCGGCTTTGGCTCGCCGGACTTTGGCACGTAGGATTGCATCAGGCTGATGGCTCCGCAAAGGGTGGCCAGCAGCTGGTCCGGCATGAAGGTGAATGCCGTGCGCCCGGTTGGCGATGGGTAGAGTAGCCCATCAGTCGGTAGGAAATTGACGTTTTTGGGATTGATGGCTAGAAGGGCTTGCACTCTTTTTTTAAGGTTTTCTGATTTGAGGCTTTCTAACGCCGGTTCGACCTTCGGTACAATTTGCTTAAATGCCAGGTTGTCGAAGTGCTGCTTTCCAAGCCCAGGGACTGTGTTCAGCAAAGTCCTGGTGCCCTGATACCACAGCGCGTTTATTGCGCCTTCCTTGCCAAGGTTTTTTTCAAACGGATTAAGTTCCAAAAAATATTCCACATTAAATAGTGTGTTCGGTTGCATTCCCTCGATAAGGTCTATGTCGCCAGTTATGCCGAGAAACATGTTGTTTGTCAGCGGAGCTTTGAAATCGGTCTCAGTGAACGTGAGTTGCGCCCCGCTGTATTGCGTGCCAGCCGGCGCGTTTGTTCCCGCTTTGAAGCCTGGAATCAGGATTTCCAAGTTGCTGCTGGCTTCCTTCTCGTAGACGATGTTGATCTTGGAACATCCCAGTTCAATCAGCCGGTCGAGCACGATGATGCTCGAGGCCTGGCGATCCATGTCAACGCCGCTCGCGACTACTAGGCGGACCTCTAGATGCTCCGACAACCATTTCGAAAGTGCCTCGGTGGCTTGTGAGGCTATGCGGTCCGACACGGTCGCAACCTGTTCATTAAACTTCTGTAGTAGATTGGTGAAGGTCATGACGTTATCTCTCGGTTGGTTGTGGTGTCGTTAGTGTTGGGAGCTCTTGGGCGTACCTGGCATACCAGCCGACACCGGCGGGATCATGATTACCGAACAGATAGAAGCTTGTGGCGCCATTCGGAGGAATCTTCAACCCTAGGAATTGCAGAGCAATTTCGTCCAGTAGCAGTAGATAGGACGAATGGATGGTGTCGTAGCTCAGGCGGATACGGCCAATGGAAAGCTTGAGGATGTTTTGCAGGGTAATCAGCTTTGCCCCTCCCGTTGCGGCTCCGGATAATGACAGACCCACTTGCACGGCAGCGGGGCCGTCTTGCAACGACCAGGCCAGCAATAGCGAGCCATTGAAGCCGACTCCATTGCCAAGCTGGCCTAACGTGCCCAGGTTCAGTCGAAACACTAAACCGTTCCACTTGTCACCCAAATCGCCCGGTCGAATCATGTTGGCGACTATCGGCAGGTAACCGGCGTCCTGCAACGTTCCCGATGCGCCGATCACAAAGTCGGTCAACTGCAACGCCAGCTGGTCCGCCAGGCTGCCCTCGCGCACCTTACTAGCGTCGAGATCGAAGCGTATAGCCTGAGCGTCCAACGTGAACTTGGGCTGGGCCGAAGAGTCCATGTTCAACACTAGGCTGTTAAAGGCTAGACCGGTAGGACCGGTAGGCCGTGATGTTTTGGCTGGTTCGCTAAAGCTAAACAGATCGAAGGTCTCGGACGGCGTTGCTCCCTGAAGAACAGCAAAGTGTAGCGAACCACTGAGGACGAACATGGAGCGCATGGAGCTGGTGTCGCCGAGGTGGACCATCTGCACGCCTGACACCCGGATGCTGGGTTGAGTAGCGTTGCCCATGCGGAACACTGTATCGCTGACGCTGGACATGCTATAGATGGGGTTCTTGTTCTCATCATACTGGCACGAGCCGGTCAGCACGATGGCGTTCACTCGATTACTACCATTGTCCTTCTTACCACGGTTGTCCATCCCCTTCACTGTCATACCTAATAGTTCATCGAAGCTGATCTGCGCGAAGCAGGAAAACAACTTGATTGCGCCGCCCTCAAACAGGACTTTGAGCTGGAGCAAGCGGAAGTCATAGGCGCCACTGCCCGCTGATTTTGGCAAAGGGTTGGGTGGATTGTTTGTTGGGTCCACCTGCGGATCGAGGTAGTGAATCAGGCCGGAGATCGCGCTGGCCTGATCCTCCACCGGCACCGGACCGGCGGAGCCATTCTTAATTGGCGTGATTGGGATAGCCAGGTGGTGGAAGTAGGGGGCATTGCGATCGGGTACCTCATCAGGGGGTACCTCCTTAAGAAGACCATTAAATTCTTTAGGAAATCCCCGGATGTCGCCACGCAACACCAACAGGCCAGTCCAATTCGGGTCCTTGGCGATGGTGTTGAATGAATCGTAGTAGTGAGTGTCGGGGTGGGCTTCGGCCTCGGCCTCGGCCTCGGCGAAATAGTCCCGTAGCCACAGCGCCAGGTTGGTCATCTGAGCGGGGTCGCGATCGCTTGGCGTGTTGTGGCCCGGCGTGGTGGTGACGGGCGCCGCGAACTCGCTGGCCATAGTCCACTTAGCTGGGTTACCGACCAGATTGGCAGAGGCTGGGCCAGTGGGATCGTAGAGTGGTCCCTTCATCGCTTTGATGATCATGATGTTGGCGTAGCTACCGTATTGGCTACCCACTCCCACGTTGGCCTTCAGCTTCCAACCGCTGAGGGTTAGTTCGTTCTCGAAGGCGCTACCGCCCAGGTTTTCGCCGTTGGCACAGACCAGCATCAGGCTTCCGCTCTGGAAAGCATCGATTAGAGGCTGGGATGGATTGTTAAAGGCCAGCCTCTGGTCCGTTTGATCTGGGCCGGTTTTTCGCAGGATTCCCAGCAAGATCTGCTGCCACGAGGCGGTGCTGCCGCTTCCAGCGGCTGTTACGAGGAAGCCATTGGGCGTGGTGAAGGTTACCGTCCCGTGGTCGTCCGAGGGCACGGCGGCTAGGCGTTCCGCCGCCGACAAATGGCTTCCCACTGAATCAGCGGTCAGCGCCTGGCGCCGCCGCGGTGCTAAAACTTGTGCCTCGAAAGTGGCCACCTGTGCGGCGGTGAAGGTGGGCTTACCGTCGCCATTGTGCACCTCCGAATAGGGCACTAGGGGAAAGCACTGCTGCGGGGCGGCTGCTAGCGACTGGCCGGGATCCATAGGCCCGAGCAGGGTATTGTAGTGATCATGAATAAGCGTGTCGTTGCCGAACAGGTTCAGGCCAGGTGGTTGGGCCACCGCGACGGCCAACTTTCCTGCCGGCCAGACGGACGCATAGGATGTTTCCCAGGCCGATGTCAGCGGCGCTTCGGAGGCCGGCGGCGCCGCGGTCGGCGACGACAGGCCGAATGGGAAGTCGGGAGCGAAGGCTGGCTGGCCTGACGTGAAGCGCAGGCGGTCTCCGGCATTGACCAAAAGGTATTCTGTTCCCTGTAGCCCGCACATCAGTTCGGCCGATGCGGCGCCCGAGCTCAGCGATAAGATGAAGTCACCCTCGGGGGCTACATGCAAGTAAATGGGATCATCAATACCGATCGAGGAGGGATAGTGGAATACCAGCCGCGCCGTCTTTCCCTGGCCCGGGATGCTGACCGGTGTCAGCAGCACGGTGTCAGCACCGCTGGTGGTAACATAGGTGCTGGTGAGCACGGTCGTCGAGCTACGCCGGTTGGTTCCGTCGAAGGCCAAGGTGGTTCCGTCGAAGGCCAAGGCTGTGCGCTCGGGCTTAATCTCGTTAAACGGGTCGAGGAGATCGACCGTGGCGGTAAAACTAACCGAGCCCCTATTTCCCGAGTTAACGGCTAGGGGGGCCAATAAAATTGGTGACCAGACGATATCCTGCGACGATGTTGGCTCAACCTGCGGCGCTCCGAAGGCAAAACCCATGTTTAAGGACGCTAGGCTGCTGAACGGAAGGTAGACGGTAAATCTCAGGCAGCCGCAATGGGCGCCGGAAAAGGGAATGGCCGCGCTGAGGATGTCACTGGATGGCTTAACGCCGGAAGTCTGATTGAAGGTGATAGGCGCGCGCGAGGTGTCTATGTCAAGGCCCGCCTCTTGGGACAGGGCCGATAGTTTCGCGCCATGGGAAAGCGTCACGGACAGGGTTCGTCCAATGTTGGCCACTAGAGTGTGACCAATATACATTTTCGCCTCGCCATCTCGTAGCAGGGCGGTGTATGGCGGTGAGAATTCTGGCGAAGTGCAAGATGAGGCAGAGGGCGCCCAGATCATCATCCTCTGCTCATCGTGCCTCGCATTAAAGGCGAGGATGGCATCGACCAGCGCCTGCTGGCCGGCGGCATCGCTCGGCGGCCGCTGCTGGAGAAAAAGAATGGAAGCCGACAGTTCCGTGTCGTTCAGGATCTGAGCGATGTCGTAACATATCGCCCCGCAGTCGTGTGCGTTGGGTAAAATCGCCGCGACGGTGCCGGTATCGTCTGGTCCGGGCTGACTGAGAAAAAGCCGCGAGTCCTCTGCTTTGCTGAAAAAGGCCATGATCCAAGTCCTTGCCAGCCATGCCGGTCTCGCCTATGGCTGACTTCCTTACAAAAAAGCCCCTGGCTGGGGGCATGTTGTCACTTGTGCGCGTCGCGCGAGAGCGGGAAACCCGTGTCGAAAACTAGCGTAGCTGCGATTCTTCGCTTGGATTCGCGTCGTTTGGCAAAGTCCTTATCGTAGCCGCAAGTGTAGAGAGCGGCTGTATAAGTCTCTCCGGGACTGATCGCTAGTTGGCCTATTGCAACTGAGCCCAATGATGTAGTAGTGGTGATGGGGACAAACGCAAATGGATCCAGATCGTAAGGGATCACGTGGCCGTTGAACAGCCCGATCCATGACTTGTTGGCGCCGGGGTTGAAGCCGTTAGGGAACTTAAACGTAAAAGTGACGACTCGAGTCGAGATCGTGGAAACGGACAGGTTTGATGGGTCAATAATGATGTCTTCGAGTTTCCAATTCGCTGGCAGGACCGCCGTCGCGCAGACGTTGCGATAGGGGCTCGCCCCATCTGAATTTTTCTCGTTCGGGCTATTGACATTCGGTCCAACCGAATAGCCGATTATATACTGCTGATTCGTGAACTTAAAACCTTCTTGACTAATCGGCATTCCGTCTTTTTCAGCCCCGAGCTCAATCAAGGGAGTTTCATTCCATGGAACCTGGGAGCCATTCCAAACGAACAAATAATTGCTATACTCCGCCGGCTTGTTACCATCCGGACCCCCATATTCCTCTAAAATGTAATTGGAAYWTATCTCACGAATTTCCTGCATAACGTTTGAGGGGGTTTGCTTCCCGAGCTGCAACTGAATGCGAGGCTTGTTTTCTTGTGACATGGTGAAATTCCTCTTAAAATTTAAGAACTTAAATTTAAAATAACTATAGATCCTGAAATATCTATCTATGCAAATTTCTACATTGTCGTGGCCCCCAAAAAACAGGTTTTCGCTACCAAGTCAACATGATGACGCAGCAATGCTGCACAGCTATACTTTCCACAGACTAAACATACTGTACCCCGTAACTTACATTGGTACGAAGCGTAGTTACATCAAATCCGCCCTTGTAAAATAAGGCCTTAACTTCAATCTACAACATTCGATGTCTATGTCAAGTAATAAAATGAATCACAACAAATAAATCTATTAAAAGTTATGATGTTGAAAAAATGAAAAATTTTCACAATACGAAGTTTTGTGAATTTTTTTCCGGGCATGATATTAT
>NC_014718.1:600000-822304 GCF_000198775.1 Mycetohabitans rhizoxinica HKI 454 | reverse complement strand
TAGTTTGCCGCGGTGTCGTGTTATCCCCAGAATATGTTGGGAAGGCTGTGGATAAGCTGGGCATACGCAGCGCAAGCCGTTGACAGAACGGCAATTGCCACCGACGATCGCACTGCGTGCAAACGCTGCCGGTGATACGTCCGGAACTCGCACTTGGCGGAACAGCGACCGCATCGGTCACGCCACCGCCTGCACGGGGGTCGGCCGCGCCGGCTAGCATGAACCCTATTCCCCGCATCATCGGCCCCGACGGCAATCCGATGCGCGTGACATACAACGTGCGCACCTAAACGCGATTCAACGCAACGTCGAGCGAAATGATTGCTGCGGCATCAGCCAGTGGTGATCATATTTGTACCACTTGCCTATAGACAGTCACCGTCCCGCCAGCACGCCATCGGGATGCCGTACGCGCCGCGATCGCTGGCGAACGCGAGGTGACGCGCGTACGCGCCATCAAGGATGGCGTTCAGCGTCTGGCGATCGTAAGCGCCCCGCCACACGTAATCCGCTCGATGACAAACCGGGCCCGCTCACTCACCGGCCCGCAAGGCAGCTCGGCCAAGCGGTAGCCCAGTGCGTCGTATGTCGACACCATCACATCGTATGTGCGCTGTGCTTCGTCGAAATCTTGCTTTCTTTCAGTATCTTGCACAAAGATCTCGCGCCAAGGAGGCGCAATGAATACCTGGCAGTTGTAGCGAAACGATTGCGCGGCGCGTAACACGTGTGGCGGCACTGGCAAGCCGCAAAGACGAAGATAACCCACGACATCGGGCACGCCTCGATCGAACAGGACCGGCACGCCGCACTCGCAAGCCAAATGATACGAGCGCATCTCCCAGCACAGCATCAGTTGCGCAAACAGCGCGGGATCATGCCATGGCAGCGCTGGACCGCCGATCCGTACCTGGTCTTGGATCACCCCCCTGCCTGCTTCGACTGAACGTGCATAGCCAGCCGCCTGCAGCGCGTCGAGCAGCGTGCTCTTGCCCGACCCTGGTCCCCCGGTGATCACATGGAAGCGGTCCACACAAATGAACTCATTATCTGCCATTGGCGTCGCCCCGATTCAATCCTTCACAGATTTAGCTATTCGCAGATCCACTATTTGCAAGCCCAGCTATTCGCAGATCGCCAGTGAGCGCGCCTGCATCGTCGCACGCCATAGGCGGTGCAGTTGCGGATCGCCGTTATACAGTTGAGTGACGCGGAACAGCAAGTCGTCCGGGACCTGCGGCAACGACGATGTCGCATATGAGGTCATGCCAGCGGCACCGCGCAACGCCAACTGAATGGTCGGAGCGAGCGCAATCGCCTCGTCACGCGCGGCATCCATGCCGAGCAGAGCGGCGACCAGCGGTTCAATCAGCCATTCCGGACTTGATACGGCAACGTCCTGCCGTTCTGGAGCACGTTCTGGCCGTCAAAGTGCGGCTTGTCGCGATACGGCGATTTGGCCGCGTACATGAACAACGCAATGCGCGCCGACACATCCGGCCGATCTCGATCAGCAACAGGTGCAGCATCGATGTGCCGTCGAGCCTTGTTGGCGAGGACGGATCAATGGCCAGCGCGTCGCGCAGCCGGCTATACCGAGGCCCGCATACCGCACAACGATATTGGGCTGGTCGGTTGCGCGCCCCTGAATCACGGACATGAAACGGCGTTCGGAACCGGCATGCGCGAAGAACCCGCGACCTACACCCAACTACGGCCGTGCAGCGCCAGTGGCCGAGGACCCAACGATCACTTGCACACACCGGCTGCCAATGGCCGGACACACGTAGCGGCCAGTGGCCAGCGCCATGCCATCGCGCCCCGCCGCGAAGGCATCAGACGCTTGGCAGCCTGCGCGTCGCGGCGCGCTCCTCGGCGCGCACGTCGAGCAACCGGCGCATCGTTGCAAACAGTTCAGGATAATCCAGCGGTTTGCGCAGGAACGCGTCATAGCGGACGAACGCGGGCGGACTGGATTCGCCCGACACAAGAATGAACAGCGTGTCGGCAAGCGCGGGATGATTACGTATCGCCTGACACAATGCACTGCCCGACATTTTGGGCATACGCCAGTCGGCCACGACAATATCGATTTGTGTCGCATCGAGCAGTGCCAGCGCATGCCCGCCGTCGGTGGCGCTCTGCACCCCGTAGCCCTGCTGCGCGCAGCAAATGGCCCAGGCAGCAAGGGTTTCCGGGTCGTCGTCGACAAGGAGTACAGTCGTCGTCACGTTTAGCTCCAACCATCCGAGTGCCGCCGCTCCCGGATGCGGCAACTCGCGTGCACTCAAACATATAAGAAAACCTTCGCGTGCACGATCGGCGACCGGTTCAGCGGGCGGACGCTCGTGTGCGAGCAAGCAGCACGCCCGCCAACGCGATGGCAAATCCGATCTATTGCACCGGCAGCAACGTTTCGCCCAAACGCCAGATAACTTTCTAATGCGGCCAACGGTGGCATCAGGAACAGCAGAGTCGTCGCCCGTGATGCGTCACCGCGTCGTGCCTTCCAAACCAACAAGGTCGTCGCGACACCCGACAGCATCGCGATACCCCACGCCAGCGATGCCCATAGTTGCGGCGCGGCGACAAAGCGGTGCTCGCCAAGCACCAGTGCGAGACCAGCGGCGATCAGCGCGGCGCCGGCGTTCTGTAACGCAGCGGCGCTGCTCAAGTGCGCGCTCGACAACGACATTTTCTGGTACAGCGTCCTCGCCGTGATCGTTAATACCGCGAAGATCACCGCGGTCACCACGATCCACTGCCCCATGCGGTCGCGCCGGCGACCGCATGGGGCAGCACAGCAGCGTCGTGTGCAGCGAGTTTAGGCAGCAGAACGAGCGCCACACCCGCCAAACCCACCCACAGGCCTGCCCAACCTCGCAACGAGAGCCGCTCTCCAAACAACCGCGATCAATGCCATGACTGCCGCCAATAGCGGTTGCAGCGCACCTAGCAGAGCCATCACGGCGAAGCCGAGTCCCTGCGCCACCGCCCAATAGCCCGCGCTGAGATAGAAGCCTTGCAGTAGCGCGCCGGCCAACAGAGGTTTGCCCGACTCACCGCGATCGAACCAGCGCACGTGCGCTACCCAGGCCGACACCACAGTAAACAGCAGTGCGGTGCCGGCAAAACGCCCTAGTCAATACAGGTTTGGGTCAGCGTACAGCGTGATTGCGCGCGCGACGATAAAACCCGTTGACCACAACGCGACAAACGCGGCAGCAACGACGAAAACCATGGAAGACGTGCTGTTCGCCAAATCGGCATTACTGCGCTGCGTAAAGCTCAGGTCTCGTTCAAACCTGCATGCGCAACGCCTGGGACAGCCTTGCCGCCAACCGCACGCCGCACAGCCGCGGGCGCCACAGCTGCGGCTTCCAGCCACGCGACGCCGCAGCCCCGCAGCGCCGATAAACATTATCGCCAGTTACTTAGAGTCGGTTGCCCAAGCCGGCACCGAGCGCACGCTTTTCGCCGAAACCGAGTGCGCACCAACGCCCTTTCGGGTGGTGGAATGGCGATATGCATCGCCATTCCATGCGCCCTGCGGCAATATCGCATCCAAGCCGGTGATCGTGTGCCGGTTGAACACGGGTTGCGCGATGCCGGCGTTACGCTGAGCACAATAGTCGAGCCAAGCGGCGCGTGCATACTTGCCGAGCGCGAGGACCGCTAACAAGTTGATCGTGGCCATCAGCCCCATGCTCAAGTCGGCCATCGACCAGATCAGCGGCAGCTTGCCGACGCTGCCAAACATCACCATGCCGAGCACCGCGAATCGGAACCCAATCAGCACATCCTTGCGCCGCGTGATGAACGTGACATTGCCTTCGGCACAGGCGTAGTTCCCCATGATCGACGAGAACGCGAGCATGAAGATTGCGCACGTCAGGAACGTCGCGCCCCAATCGCCCACATGGCTGGACATCGCGCGCTGGGTGAGCACTGCGCCCTCGACCGGCGCGCCAGGCTGGTACTCTCCGGACAACAAGATGATCAACGCCGTCGCGCTGCAGATCAGGATCGTGTCGACGAACACGCCGAGCATCTGGATCAGGCCCTGCGTGACAGGATGGCGCGTGGTCGCGGTCGCTGCCGCATTGGGCGCACTACCCATGCCCGCCTCGTTCGAGAACAGCCCACGCTTGATGCCGACCGCGACGATCTGGCTGATGGCGTAGCCCGCGACGCCGCCGGCCGCCTGCTCAAGACCGAACGCACTGCGCACGATCAACGCGATCATCGCCGGGAACGAACTCAAGTGCGCCAACAGCACGTAGCCGGCCAGCGCAAGGTAGCCGAAGGCCATCACCGGTACGAGGAACTGCGCGATGCGTGCAATGCGGCGAATCCCGCCAAAGATCACCGGCGCGATTAATACGATCAGTAAGCCCCCCGTGACGGCACGGTTTGTACCGAACGACGCATGCAGCGCGTCCGCGACCGAATTGGCTTGCACCGCGTTGAACACGAGGCCGAACGCAAGAATCAACGATGCGGCAAACACCATCCCGAGGCGTCTGGAACGCAATCCGACCCAGATATAGTAGGCCGGACCGCCACGAAAGGTATTGTCGTGATGGGACACCTTGAATATCTGCGCGAGCGTGGCCTCGACGAACGCGAGCGCCATGCCGAGCAGCGCGGTCAGCCACATCCAGAAGATCGCCCCAGGACCGCCGGCGCTCAATGCAACGGCAACACCCACGATGTTGCCCGTGCCGACCCGGCTCGCAAGCCCCGTAGCGAAGGCTTGGAACGAGGAAATGCCGTCGCCCTTGCGCTTGCCCTCGCCATCGTCGCAAAACAACGTCTGCACGCTCAGCGGCAGTGCGCGAAGCTGGATGCCGGCAAAGCGCCATGTGAACCATGCTCCCGCGCCCAGCAACAGCGCGATCAGCATGTAGTTCCACAACACTCCGTTCAGGTGGCCAATGGCCGATGCCAGAAAAACTCCCACGCTCATTCCTGTTACAACCCTTACGAATTGATTTCAGCGTCCGAATTTTACACATAACAAGCCGCCGCAGGGGTGGTTCCAGGAGAATTAATTACGGCTATTCGCTGTACCGCTGCTCGAATCGGTATTAATTACCTGAATCCATAACAATGAAAGGTTCGCTTGGAGGAAGTCAGTGGTCACCGCACGCCTCGCAGCCATGGTGGCTCGTCGAGGTTCCCGGCTAGTGCTAGTCAGGGTGACAAGCAGCGCGAGAAGGTACGTTAAGAACGCCAGAACTTGACTTATCGATAATTGCGGGTATTTCCTTATTGACGTCGCCTGTCGCGTCGCCCTAAACCACTGGCGGCCATCATTGATAGTCCACGGATTCCCCGTCGAATGCCCACTCGATTTGTCGGCTACACCGAGAGAACGCTGACACATAAAACGTACGCCCCCGCCATCCAACAGCACGCGGCCATTCGCTTCCCGAACCGTTTATTCGGATCCGACAGTCAAACAGAAACTGATAGCGGCGTAATGTGGACCCACCTCCTATCCTTCCGCCCATCATGAACATTAAGATCAACCCATTCCGCCAAGCCTGCCAATCCGTTTCGACACCCCGGGGCAATGTGACGACATCCAGCCATATCGCCGCAGGACGCGAGCGACCTTGGCAAAGCAAATTCGACGGCTTGCTTTCGCGCAACAAAAAGACGATATCGACGCAACCGCCAGCGGAAAAGCGGACCTCCACCGACCCGAAAACGTCACGGACAGCCCAGAATGTGGTCAAACGACTGAAACAGGTCTTCCGCCCATGCGGCTCGTCGGAAAGCAAGCTTTTGTCAGAGAACGAGCTTATTAAGCGGTTTCCTCAAGTTCCGCCACGCCCCGTCCCCGCTGACAATCGCGTCGGCGTTGGAACGAAAGCTTCTACACAAACCAGCACGACAAAGGGTGTTCCTCCACGCATCAAGCCACCCAAACGAAAAGACTCGCTCGTGCATCTGGCCACCCATGAGGCTGTCTCGGCTCTTCGAAGCAGTGGCTTTTCGTCAAAAGAGGCGTTCGCGAGGGTAAAAGCAGGCCAAGTCAACGTCAGAAAAGTCAAATTCGAAAAAGTCGAAGTCGAAGACAAAACAATGAAGGCCAAGTTGTTAAGCACAAAGACCCTACTCTCCGAAAGGGAGAAAACAGTGAAGGGTAATACTCTAAGGTTCGAGCAGCCCAAACATTTTGACTCGCTCGCGCAATGGGTCACCGATGAGATTAAGATATACGAGAGGGAAGACAGAGAAAAATGATGCCAGCATCTTTACGCAAAAAGACCTTGGTTTCCGAAGGGTAGAAAACGGCGAAACAGTCGGGACGCTGGCTACCTGTCGAGCCTGGGAATCTCACTCCACCCATAGTCCACCCATAGGTCTGAGTAGATCGGATAAAGGTTCCGTGATGGAGTGACCCAGGGGAACCTGTCCCCTATGGGGCCTTGCCGGAGCGGCAGAAACCGGGGCTCTGCGCATAGCGGCAAGCATCGAGCGGCGTGCCGGAGCCTGCCAGAGTCTTAGTGTGCCGGGATCATGAGACGATAACGGAAATAAATAAACGTCCTATGACCGAAGCAACAGTGACTAAAAAGAGCAAGAACCCGAAGGCGTTGAAGCTGCTCCCCGATGAACTGATGGGTCAACTGCTGGCGCGGATGCAAAGCAGGGATGCCGAGTCGATTTTGAGCGAATCGGGCTTAGCCGGGTAATTGAAGAAGCAACTGGCTGAGCGCATGCTCGCGGCGAAACTAACGCACCACCTGGAAAGCAAAGCCAAGCAAGACAACGATGGCAATCATCGCAATGGCACCAAAGCCCCAAGACGGTAACCACGTCCAATGGCGAGTTGAAGCTTGATATTTTACTTGACCGGCAAGCCACGCTCATCGTCTATGAACGGCCTGCCCACCCGAAGTGCCCTCCAAGGCCCCTTGTCCCGGATGGTCATACCATACGCTTGAAACTTTGCGGCAGGCAGTCAATCAGTTCGCCATTCTGTTCGGCGACCGGTTCACGAACGCCATCAGTTGAGATCTTTTAACTGACCTCGGCACACAAGATCCCTGGCCTATCCCCGTCTGGACACGCCGCGCTTCGCCTCGCCCGCCAATATCTCGGCTATGACCGAAACGGGCAGTCTAACGGCCGTTACGCTACTCCTACTTTCTCTAGCATCGACGACCATCAGTGTGGAACGGATGCGTTATTCGTTCCATCCCTTTTTTTGCACGATCGGTATTCCGGCATCCACTGCATCACGAAGTCCCGAACCGTTTGTACGGATCCGATATTCAAACAGAAACTGATGGCGGCGTATGTGAGCCACTCCTATCCTAACTACCATCATGAACATCAAGATCAACCCATTTCGCCAAGCACGCCAACCCGATCCGACACCCCGGGGCAATGTGACGACGTCCGGCAACACCGTCGCGGGACACGAGCGGTTTCGGCAAAGCAAATTCGACGTATTGCCTTCCCGCAAGAAAAAGACGATATCGACGCAACCGACAACGGAAAAGCAGGCCCCCTCCGACTGGAAAGCGTCACGGACATTCCGGAATGCGGCCAAGCTACTGAAAAAGGTCTTTTACCCATGCGGCTCCTCGCAGAGCAAGCTTAGGCAGGCTACAACCCAGTTAACCATGCCGGAGAACGAACTGATTACACCGGAAAGCGAGCCCATTAAGCAGTTTGCTCAATTCCCGCCACCTCCTGCCCCTGCTGACAATCGTGCCGGAGTTGGGACAAAAAACTCGGCCCAAACTGGCACAGTCACGGTAAATGGCACGACCATCATCCTGCCCAAACGAAAGGAATCACTTGCTCATTTTCAAGCCCACTCGTCGCGCGATGAGGCACAATTTCGTGGCGCCGATCTCTCTAGTACAAAACTGCAGCAAGCCGACACGACCATACCGTTCCGCCCACCGAAGTCAACAAAAAGACCGTCCATCCCGGCTTTCCGCCCTACCGAAGGCAACATTTCATCGAAGCAAACCGCTCCGGCAACACCGCCCCGTCCGCCGAAATCGAATAAAAGACCCTCGGGTTCTACTATCCGAAGCAGTCACACTTCATTCAAAGAGGCGTTCGCAAGGGCAGCAATGGTCCAACTCACCACCCAAAAAATGGAGACAGCGTCTTTACGCAAACAGACCTTGATCTTCGAAGGGTGGAAAACGGCGAGCGAGACGGGGCATTGGTTACCTGTCGAGCATGAAAATCACGCTCCACCAGCAGGCCTGAGCAAATCGGATAAAGATTCGACAATGGAGTGACCCAGGGGAAACTTGCCACATATGGACCTTTCGCGAAGCGGTAGGAACAGGCGTTCTGCGCACAGCGGCAAGCAACGGGCAGCGTGCGGACCCACATGACTCCACAGCGACGTGTTGATGGCTGTTCCTGGACACGCCATGCTTCGCTTCGCTCGCCAATACCTCGGATATGACGGAAAAGCAATAGACCCAACCCTTACTCTATTCGACATTCACCACCTATTAAAGGTCATTAGTATGGAACGTCTCCGTTTCCCTTCTTCCTCCCTTTTTCGCCGCACGACTAATGAGCCAGCAGCCCCAAAAAACGAGCGGTCATCGTCGTCAGCGACACGCCGCTCCGCATCGGGGGTTTTATCGGGTTTTAACAAACTTTTCAAAAGAAATAAAAATAAGAATGACATTCTCCCGCAACACCGTCCATGGACAGACAGCTTATTTGAGCTGCCTAAGGTACCGAATGACTCTACGATTCAGGAAATTAATGAAAAAATGAAATACCCTGCAAACGGCTCGATAAGGTCATTAAAACCAGAGGACCCTGAATATTTTTCCAAATTGGCCGAAAGAGAAGCATCCGCAGCAAAACAATCGCTGCCCCAGTCACCTGTCACCTCACTGCCGCCCCACTCGACGACGTCCAATACGGAGTTGCCATGGGCGTCGCGCAATGGGACCGACGCGAAGCAAGAACCCTCGAAAAAAAATAGTGTGGAAACGAAACTGCCCCGAAATGTCCTACGCACCCCCCTAAAGTGAATGTCAGCGATCTGCCGCCAACGCCGCCGATTCCGCGAGAATACGAGAATGGAGCGGCGCGGTCGGCGACGTCCCACCGCTAGCATGGAACGGTGCTACAACTGGCAACTAAAGCAAAAGGAAGACGCAGTTTAGGGCTTCTCCCCACGTCTTCGCAGACATACCTGCCGCGGGCGACGGGGAGCAGCGGACTGACCATTTGAAGTTCTGCAGTCGCCCGCCCTCCGTCGGTGCACCATTACCCGCACGCTCAATTACTCAATTTTGTCAACGCAAGTGCCGATATAGACGTTTTAATGACGTCTTTCCGCAGCCTGACCGTCGCCGTCGGAAAACCAAGCTGCGGTTCATTAAAGTCGCGCACACTCATGTTTTCCCCAATAAAACTGACTCTCTTTACTGCACGCGCCGGGGCCAATCGCTGTTCCACGCTGCGGCACACGCGCCGCCTGATCACCCCGGCAATTGCATTGGGCGGCTGCGCGCTACTGCTCATACTGTTCCAGCATGTGTCTCACGCGGTCCATTACCGCTCAGTGATCCATCAACTGCGCCAACTAAGCGCCGCGGAATGGACCGGCGCGCTCGCCGCCACGGTCGTGAGCTATATCGGACTAGTCGGGCGTGACATGGTCGGACTGCACCACATCGGCGCGCGGGTGCCACGCGCATTGTTACTGCTCGGTGCGACGGTCGGCTCGGCCATTGGCAACGCAACAGGCTTCGGCGCGTTGACGGGCGGGGCCGTACGTTGCAGGATCTACGGCGCGGCGGGCGTGACGCCGGCACGGGTCGGACGCCTGACCGTCTTCACCGGCATCGGCCTGGCCGCGGCGCTGGTGCTAATAAGCGCAGCCGGCATGCTGTTCGTCGCCGGCCAGCTTGAGTCGGCGCTGCACCTGCCGGCATCGATGCTGCGCTGCGCGGGTACGCTCGCGCTCGCGGCGATCGTGGCACTGGTGGTGACGTGCCGCAGTCGACCACACACGATTGGCGGCAGCGGTGCGCAGCGCTGGCTCGCGCTGACAATTCCGTCGCGGCGCGATCTGATCGCCCAGCTAGGCTGGTCGATCGTCGACGTCGCCGGCGCCGCGCTGGCGCTGTGGACCCTGTTGCCGGATACGTCAATCGGCTTCGCCACGTTCATAACGGTCTATGCAGCGGCGTTGCTGCTCGGGATGGTCGGCCACACCCCTGGCGGCATCGGCGTATTCGAAGGCGTGGTGCTGATCGCCTTCGGACGAGACCTGCCGATGCCGCAACTGGTGGCCGCGTTGCTCGCCTACCGGGCCATCTACTTCGGGCTGCCACTGCTCGTTTGCGGTGGCGCGCTGGTCATATTTGAGGGACGCGCGCTCAAACGCGTGGTGATGACTTCTCCCGCACTGCACGCGGCACGCGGCCTCGCACAACTCGCACCGCTATTGCTGAGCACCATCACGTTCGCGGTTGGCTGCATGCTAATCGTCTCCGGCGCAACACCGGCGTTCATGCACCGGATCGCGGTGCTGAGCACGCTCGTGCCCCTGTGGGTCCTTGAAAGCTCGCAGTTGCTCGCCAGCGTGCTCGGTGTACTGCTGCTGTTCGTCGCCCGCGGACTGCTGCGCCGGCTTGATGCCGCATGGTGGCTAGCCTTGCTGCTGGCCAGCGTCAACCTCGGGTTGTCCTTGGCCAAGGGGCTGGCATTCATCGAAGCCGGCGTGCTCGGGATCCTGGTGTTGCTGTTGATCGCGACGCGGCACCATTTCAACCGCCGCTCGTCGCTGTTCGGCGAGCGCTTCACGCCCGGTTGGCTCGTGTCGGTCGGCATCGTGATCGTCATCGCGACGTGGATCCTGCTGTACGCGTTCCGCGACGTGCCGTACACCCACGAGCTATGGTGGCAATTCGCCTTCGACGGCCGGGCCCCGCGCGCACTGCGCGCTACGCTGGCGGCCGCGCTGTGCGCAGCGGCGCTGGCCTTCTGGCAGTTGCTGCGGCCAGCGGCCGGCCGCTTCATGAAGCCGGCCGAACAGGATCTTGCCGACGCGGCGCGTATCGTGCGCGCGCAGGAACGCAGCGACGCAGGGCTCGCCATGATGGGCGACAAAAGCTTTTTGTTCTCCGCGTCGCGCCAGGCCTTCCTGATGTATGCCAAGCGTGGACGCACGTGGGTGGCGCTGCACGACCCAGTGGGCCCGCGCGACGAATGGTCCGAGCTGATCCGCCGTTTCGTCGCGCTGGCGCACACGCACGGCGGCCGCGCCGCGTTCTACCAGGTGCGCGCCGACGCGCTGCCGTTCTACCTTGATACCGGCTTACATCTGCTAAAGCTAGGCGAGGAAGCGAACATCGCGCTGGCCGACTTCGATTTGAAGGGATCGCACCGCGCCCATCTTCGCTATGCGCTCAAGCGCGGTGAACGCGATGGGCTGGCCATTGAAATGATCGAACCAGCGCGCATGCCAGAATCCATGCCAATGCTTAAATCGATCTCCGATGCGTGGCTGCAAAGCCGCGTGGCGCGAGAAAAGAGCTTTTCGGTAGCCGCATTCAACCCGGCGTATCTCGCCGCGCAATCGGTCATGCTGCTGCGCCAGCATGGCCGTCCGGTTGCGTTCGTCACATTCATGACGACAGACGTGCACACCGAGGCGACCGTTGGCGTGATGCGCCACCTGCCGGATGCGTCTGGATACGCGATGGACTATCTGTTCACGAAGCTGGCGCTGCATTTGAAGGATGCGGGGCTACGCACGTTGAGCCTGGGCATCGCACCGCTGTCAGGCGTGCAGCCGACGCCATTTCCGTCGCTCTGGCAGCGTGTCGCGCGACTCGCATGGCACCTTGGCGGACGCTTTTACAATTTCCGCGGCCTGCGAGGGTTCAAGAGCAAGTTTCAGCCGCACTGGGAGCCGCGCTACCTGGCGGTGTCCGGCTCACTCGGCCTATTCGTGACACTGGCCGACATCTCGCTGCTGGCAGGAGGCTGGCGCTCATGAAAATCCGCTTTTTGATTACCGTCGCGACTCGCGCGATCGCCGCGTGTGCGCTCGCGCTGCCCGATGCCCACGCCGCCGCCACCAGCACGCTGCCCGGCGGCCGCTATGGCGAAGTCACGCTGACCCGTCCCGACGGCCCCTTGCGCGGCTTTGTCGTGCTGTTCTCCGACGCAAACGGCTGGCATGCCTCGGATCATGAAACGGCACAGGCGTTGGCGCGCGATGGCGCGCTGGTCGTCGGCGTCGATACCCGTCGCTATGCGGCGAATCTGGCTGCCAAGCCGCAAAGCTGCCAGCATCTGGTGAGTGACGCCGAAGCCTTGAGCCATCAGTTGGAACGGCAGCTGGATTCGTCCCGCTATTTCGCGCCAATCGTCGCAGGAACCGGACAAGGCGCGACGCTGGCCAGGCAGATCCTGGCCCAGGCACCGGCGAACACAGTGGCTGGCGCACTGTCGTTGGATCCGACGCCCACGCTGGACGCGCGGTTCCAGCCGTGCCCGCCCGACCCGACAGTGAGCCGCGGCACCGGGCTGCCCGGCTTTTTTGTGACTGGCACAGCCGCGGGCAAGAGCCAGGCAGAGCGACTGCGCACATGGGCGGCGCCGTACCTGCGCGCGCCGTCCACCAACGACGAAGACGTCTCCGATCTGCCACTGGCCGAATTGCGGGCGCCCAAGCCCTCCGGCATGCTGGCGATCGTGATGTCTGGCGACGGCGGATGGCGCGATCTGGACAAGACCATCGCAGAAAATCTGCAAAAAGACGGCGTATCGGTGATCGGCTGGGACAGTCTTCGCTATTTTTGGAGTCACAAGACACCGGAGCAGGCCGCGCGCGATCTCGCACGCGTGCTGCGCGTCTACGGCGCCCGTTGGCAAGCACGGGACGTCGCGCTGATCGGCTATTCGTTTGGCGCCGACGTCATGCCATTCCTGTATAACCGCTTGCCAGAGCCGTTGCGCGAGCGCGTGTCGTACGTGTCGTTGCTCGGCTTCGCGCCGGCCGCCGACTTTCAGATCCGCGTAACAGGCTGGCTCGGGATGCCGGCTAGCGCAGACGCACTGCCCGCTAAGCCCGAGGTCGTGAAGCTGCCCGCCTCGATCGTCCAATGCGTGTACGGTGAGCACGAAACCGACACGCTGTGCCCGGCGCTGGCCGGCACCGGCGTCGACGTGGTGCAAATGCCCGGCGATCACCATTTCGGACGCGACTACGATACATTGACGCAACGGATCCTGATCGGCTGGAAGAAGCAAATCGCGCTTCGCCGCTAGCGGCTCGCTGTTTTAGCATCGGCTTCGGTGCCGTGCCCTTCCTGCTACCGCTGAGGCTGCAGGGGGACTCGCGATGAGCGCGAACCCTTTAAGCACGGCCATGCCGGTCTGCGCGGACTGCACGCGCTAGCTGGCGGCGCTCGCGCTCGCGCGCCTCACGAGGTTCGTCGGTCGTCATCGGCGCTAAAGTCAGATTGATCGCGACATTGTAGGGCACCCGATGGTAGGCGGCGACACACGCCTGGCCGATCAAAACCGGTGACGAACCCCCATGATAGCGAGCAGCTGCGAATTGGCCCCGGCCTCCACGTTGTACGAGCCGATCACGGCTTGCGCGGGCCCCAGGCCGTTCTGACCGCAAGCGTGTTGATAGCCGAGCATCGAATACACATCCGTGCGCTTGCTCAGCAGATAATCGACGCCGACGTTGACCTGCTGGTACGTGGCCGACGAGGCGCCGCTGGACCGGGTGTAGTTGTATCCCACCAGCGCCTGCAGCGATGTCAATCCCTGCCAACGTGCGAATACCGAGCCGTTGCCATACTTCTGCGCCTTGGAGAACCCAGATGAGGCGTCCGGATTGTATTGTGACAAACTGAAAGCCGCACCCACAGTCACAAGGCCGAACACGTATTGCCCGCCTGCCCTAAAGATGCCGACCGAGCGCGCGCGAGCGTAAGCCGAATTGACCGATGTGTTGAACAGCGAATCGGGCGACGACACGCCCCGCGCCGAGCGCGCCGGATTGCCATTATCGATATGCAAGAACCCTGTGCCCAAGCTCAGCGGCCCGCCCGCATACATTAGTGCACCAGAGTATGCCTGACCGGATCCAGGTGCCCCGGCGATTCCACCAAACGCGTACATCGCCTCAACGGTCAACCCGCTCCCATTCGGACTCGCCCACTTCACCGCGTGGTTGAACGTGGCACTGCCGCCGCAGCTATCGACATCACCCGGCGTCACGAACACCCCGCTGTACGAACCGGCCGTCAGCGGTTGCAGCAGATCCGACACTGGTTCGTTTTGTCTGCCAAACGTCACCGCGCCCCAACGCTCGTGCGACAGACCCACGAACGCCTTGGCCCCGAATAGCTGGCCACTACTGATCGACTGCCCGTGGCCGATGTCGAAGTCGTTTGCGACCGCGAAGTGGGCCGCGAGGCCGCTACCAAGCGCTTCGGTACCCTGCAACCCCCATTCGTTCGATGACAGCGTCCCTGGTGACATCTTCCATTGCGAGTGCTGTCCCGCGCTGTGACGAATGTACGCGAGGCCCGTGTCCACGGTGCCATGCAGTGTCACGGAACGCTGCGCGTGGGCCGTCGTGGCTAGTACCGTGCAAATAATGGTACTCGTGGTCAATACAGCTCTACTCAGCATCTAGTTAATTAGCCTTACCGAATTTATTTCCCTATGCGCCGTTAGCCGGGCACCCCGGCCCAGCCGACGACGCGCGACGCGGCGTCGAATTCGACCAAACCAAGGTCATCGATGACTATCCGCGCAACGCTCACGCACCGATTTTCTTCATCGAAGGCAGGCCCGAACTCGTGCGCGCGGCCCCGCCCCACCGATTACCGGGCACAGGCCCACCTTGCGGAACGTGTCCGCGATCCATTTGCTATATTGAAAGTCGGGTTCGGCGCGACTACGGCCCGGCGCACGCCGCCCATACCAAGATGATGATCTGCTGCTCACGCGACGCCGGCCGGCGCCTCGTGCTGGCGCTCTGAACTGAAGTAGGCAGCCCGGCCGCCATGAATCGGCCAGGCTACGAAAATAGACAAGACTACGTGGTCGCCTCGATCGGCTGCTGCGGTGCCGCGTCGGCCGGTGCAGAGGTGCGAATCAGGTGCTCGAACGCGCCCAGTGCCGCCTTCGCGCCTTCGCCCACGGCGATCACGATCTGCTTGTACGGAACTGTCGTCACATCGCCGGCCGCGAATACGCCCGGTACCGACGTCTGGCCTTTGGCATCGATTTCGATCTCGCCACGCGGCGACAGCGTAACGCCGCTGCCCGTGAGCCATTCGGTGTTCGGCACCAAGCCGATCTGCACGAACACGCCCTCCAGCGCCAAATGGTGGCGCTCGCCCGACGAACGGTCCAGGTAAGTCAAGCCATCGACTTTGCTGCCGTCGCCGGTGACCTCGGTCGTCTGCGCATGCGTGTGCACCGTCACATTGCCCAAGCTGCGCAGCTTGCGCTGCAGCACCTCATCGGCACGCAGCTGGCCATCGAACTCCAGCAACGTCACATGCTTGACGATGCCCGCCAGATCGATCGCGGCCTCGACGCCGGAATTGCCGCCGCCGATCACCGCCACGCGCTTGCCCTTGAACAGCGGACCATCGCAATGCGGACAGTACGCGACACCACGGTTGCGATATTCGCGCTCGCCGGGCACGTCGATCTCACGCCAGCGTGCACCTGTGGCAAGCACCACGCTACGCGCACGCAGCCGTGCGCCACTGGCTAACTGCACCGCGATCACGTCGCCGGGCTGCAACGATTCGGCGCGTTGCAAATTGATCACGTCAACGTCGTAGCATTTCACATGCTGCTCAAGCGCCGCAGCAAACTTCGGCCCGTCCGTTTCCTTGACCGAGACGAAGTTCTCGATCGCCAGCGTATCCAGCACTTGTCCACCGAACCGCTCGGCCACGACGCCGATGCGGATACCCTTGCGCGCGGCATAGATCGCTGCGGCGGCGCCAGCCGGCCCGCCGCCGACGATCAGCATGTCGAATACCTCCTTCGCGTTGAGCTTAGCAGCCACGTGCGCGGCGCCGCTACTGTCCAGCTTCGCCAACAATGCCTCGACACCCATGCGGCCCTGACCGAACACTTCGCCGTTCAGGTACAGGGTCGGCACCGCCATGACCTGCCGCGACTGCACCTCGTCCTGAAACAGCGCGCCATCGATCGCCACATGGCGAATCCGAGGATTGATCACCGACATCGCGTTCAATGCCTGGACAACCTCAGGGCAGTTCTGGCAAGACAGCGAGAGATAAGTCTCAAACGTGTAGTCGCCGTCCAGGCTCCGGATCCGTTCGATCACGTCCGGATCGAGCTTGACCGGGTGGCCGCCGACTTGCAGCAACGCCAACACCAGCGACGTGAATTCGTGACCCATCGGAATGCCGGCGAAGCGCACCGCGATATCCGTGCCAGCGCGCCGGATCGCGAATGATGGCACGCGCTCCACGTCATTGCCCACGTGCTCGGCCACCGCGATGCGCGTAGACAGCGATGCGATGTCCTGCAGCAGTGCGCGCAACTCACCTGATTTATCGCTGTCATCCACGAACGCGTCGATCTCGATCGCTTCGGTAACGTTGTCCAGGTAGCTTTTTAATTGGGTCTTGAGATTGGCGTCGAGCATCGCGAGGATTCCAGCGAAGGGAGCACAGAAGGGGCGCGCTGGGCAGGCGACGCGGCACGGTGCAGTGCCGCGTCGCCGCGTTCATGCGCCGTCCGGCGTAGGACGGCGCATGAACGTCAGATCTTGCCGACCAGGTCCAGCGACGGCTTCAGCGTCTCGGCGCCCGGGGTCCACTTGGCCGGGCACACTTCGCCGGGGTGCGACGCGACGTACTGCGCAGCCTGCACCTTGCGCAGTAACTCCTTCGCGTCACGGCCGATGCCGTTGTCATGAATCTCGTACAGCTTGATCTGACCTTCCGGGTCGATCACGAACGTGCCGCGCAGCGCCAGGCCTTCGTCCTCGATCAGCACCTCGAAGTTGCGAGCCAGCGTGGCCGTCGGATCGCCAACCAACGGATACTTGATCTTGGCAATTGTTTCCGACGTGTCGTGCCAGGCCTTGTGCGTGAAATGCGTATCGGTCGACACGCCATAAATTTCGGCACCGAGCTTTTGGAATTCAGCGTAGTGGTCTGCCAAATCGCCCAACTCGGTCGGGCACACGAACGTAAAGTCAGCCGGATAGAACACGACGACCGACCACTTGCCCTTCAGGTTCTCTTCCGTGATTGTCACGAAATTGCCATTGTGGTAGGCAGTTGCTTTGAACGGTTTGACTTGCGTGTTGATAAGAGACATTGCGCTTTTCCTTCTTGAGTTGAAGACGACCACCCCGAAGCTTACGACAAATGGTGCGTTGCGGTGAAGTTGTTTAGTTGTATCGGACTGATTGGCCGCATCTATCGCCGAGGCTGTTTCGTAATATGAAACAGGTGTGAGTGCACGTGCGAACGAGCAGGGACCGTCCGCGCTCCATCAGTGAGTACATTAGCCTGTACAACGGGAACAGGCGCTATTCAGGCCTGACCAATCGAATGCCGGATGAGGCATACTTTGCGACGCTGCCCACAATTAAATCGGCAGCATGACTGCCCCGGATGCTGCACTTAAAAATTTCATAACATTGCCCGAGCCACTAAGACCACCTCCTTCTCATCGCACAACTCCCGCAGCAACCAGCAAGAGCGAGCAGCGCAAGACCATCGAGTACAGCTCCTCGTCGCGAACAGGGGGATTCTGTACCACGTATAGAGGATGTCGCGCAAGAACGAAGCGCAGGGAAGGGGACGCTCCGTTTCGCCGCGCAATCCAGTGACCGATTTTTATTCAAATCAGTGAGTTACAATTAAATATGGCGGATTTTTAAAGAAATTAGGCCAATTTGCAAAGCCTATCGCTCCGGCAAAGTCTGAGGCAAACTACTGCCGACAACTCGTTAGCGCGATCGCTATAACGGCCGCAACTTAAACCAACCCGGAGCGGCGCTGCTCCCTACATACAGAACGGAAGCGACGGCTGCTCGCTTTTACCAGCGTTATCAGGGTTGCATAGTAGCAAAGCGTATTGGGCGATTGCTCAGTGTGGAGAGAATAGTGGTTCGAGGCATTGCTGCTGTCTACGCAATATACCTGTTACTGCCCATCCTATTGTTGAGCATCGGCAGTGTGGGCGAGCTGTGGATGAATTCGTTACTCCCTAGCGGGATAACGGGTCAATGGTACGTCGATGTTTGGCTGGATTCGTCTTTTCGAAATGCATTTACGACGAGCCTCGTGGTGGCGCTGAGCGCGTGCGCGATCAATACGATCTTAGCCATCCCGCTTGCTTACTCCCTATACCATAAAGCTGGACGGGGCGGGAGCATCGCGGCTAAAATTGTGAGTATGCTGCCTATAGCTGTACCGACCATCACATTGGGTTTTGGCTATATCATTATATTTAATACAGACATTTTCCCTTGGCTTGGAACTTTGCCATTGCTGATCATAGTACATGCTGTCCATACGTTACCATACCTTACTAATACTTTGTTGACTGATCTTCGACATTTGGACTTGGCAAGGTTAGAACAGGCAGCTGCGACGTTAGGGGCTACAGAATTACAGCAGTTTTTTGGAATTGTTATACCTAATTTACGACAAAGCCTGTTAAGCGGTCTTGTAATGGTTGCTGCCATTTCAATAGGCGAATTTGGTTTATCCAATTTACTTGCCAGCTTCCAGAATCGCACTTATCCAGTTGTCTTGTGGCAAGCTTTTTATGGAGCAACTGGGTTTGCTTGTGCAGCCACCGTTATTCTTCTTGTGTTAGCCAGTACGGCGGCATTTATTTCTTCTACCGTCATCAAAAAATCATGAGCCTGGTTCTGGATCGAGTGAGTTACCAATATCCAAGTACCGAGCATGGGTTAACTGATATCTCGTTTGAGGTCAAGACCGGTGAAATGGTGGCTGTGATTGGCGCCAGCGGTTCTGGTAAATCAACGCTTTTGAAAATTGTTTCCGGCCTAATTAGCGGAGCATCGGGGTCAATCATCCTGGACGGCGAAAATTTAGCAGAAAAACCTGTGCATAAGCGTAATATTGGAATGGTATTCCAAAATTATGCACTTTTCCCACATCTCAATGTGATCGAAAATGTAGCATACGGACTCGCATTAAAAAAGATCCCGCTAAAAAATCGAATAGCGAAAGCGGCCGAATTATTGGAAACAGTGGGTTTAGGAAATTTTGCCACCAGGCCAGTTTCCAATCTATCAGGCGGGCAACAGCAGCGAGTTGCGCTGGCTCGAGCTTTGGCAATCGATCCCAAAGCTTTATTACTCGATGAGCCATTGGCTGCGCTCGATGCAGGCATTCGAGGATATTTGCGCGATCAGATCCGGGCAATTCAGAAAAAATTCAACGCAACAACTATATTAGTCACACATGATCAAGAAGAAGCGTTGACGCTATCCGATTATGTCGCCGTTCTCGAAAATGGCAAGCTTCTACAGTTTGGCTCGCCAAAAACAATTTACTGTTATCCCAATAGTCGAGCGGTAGCCGAGTTCGTGGGGTTGTCGACATTGCTTCCCGCAAAAATTTTAGCACATAATCAAGTGGATTTAGGGTTTGCTCAACTCGCTGCCGATACTGATGGACGACGCTTAGGAGAAAAGGTACTTGTTCTGATCCGTCCCGAGCATGTGGTGACGGATCCTCCAGAAGGGACGCTAAACTATTTGGCAGGTTGTGCAGTTAACCAGCGTTACTTGGGCTCAGTGGTCCGGTATGACTTTCAAGTAAACGGCGCTTTCAAACCGATTCTAGGCGAAGCAACCGAGGTGCCGGTAAGCGGTATTTCTATCCCACCGCAGTGTGTCCAACTGCTTAACGACGACCCTTCATAGGAAGCCTCATGAAACGCAGACAATTTGTTCAATCGGCAGCTCTAGTGTCATTTGCAGGTTTTGGGACTATTGTTTCCGCTGCAGCTCCTACTCCTGCTATTGCTTGGGAAAAAGCGCAGCTTTATCCTGGTGAACTTGCGCTTTACGAAGCCGCCAGAAAGGAAGGCGAGGTCGTTTCATGGGATACGGGGCCAACATGGGCCAATTGGAAGGCGCTATTCGATGCATTCAACAAGCGCTACCCAGGAATCAAACTGCACTATAATGATTTGGGTTCTGCTGCGACTGTGACTGCACTGAATAAGAGCCGGCGCAGGCCTCAAGCAGACACGGCTTATTATTTTGCGGCATCCGCGGTGGAGGCGGTGAACCAGGACGTGGTGGCACCTTTTAAACCGATCCACTTCGATACACTGCCCGAGGTGTTTCGAGATCCGGAAGGTAAGTGGTTCGCCATCCATACGCTGAACGTGGCATTTATTGTGAACAAAAAACTGGTGCGTAATACGCCCACTTCTTGGGCTGATTTGCTCAAGCCAGAATACAAGAATAGCATCGTCTACCTTGATCCGCGCTCCGCGGGTGTGGGACAGGTTGTTGCCTTCGCTGCAGCCTACGCCAACGGAGGTTCAGTAGACGACGTTAAGCCCGGCATCGATTATTTGGAAGAACTGCATGCTGCGGGCAATGTTATTCGAACTGAAGGAACAACGCCTTATTCGAAGTTCATGAAGGGTGAGATACCGATCTGGATCAGTTACGAAAATGATGGACTTAAGGCTAAATACACAGAAAAAGGCATGACTGATGTTGTCGATGTCGTGATTCCTAAAGAAGCCAGTGTTGCAGCACCTTACGGGATTAGCCTCGTGAAGAACGGCCCACACCCAAATGCGGGCAAATTGTGGCTTAACTTCATCATGAGCGAAATCGGACAGCAATTGTTTGCCCGAGGTTTTGTCCGGCCCTCGGTAAAAAGTATTCCGCTGCCTCCCGATATTCAGCAAAAGATGCCAGAAATGCCACAAATTCGACCTCTTGATGTGATCAAGGCCTCTGCTCGCAAGAACGAAGTCGATCGTTTATGGGCGAAGGCTGTTTTGAAGAATTAAACATGAAACGATTTGGCCTGTTTCCAGCTTGGGCGTTTCTCATCTTATTTTTTGTTTTGCCGCTCCTTGCTCTCGTCCCCGAGGCCGTCAGAAGCGGCGGCAAAGCATTTGGCCAAGTGATTGCCGACCATTTATTCCTAAGCGCGTTTAGAAATACAGTGATACTCGGCCTATTCTCCGGTGGCATCTCAGCTATCGTGGGTACCGTGATTGCCATCGAACTGGCGAGGCAACCGGAATCCCGCCGCCAGTGGCTAATGATGTTACTAGGGATTCCGCTTGCTTTTTCAGGTCTGGTTATTGCTTATGGCTTTATTCTAGCTTATGGTAGGGCGGGCTTCGTGACGCAGCTTATAGCAATGTTGGGTCTCGATCCTGCTCAGGTCGGGGGATGGATTTACTCAGCTCCCGGACTTGCTTTAGCTTACGCTTATTATTTGATTCCGCGCGTAGCGTTATCGCTTTATCCGGTCTTCGCCAACTTGGATGAACGACCGTGGCTCGCAGCGCGTACACTGGGCGCCTCGCGTACACGTGCATTTTTCGATACGATCATACCTGAGGTTGCACCATCGATCATTGCAAACGCTTGTCTCGTTGCGGTTTTGGCCATGGGGACTTATGGTACGGCGCTTGCTCTAGTGGGAACGCAACTGAATATTCTTCCATTGCTGTTGTTTACCAAAATCAGCGATAGTTGCGCTGACTTGGCTGAAGCATCAGCCATTTCGCTAATATTATTGGGTCTTTGTGTTTTTGTCTTGGGGGCGGGTAATGTTTTTACAAACCGGCGCGAATATGCCACTGCCAAACAAAATTGACAAGCAGCTTCGCCGGTTGATTGAAATCCAAGCGGGGCCTCATCGTAACCCTCAGCCTGTAGGAATAATTGGGCCAAGTATTTGTGACGAGGCATGCCGTTCAGCGGCGTACAAAGTGGCAAGCGTTTTGGCAAGTGCCGGCGTGCCTATCGTTTGTGGAGGACGGGGTGGTGTAATGGAAGCTGCATGCCATGGCGCGTATGACATGGGAGGAATGACTATCGGTATTCTCCCAGAAGAAGACCGTCGTAACGCTAACAAATATGTTACGTTGGCGCTTCCTACAGGAATCGGTGAAATACGCAATGTGTTGATTGTGCGCGGTAGCGTGTGTGTGGTTGCCATTGGGGGCGGAATGGGAACGCTTTCTGAAATGGCATTGGGCGTGAAGTGGGGGAAAGCCGTTTTTACATTATACGAAGAGTTTAATCTACCCGGAGCCCAGGCAGCCGAAAGTACCGATCAGCTTCTTGGATGGGTGATCGAATATTTAGTCCGTGAGTCTGATGCTAAACTTCAATAATAGTATCGAACTTTGCGCTTTTTGTTGACCGGCGGTGACACCGCCGTCATCGGATTATGCCACGGGAACGTGGTAACATGGCTGTTCTGCCTTGCTAAGCGTAAGTATCCAAGAGTGGAACGCTGCAAATATTGGCCGGTTCATCCGGTTTGGATTGAAGCATAGGTAATGTCCGAGGTTAAATTCCAGCGCTGGCCCCAATTGCAGCACAACGCCTTGCGCAAGCTCTTCTTCTACAAGAATCCGAGGCACGAGACCCGCCCCTAGACCGTTCACCACCGCTTGGATTATGGCAGAGTATTGAGTAAAGCGCGGGCCTGCAAGAGTACTTGTTTCGTCTATATTCCAATGCGCCGCCCATTTCCGCCAGGCAAAAGGTGTTTCTTCGTGGTGTAGCAACGTCTGCTTTAATAGGTCGCTCGGTTTGAGAGAGTGGCCTAGTTGTTGCTCCAGCTTGGCAGCGTAGATACAGATAAATTCTTTGCCTGCAATGTAAATAGAGACGACGGATGGCCAATTACCTGCGCCAAAACGGATAGCCGCATCAATGTCAGCTGGCTGCGAGTCGTTCAGCCTGAGATGCTGGCTAAAACTGAAGGTGACGCCAGGGTGAAGCTTACGGAAGCTGGGTAGCCGCGGGATAAGCCACTTTGTTAAAAAGGTGGGTACGCTGGCTAGAGTTAGTATGCCTGCGCTAGACTCGTCTAACCTGGCTTCAAAGGTCGCGGATTCAATAACGCGTAGACTTGGAGATATCTTTCCCCAATATTCCCGCCCTACAGCGGTCAGTGTGACTCCGCGTCCCGCTTTTTGAAGCAAAGGGCGCCCCACGAAGGACTCTAAGCTGGCAATTTGCTTACTGACGCCACTGACCGTCACGCACAGTACGTTAGCTGCACGTGTGAAACTTTCATGTTTGGCGACTGCATCGAATGCAAGCAACTCTTGGATGGTCGGGCATGCTCTCTTCATTGGCCTAATTATTTCCTGTCACTCAACCCTGAATGGTCAAATATTCACTGGTCTCAAGTGATTCAGTCAACTTGAACTAAAGATCGTACAAAAAGAGCCACAAGGGGCCACTAAATTTTCCAGGCGAAAGTAGTTCAGTATGCTGTGTAGCGATTTTTCGTTATACTCCTGACACCATGCCGCGGTGATTGCGCGGGCATAGGCCAACGTCGTGGACCCGTGCTCGTTGAGACATTCGTCGCGGAACTTACCGTTGAACGACTCGATGTACGCATTCTGCGTCGGCTTGCCTGGCTGAATCAATTTCAACGTCACGCCGCCGTTGATGTACGCCCATTGGTCGAACATCTGGTTCATCAATTCCGGTCCTTGCTCCGTTAGCAGCGCTTTGGGATAGCCCCGGAAACGCGCTGTTCAGTCAACGCTCGAGCGACATACACGCCCCAAATGCCGTAGCTTACGACGATATCGACAGCCTCCTTGGGGAAATCGTCGATGATAGTCACACTTCAAACGCCGCCCGTTCGACAGCGCGTCCACCACGAAATTAATCCAACTTCGTTCGGCCCACTCGGCAAAGCCGGTTGCTCGCGCTCAATCATGACGCCGTGGTGCCGGCGACGGCGCCGCACGGCGAGCCCTGCTTCGCGATAAAGACGATGCACGCGCTTGTGGTTCGCATGGATACCGTCGCACTTCATCAACGCGTGCAATCGCCGATAACTGAACCGCCAAGGCTCATGCGCCAGTTCCACCAGGCGCACCGTCAACACTTCGCTCTCGTAGTCTGGCTTCGCTTCGTCATGCAATACGCAGAAAAAATCTTAACAAGCCACCAGGCGCGGCGCTCCGAGCTGTTAACCTTCTCCCGAATCGCCTCCACTGCTTCGCGTTTAGCTGGCGGGCTCAGGGCTTTGCCTTAATGATAACCTTCAGCGCTTCCATGTCGAGTATCGCCTTGGCCAGCAGCTTCTTCAGCCACCCGACGAAAGCCGTCAACGCGGAAATTTGCTTACACACGCCACTGACGGTAATGCATAAAAAACTTGCTGCTCGAGTAAAGCTCTTATGCTTAGCGACAGCATCGAACGCCAATAGTTCCTGCATTGTGGGACATACTCTTTTGAGTAGTGGACAGTTTTCTGTTGCTCAACAGTCGGCATCCAAATATTCAATGGTCGAGATGCCTTTTGTCAATTACATTTTCATCTCGAGCACAGCATTTTCGCTCTAAAACAGACGGCGGCTCGTGCCGACGGACAGCATCTGCTGGCGTTGCGAGCGAACCACCGATCTCTCTGATGAAGGCAGGCAAGCACACTAAACTCTTTATTATGTTTAGCTTTTAGCAATACTTAGGATTAAGCATGCTAAATAGTTTGAAAATGACGGCACGAGTATTTTTCGTCCATATTCTATACGGATTTAGCATTTCGGCCTACGCCTACCAGTATGATTCGCCAAAATACGTCGAACTTCGTGACGGCAGGGTTCTCCAGTACATTGACAATAAGCTAACAGTACTAAATGATAATGGCAGTCAGCGAATGGTGCTTCATATACCAATATTGTTACGCAAAACATTGCTAACCGCGTCGAGCTTCACGTTCCCCACAACACACTCAAAGGTCATCGACGGAGAAGAATACGTCCTCACAGTGATCAACCACCGTTCCAACCGACGTCCGAACCAATATTGTGCTTCGGGAGATGAAGCCGTCCTTTATATGTTGCGGATAAAAGATGGCACCGCAGAACCCGTCTTTTCCTTGCTTGTAGAAAGCTGTATGAAAGACATCCATTTGGAAAAGAACCCAGCACGACTATCGCGCCATATCGGGATCGATTGGGGAATCAATCCCGTTGGGATACGAATCGATTGGTCGTACCATGGAGATTGGGTACCTGTAACGCAGTATTTTTTCTATTGCAACGGAGAGTTCGTTCGAAAGCCGTGTCCTCGCAATACAACATCACCAGCCAAATCACTTAACCAAACGCGAAGCAGGACACCGGCCTCGCACATCAGCATTGGCCGACACTGGTCGATGTCACGTACTGGATAAAGCGCGCATCACGCCTCTGGCCGTACATTGCCCGTAGCTAATCGCGCCGCTACGTCCGCGGACAGCGCCAACGCCGGGGTGGCGCGCTCGCGCTACCATACTTAATACGGGTAAGAACCATTCAATGGTGTAAGGCGCTCTCGACGAAAGGAATTTCAGCGCATAGCTGGGCGGCGCCGCGAACAGCGGGTGCTATGTCATGCGCCCACATGGACGAGACGCTGGTGCACGCAGCCGTGCGTCATCGGCATCTCGCAGGCCATGCACGTCTTGGAAGAATAGGCTGCGGGCGACAACGTCCTCGCGTACGCTGCGGCGCCTGGTTCTCGGCGCAAACCAGCATGCGCTTCGCGCAGCGGTGCCGCCAGCCAAGCAGCACGCAGGCTAACGGGGGTTAAACGATCATGCTGATTTTCCGTCTAACACACGTGGCATGCGCAGCGGCTTACGCATCGATTGCGAAACCAGCACGCCAAGCACTGCGGCCACACCACCCACCACAGGGTATGACGCCAGCCGCGCGCCGAGCAATACGATCGCCAGCACTGCCGTCATGTGACCCATACGGTATGCATGCGCGGCGCGGTTCCAATGCACACCCTTTTTTGTGGATCCAGACGCGACTCCAAGGTCGCCAACCCGCAATTGCGGGGGCAGTCGATGCAGTTCCTGCTGAACGAGCCGCGCGAACTACCTGTGTTGCCATTCCACCTACCGTGGCCGCAGGAGCCAAGGCCTGCGCAGGTATGTCAGCGGCTATCCGAGCATCCAGACGACGCGACGTGCGCCAGCGAATGGGCCGCCGCGCTAGCCATGAACACGAAGACATTTCATCGCCAATTCCACCGCTACACCGGCTTGACGCTTGGCCATTGGCGCCAGCTGGACCGCCTGCTGCTGTCGCTCGAGCGCCTCGCGCCGGGCGTGCCACCGTCGAGCTTCTACCGCTGAAGCAATCCGGCGGCGGGGCGACGCGGTGGCGTTGCGTGACGTCATCTGCTGACCTGCTTCCCAGTGATGTCAACTTTGTGCAGATTGGACACGTACAACAGGATCAACGACACCCACGTCATGCCATACAGGAACATGAAGCAGCTTGAGCGCACCTTGAGCCAGTCGAGCAGCACGCCGAAGATGATCGGCAGCAGGAACCCCGCGAATCCCCCCGCCAGCCCGACGATACCTGAGACCGCGCCCATTTGCTGCGGAAAATCGTCCGCGACGTATTTGAACGTGGACGCCATGCCGAACGCAAAGACGACGCCCAGCACGAACAGCAGGCACAAGTACAACGGCAGCGGCATATGCAAATGGAAACTCATCGGCCCAGCCACGCCATGGATTGTGAAATCGGTATCCGGGTAGGAAAGCAGGAACAACGCGGCCCATGCGACCCACAGCCCCCACCACGTGACGTTATGCGCACCCAACTTGTCCGCAAGCACGCCGCCGACCGCGCGCAGCACGGAACCCGGCAACGAAAAACCGGCCGCCAGCGCGGACGCCGCCACCACCGAGAAGCCGTATTGGCCCTTCACGTATTGCGGCACCCACAGCGACAGCGCGGTAAAGCCGCCGAAGCAGATCGAATAGTACTGGCAATATTTCCAAACCCTCGCATTGCGCAGGACGGCGAGCTGCTTTAGCCATGACCCAGCCGGTTTGCCGGCACCTGGATCGCGTGCCGCGCCGAGCCAAAAAATGACCGCCGTGACCAACAGCATCGCCGCATAGAGCTTCGGTACTGCTCGCCAACCGTATGCGGCCTGCAACGACGGCGTGATAAACAAGTTGACTGCGGCGCCGACCGTGCCCGCGCCGAACGTGCCCATCGCGAAGCCGCGCTTGTCCGCGGGAAAGAACCGTGCGACATAAGGGGTACCGACGGCGAACGATGCGCCGACCGCGCCAAGGAACAACCCGATGACGAGGAACTGCCAATACGCGTTCGCGTAGCTCACGAGAAACACCGGTACGCACGCACACACGAGCAGCGCCGTCATCACCACGCGGCCGCCGAACCGGTCAGTCCAGACGCCGAGCGGCAACCGCAGCAGCGCGCCGGTGAGCACGGGCGTCGCCGTCAACGCGCCAAACTGTGCCCCGGACAACCCTAGTTCTTCGCGCAGGCATATGCCAAGTACGCCAAACATCATCCAGACAATGAAGCACACCATGAATGCCAGCGTGCTGACGACGAGCACTCGATAAGCGAGTGCCATATCCCGGCTCGTCGCGAATCCGGTGGGTTGGCTCGACATGATTCTCCCCTTGGTTCGAACTGACTAAACCCGCACGTGCCTACGCTCAACGCCTGCGCACAATCTGGTACGGACGCAGCATGTACGCAAGCGCGCCTAGCCCGCTCCACACGTGTACCATCCGCGTGAAGGGCGAGACGAGGAAGAGGGTGAACCCGAGCAGAATGTGCAGCCGGTACACGAGCGGCACACCGGCCACCAATGCAGCCGCATCGGGCTGGAATGTTACGATGCGTTGCACGTAGTGGCTCAGTTGCTCGAACATCGCACCGTCTCTGCTTCCAACTCTAGCAACGACCGACTGAGCAAATAATCCGCGAAGCGCCACAGTGCAACCCGGATGTCCGGATCCAGCCCCGGATCAGCGTCCAGCGCCGCGACGGTATCCGGCACCGAGTCGACCAGTGCCACACTGGGATAATCGAGCCAGGCAGAAAGCGCCCGGCAGGTCAATGCCTGAATTGCCATCTCAATGCTCCGCGCGAATCGGAATGGCCTTACCGTTGCCCGGACGCTTGAGTCCGAACAGGTTCGTGTCGCTCGCTCCACCCGAACAGCCGTTGCCGAACGAGAAGCCACACGATGAACGCAGGTCAAATGCATTCTCCGCATATTCGCGATGCGTACTCGGGATCACGAAGCGGTCCTCATAATTGGCGATCGCTATGTAGTGGTACATGTCCTCGACTTGGGCGCGCGTCAGGTCCACTTGCTCGAGCAAGTCGGGTGCCTCCTCGCCGTCCATGTGACGCGCGCGCATGTACGCGGTAAAGCGCAGACCATCTGCGTAGCGATTCAACGTTCACGCCGTGACGTTGAGCGACGACCTTTAGTCCGTGATGGCCGGTGCAGTAGTCTTCGACGGCTGCCAACTTGGCCTGCTCTGTATATTTGCCCAAGAAACACCCCGAAAGAATGTCCAACCTTCGGGGGGCGGTTCAGCCTCGGCAGCGCCCTTTTGCGCGCACAGTATCAATCCAACCGGTGGGTTCTCGCCGGGTCTCATCCAATGCTCACGCGCGTAGTTTAAGTACATGTGCATTTGACCGGCGTCAGCATACGTGAACCGGCCAACCTTCAAGTCGATGACGATCAGGCACTTGAGGCGCCGATGGAAGAACAGCAAGTCGATCCTAAACCAGCTATCGTCAATCCGAAGACGGTGCTGCCGCCCGACGAAGGCGAAATCATCGCCCAATTCGAGTAGGAAATCCGCCAAATGCTGAATCAACGCCTGTTCGAGATCCGATTCGGAATACTCGTCCTTCAGGTCAAGGAACTCGAGCACGAACGGGTCGCGGATCGCTTCTTCAGGCGTCGGCTCGTCTTCCGGGTGCGGCTTTCCCGTCTTGTCGAGCAGCGCGACTTTGTTGCGTGATAGCGCAAGCCGCTCATACAGCTGGCTGCTGATCTGCCGATCCAGTTGCCGCACCGACCACCCCTGGCGCAATGCCTCGCTCTCATAGAATGCTCGCGCAGCGGGCGACTTGACCGACAACAGGCGCACATACGCGGACCACGGCAGCGCGAAACGCGCGGCCAGTTGCGCAAACTGCGGGGACGACGCCGTGCCGGACGCAGCCAGCAGGGATTTGCCAGACGATGTCTGGCTTTTTTCCGCGTCAGCAACGCCTGCCCATACGTCGCCCTTTCGGCGACACGCTGCTCCACCGTGACGACACGCCGACCGATCTCCCAATAAGCAGCCGTCATCGCCGCATTAACGCTGCGTGCCGCAGTCAGGCGCGCGGATTCAATCACGCTGACGATTTCTCGGTGCAATCCGGTATAAGTGTCGATGCCCATTTCTGCTCAGACATGCCAGCAGCACTGGCGGCCGAACCGCATCGAAGCAAGCCGGAACCGACAGACCGAAACTGTGATCGCCCCGTGCCGGCGCCGTCGTACGCCTGCTAGTGACGTACAGTATCGTCTCATGACGGCTTGCCGCCGTGGCGTACGCCGACAACATCCCGCTGGCCATCGACAACAATGCAACAGTTTGCGCAACCCACCGGCGCGACGATACTGGTGAATATCGAAGATCCGATTACGCGCCAGCGACAGTCAGCGCTGCGCTAGATAGCGTCGCCTAGTTCGACGCCCTGCACGGTTTGCGCCGCGTGGTACGAGGAGCGCACCAACGGCCCGGCGATCACCTGCCGAAAACCGAGCTCCATCGCCGTCGTGCGCAACGCGTCGAACGCCACGGGACTCACGTAGCGCTTCACCGGCAAATGCCCCGGCGACGGTGCCAGATACTGCCCGAGCGTGATGATGTCCACGCCGTGCCGGCGCAAGTCCCGCAGCGTCGCCATAACCTCGTCGTCACGCTCGCCGAGGCCGAGCATTAGGCCTGACTTAGTCAGCAGCGCCGGGTTACGCATCTTAACCTGGGCGAGCAACGCCAGCGATCCGGCATAATCGGCGCCCGGCCGCGCGACACGATACAGCGAAGGAACGGTTTCGATGTTGTGGTTAAACACATCCGGCCACGATATTGACAGTGCATCCAGTGCCCGATGCGTCCTGCCGCGGAAATCCGGCGTCAGAATTTCCACGCCAACGCCCGGCACGCGTGCGCGCAATACCTGCACGCAGCGCGCGAAGTGCTCCGCGCCGCCATCGCGCAAGTCGTCGCGATCTACCGAGGTCACGACGACGTAGCGCAAACCGAGCACGGCCGCTGCATCGGCCAATCTCGCCGGCTCCTGCTCATCCAGCGGCGGTGGCCGGCCATGGGCGACGTCACAAAACGGGCACCGGCGCGTGCAAATGCCGCCCATCACCATGAACGTCGCGCTGCGTTGGGTAAAGCACTCGCCGATGTTCGGGCACATCGCTTCCTCACATACCGAGTGCAAGCCGTGCTCGCGCAGCACCGCGGCCACGTGTGCGACGGCCTCGCTCATCATCGGCCGCGCCCGCAGCCATGCCGGCTTGGGCAACGGCGCACCGTCCGGATGCACGACCTTCACCGGGATGCGAGCGAGCTTGTCGTGACTGCGCGCGCCGCGCTGCCCGAGCGCGGTCAGGCTCCGGTACGGCGTCACCGTTCCCATCGTCAGTCTCCGAAGAATGCGTTCAACACTTGGTTGACCTCGGCAGCCGCCTCCATCTGCACCATGTGCCCCTTACCTTCAATGACGTGCGACTGCACGCCCGCAGGCAGCCCCTGGGCGTGCAGCGCCGGAATGATGCGATCCTCGCTGCCCCAGAGCACCAACGTGCGCGGCGCCAGCTCGGCGAGCCGGTCACGGTACACGTGCCGCTGGACACCATCACCGAACGTCGCCGCAGCGATCTTGGCAAGCGTCTCGTTCACGCCGTCCAGACGCTTGTACTTGACCATGTCCTCGACCAATTGACGGGTAACCAGCGCGGGATCCGCGAACAGCTTCAGCAGGTGTGGCTTGAGCGTATTGCGGCTGGTGCCGGCAACGAACCCGTCAATGTAATCCGCGTCGATCTCGCGGCCCAACCCGGCGCTGGCGATCAGTGCCAGCGACGCGACTCGCTGCGGCTCCAGGCTGGCGATCTGCAGCGCAACGGCGCCGCCCATCGAATGGCCCACCAAGTGTGCACGCTCAATTCCCTCTTCACGCATAAAAGCGGTCACATACTGGGCAAGCTCGTCCAATGTGCCGGCTTGCAGTGGCTTGCTCGACTCCCCGTGCCCCGGCAGGTCCAACGCCCATACCGCGCGGCGCGCCGCCAACTCGGCGTGGTTGAACAGCCAATTGTTCAGATCACCACCGAACCCATGGATCAGCAACACTGGAACGCCGCCATCGCCCTGCTTCAAGTAGCGGATCGTATGCGAGCCGACGATGCGCTTGTGCGGCTGCGGTCCCGTGTCAGCCGCATCGGCCGCGGCCGGTACGAAATCGCGCTGGAACGCCGCGACAGCTTCGTCGATTTGGGCATCGCTCACGTCGGCATCAGCCACCACCGCCAACAAGGCGCCGATCGGCAGCGTTTCGCCTTCGACGGCAATTTGCCGGCGCAGCACGCCGTCAAAAGCACATTCCACGTCGGACGAAATTTTCTCTGTCTCCACGTCAAGCAGTTCATCGCCCTTGGACACCTTGTCGCCAATCTGCTTGAGCCACCCGTTGACCTGGCCCTGCTCCATCGACAGCCCCCATTTGGGCATCTTAATCATGTGGATCGGCATCGATCAGCTCCTTACCTTGGTAACGGCCGCCGCGATCTTTTCGGGCGACGGGATGTACATGTCCTCAAGCACGCCGGCAAACGGGGCAGGCGTATGCGGCGCGGTGACCAGCTCGATCTGCGCCTTGAGCGATTTGAATGCGCGCTGCGCGATGAGCGCGGCAATGTCGGTCGCCACCGAGCAACGAGGGTTGGCTTCATCGACGACCACGACCCGACCAGTACGCGACGCGCTCTCCAGGATCGTTTCCTCGTCCAGCGGCGACGTCGTGCGTAAGTCGATCACTTCGACGTCGATGCCTTGCCTAGCTAGCGTGCTGGCCGCCTCCACCGACTGGTGCACCATCCGTCCATAGGTGATGATCGTCGCCGTCGCGCACCACGTTGGCCTCGCCAAACGGAATCGCATAAGACTCTTCCGGCACGTCCCCTTCTTGGCTGTACAACAGCTTGTGCTCGCAGAAAATCACCGGGTCGTCATCGCGGATCGACTGGATCAGCAGCCCTTTCGCGTCATAGGGCGTGGACGGACATACCACCTTCAGCCCGGGCACATGCGTGAACAGCGACGTGAGCATTTGCGAGTGTTGGGCGGCGGCACGCAGTCCCGCACCTTGCATCGTGCGGATCACCACCGGGGTGAGCGCCTTGCCGCCAAACATGTAGCGGAACTTGGCCGCCTGATTGAATATCTGGTCGAAGCACACCCCCATGAAGTCAATGAACATCAGTTCGACGACCGGCCGCATGCCGCACGCCGCAGCGCCGACCGCCGCGCCAATGAACCCGCCCTCGGACAGCGGTGTGTCGAGCACCCGCCCAGGGTACCGATGGAACAGCCCCTTGGTCACCCCGAGCACGCCACCCCACGCATCCTGCTCGCCGGATGAGCCCGCGCCGCCGGCATTGTCCTCACCCATCACGATGACGTTTTCGTCGCGCGCCATCTCTTGGCTCAACGCCTCGTTTATGGCTTGTTGATAAGTGATCTTCCTGGCCATCTCCGCCTCCTGGTAGCTAGTTTCGAATTGGATCGGAGCGCGGCGCGCGCGCGCCGCACGTCACTTCTCGCATCGCGCCGCGACGTCTGACGGGGCATCGTCCCGCTTCGCATCGCATCCATTACGCCCACCTCACGGATAAGCGACGTAGACGTCGCTCAGTAAGTCTGCTTCGGTCGGCAACGGAGCGGCCTTCGCACTGCGCACCGCGTCGTCGATCAGCGCCTTGACACGTTCATCGATCGCGCGTAGCTCATCCACCCGGACCAGCTCGCTGCGTACCACGCGCTGCTCAAAATGCTTTAAGCAGTCCTTTTCTTCTCGTGCCTTCTGCACTTCGCCTGCTTCCCGGTACGTCTGCGCATCGCCCTCGAAGTGTCCGTAGTAGCGCGTCAACTTGACCTCGACCAGCGTCGGGCCGCCGCCGTTGCGAGCGCGGCTGATGGCTTCGCCCAGCGCCTCATACACGGCGAAAAAATCGAATCCGTCCACGATCACGCCGGGCATGCCGAAGCCGTTGGCGCGGTCGGCAATGTTGTCGGCCGCGACGGACCACGATGCCGATGTCGCTTCAGCGTACCCATTGTTCTCAGCCACAAAAATGGCCGGCAGCCGCCAGACCGAGGCCAGGTTCATCGATTCGAAGATCACACCCTGATTGGACGCGCCGTCACCGAAGAAGCACACGCCAACACCGCCGGTCTTCTTGAACTTGGCCGCCAGCGCGGCGCCGCACACTAGCGGCGCGCCCGCGCCAACGATGCCGTTCGCGCCCAACATGCCGCGCGATAGGTCGGCGATGTGCATCGAGCCACCTTTGCCCCGACAAACGCCAGTGCGGCGGCCGTAGATCTCAGCCATCATGCCGTGCACGTCGACGCCCTTGGCAATGCAATGACCGTGGCCACGGTGCGTCGTCGCCACATAATCGATGTCGTTCAGGTGCATCATCGTACCGACTGCGGACGCTTCCTCGCCCGCATAAAGGTGAACGAAGCCCGGTATTTCACCGGTCGCAAATTCAACGTGCAAACGCTCTTCGAACTCGCGAATCGTACGCATCGACCGGTACGCGTCGAGCAATGTCTCGCGGGTAAGCTGGCCCGATATGGACATGGTTGTGCCTCCTATGGGTAGATCGTGCTAGTTGAACAACGCTGCTGCGCGTTCACGCAGGAATTGACGCGCCGCGCTGAAACGCAGGGTTCGCTCGACATCGACCGTCAGCGGCCCCGCCCAGTCGAGCGAAACGACATAGGTTTCGCCTTTCTCAATTTCGATCTCGCGCTCGCCGTCGAGCGCCAACGTGCCGTAACCGACGTCGAGCATGACCTGCTGGCCGACCTCCAACCGCTCACAGTCAGTCATCCACACGGTGCCGATTTGGCCCGGCGCGATGGGCGCAACCAGCGGCACGCCAGTCAGCGGCGCATCGGCAAATGTCATTTGCAAGCCATGCGGCGCAGTGCGGGCTACCGGCGCCCACGCGGCGCCAATCGACGACAGGCCAATGGCGTCGGCAGCAGCGAAGGTCAGGAATAACGCGTGAATATCGGACGGATCGGATAGCGCACGCGCGCCGATGAAGCGCTGCCGGCTCACGCATAGGTCAACCAACGCAATCTCCTCATGTCCACACTTGCGCCCGGACACACAACGCACCACGAGGCGTTTGTTGCGCGACAGCGCCGCGTCCGGGGGAACCGAGCCGGTCGCGACCAGGGCACCGGCCAGGCCCGCCACGGTCGCCTCGCGCAGATCCGGGAAGCTGTTATTTGTACCGGTGGACAGCGTGAGCAGCGGCACATCGCGGCAATGCATCGCCACCGCGCGATGGGTGCCATCGCCACCTAGCACGGCGATCAGCGACACGCCGCGCTCGACCATGTACGCCACCCCCGCATGCGTGTCGGCTACGCTCTGCGTCATCGGCAGGTCGGCGAACTCCACCTGCGGCCACCGCTCGCGTCCACTCAGGGCCGCATGCGCCTGCACAGCGCGCAACACGAGCGCCGCGACACCCGTTTTGTCCCGCAACGTCAATACGCGACGCACGCCCAACGCACCCAGCCCTGCAAATAGCCGGACCACCATGTTCGCTTTTTCGGCGGTCGGGAACACCGACGCATGCGAGGTCAGGCGACGAATATCGCGGCCGGATGCAGGATTGGCGATGATACCGACTGCCGGAACGGTGCTTGACACGGCGTTGTCTCCTTGCCCGGCGTTGCCGCCCGGCGTCGTTGCTCATGAGCCTGAGCGGACATGTTGCTTACGTGCGTTGTCACTGCAATGTGCATGCCAATATAAGCGAGCCACGTTCACACCGGCCGCGCCGCCCCATTGCAGTGGGGCTGCGCGGCCAATACGAAGAAACTGCATGCGCGGTGGCGCTACGCTGTGCGTCTCTACCTAGCCGTCTCAAAGCGTCGCCGCCCGTATGCGCATGCGCGCATCGACGTGCGGCACAGCGTAACGGCGTCAAGTCGGGACAAGTCCGCTGCGACGGGGGCGGTGCGGGCTGACGCGCGAGCGCGGCACGCCTGGATAAACGTGAGACGAAGGACGCCGCATCGTGAGACGATCGTCTCACGATGCGGCGTGTTGCAGTGCAACGTGTGCCAAGGGCGATGAATGTGCTACAAACGGCTCAAACTGCAGGTTCTTTGCCGGGGGTTCGCGATGCCGTACGTCTCATTCAGCCAGCACATCGAACGCGTGCGCAGCGCGATCGAAGGCCGCAACGCACCACTTAACAACGAATCGGCGCGCCTCGTTTCGTCTTGGCAACGTTCGCTCGAGCGGTACCGGCTCGATCCATCCTCGCGCGTGGGGCCGCGCGTCGTCACCGCCAGCGAACTGCGCGAGTTGCGCGAGCGCGAAGAAGCATTTTTGCGTGCATCGGGCCAGTGCTTATCCAAGCTGCATGAGGCGGTCCGGATCGCAGACTATTGCGTATTACTAACTAATGCACATGGCGTAACGATCGACTATCGGATCGACCGCGATCGTCGCGCAGACTTCAAGCACGCGGGCTTACACATCGGATCGTGCTGGTCTGAGCAGGAGGAAGGCACGTGCGGTATCGCTAACGTGCTTGCCGACCTGGCGCCGATTACCGTGCATAAGACGGATCATTTCCGCGCCGCGTTCACCACGCTGACGTGCAGCGCGTCGCCGATCTTCGCTCCGGACGGGGCGCTGATTGGCGTGCTCGATGCGTCGGCGATCCGCTCGCCGGACAATCGCGACAGCCAGGGATTGGTCTATCAATTAGTACAACAAAGTGCACGATTGATCGAGGACGCCTACTTCCTGAACCAGACCCCCCATCATTGGATCCTATTTGGCCACAGCAGCCGGCACTTCGTCGAGGCGCGGCCGGAGGTGCTAATCGCGTTCGACGAGAACGGCAACCTCGTTGCGGCCAACGCCCACGCCCGCGAGACCATTCCAGGGCTCACCGGCAGCGCCCCTAGCCACCTGGCTGACTTGTTCGACGTGCCACTTGCGCGCATGCTTGATGCATCAAACCTGCATGACGTGCTGCCGTTGCGACTGTGCGCGTCAGGTACGATCCTGTATGCGCGAATCCGTAGACCGCAACGGCGCGGCCACGCGGCGGGCGCCTCGACCCCAGCGCGTGTTGCCGAGCCAGCGGCGCCAGCACAGCTTGCGCCACCGTTGCGCGGCACGCCGCTGCACGATGGTCGGGCGCCGGGCCTATTCAGTATGCCATCCGGTCGGTTGTCCAATACACCAGCCGGTGCTGGGCCACTGGAGGCTTTCGCACAGAGCCAGGACCGGCGGGTTGCCCAGGCGGCGAGCATTGCGCTGCGCGTCGCGGAGCGACGCCTGCCGATCCTGATTCTCGGGGAAAGCGGCTGCGGCAAAGAAGTCTTCGCACGCGCGATTCATGAGTCGGGCATCCGATGCCAGCAACCCTTCGTGGCGGTCAACTGCGGTGCGCTGCCGGAGTCGCTGATCGAAAGTGAGTTGTTTGGGTATGCGGCCGGCGCGTTCACGGGCGCACGCAGCAAAGGCACGCGCGGCAAGATCGCGCTCGCGCATGGCGGCACGCTGTTCCTAGACGAGATCGGCGACATGCCGCTGTTGCTGCAAACACGGCTGCTGCGTGTACTGGCCGACGGCGAGGTATTACCGTTGGGCGCCGAGACGGCGACCCGCGTCGACGTGAACGTGATTTGCGCGACACACCGCGATCTAGGCGCAATGGTCGCGCAAGGCACGTTCCGCGAGGATCTGTACTACCGCCTCAGCGGTGCGGTACTACGGCTGCCGCCGCTTCGCGAACGTATCGACATTCGGGCGCTGATACAGGCCGTTTTTGACGACGAAGCGCGCGCCGTGCCGCATAGACTGGTGCTTGACGCCGCGGTGCTCGAACGCCTGTGCCATCATCCGTGGCCCGGCAATGTGCGGCAACTGCGCCACGCACTGCGCTACGCATGCGCCGTGGCCGACACAAACCGGGTCGAATGGCACCATCTGCCGGCCGAAATTGCAGCCGAGCTGGGCTCACCGGCGACGCCACCGGTGGCGCTCGAATCGCTGACCGACGAGCGCGAACGTATCGTCGCTGCGCTGACGCGGAACCAGTGGCGCCCCATTCCTGCGGCGCAGGCACTCGGCATATCGCGCGCGACGCTGTATCGGCGCATCGCTAAGCTGGGCATCGTCCCACCCCACCGGCTGCCGGCCGCATAGTGCCACATAGACCGTGCGGTATCCTGTCATTTAGCTGGGCGTCTGCCTCGCGCGCCTCGCCGGGCGACTGGCATGCTTGTGCTGAGTCGCCGCCGCGCGCTGACAGGCTTTGCCAGGTACGGCGTCAACCTAGTGCTATGCGTCGTCGCATTGCGCAGCCTGGGTACGACTTGCGCCGACGCCTATTTCTTGGTGGCACCGCTGTTTGGTTGCACCGCTACTCGGCGCCGTATTGTCGCTCACGCTTTGGCCCGCAATGCCCGCTCTTCGCATGGACATGATTTCGACTGGGACGGACCGGCGTTGCATAGCCATCCTCTCCGCCGCAAGCCGATTACGCACGTCCATCGGCGCTTTCGAACATCCATCATCGGCATCACCATCGATCACGGGGCTCCACACAAGCTTTGTGCGCATAAAGTTTTGCACTGCTGCAGCATGAGCGCTCGCGCGCGAGTGAAAAGGGCCCCCATTGGACTGTGGTATAACACTTTGCGGTTACGGGTACGCCTCACGCCATTAACGCGTCGTCGAGTCGTCGTAGCCATTTTTACCACATGTTGCTCATGAATCAATTATCGTCAAGGGAAGCCGACACGGCACAGCGCACCCGGATTATTTTCCACATCACCGAGTTCAACGACGGCGGCATTGAAAGTGCAATAATCCAGTGGTTACGCGTCTTCGATCGCAAGCATTTCGATGTGACGCTATCAGTCATGTTCACGTCAGCTGCGCTGGAACACCGCTTTCGCGCGTCGATCCCGGCCGACGTGCGCATCGAGACGCTGGTCGATCGCGGATGGCTGGATTTTTTCCAAACACGACGACATCTGCACAAGCGCAGCAAGCTCGAACGCGTCGCGCGCGACATCTTCAATACGGTTGTCGTGCGCCGTTATGTGTCGCAGCGCATCGCCCATCTTGCGCGCGAGCATCATTTGATCGTCGATTTCGATATGTCGCTGCGCCGCATTGCAGGGCGATATGGCGTCGGATGGCTTGGAGTCAATCACTTCAGCTTCAATGCGCGACTTGGTGGCCGGCTCCGCAAGATCCGGCGCTTGCTGAAACAATATCAAGCCTACGACCGGATTGCGGCGCTGAACGAGCAAATGGCCGACGAAGCACGGGCAATGTTCGGCTCGCGGCTACCTCCACTGCTGCTGCTGCCCAATGCGATCGATATCGCGGCGATCCGCGAACGCGCGTCCCATCAGGCCGGCAGCGCGTCAATACCTGACGAGCCCTATATCGTCTCGGTAGCCCGCCTCGATGAAATTTATAAGGACCATCGTACGCTGTTGCGCGCGTACCAACGTCTGGTGACGGCACACGCCGTACGCGAGCATTTGGTGATCGTGGGCGACGGGGCGTTTCGCGCCGAACTCGAGCAATTGGCGCGCGAGCTGAGCATCAGCGAGCGCGTACACTTCACCGGTCAATTGAACAACCCGCATCCAGTGATCGCTGGCGCGACGCTCCAAATCCTGAGTTCACGCTCCGAAGGCATGCCGATGGTGCTGCTCGAAGGCCTCGCGCTGGGTAGGCCGATTATCGCGACCGACTGCCCGACCGGGCCCAGCGAGATCCTCGATGGCGGCCGTGCGGGTATCCTCGTTCCGGTCGGGGACGTCGACGCGATGGTGGACGCGATGCGCACGGTGCTAACCGACCCTGCGCTGCGCGCTGGGCTCACCGAACGCGCTCGCCAACGAGCACAGCATTACGGCATCGACGCAAGCAACGCGAGGCTGAAGGCGTACGTCGACACGATCCTCGCATCCAGACGCGCCGTGCCGACTGCCGGAGCAGCCTGACTAGCGTCGAACAGCCGTCTTCGTATCAATCGCGCTATTGATTCGTTCGCGGCCAGTTTTGTCCGGCGTATGCTATAGGTGTCACGCTAGCTTGCAAGATACCCATGGGGATATGCCGCAGTTACAAGGGCTACACGATATTGCCCAGCGCAGAGCCGCTGGGCAATGGTCTGTATGCCGCCAATCTCGACCTCGAAGGCCAGCAGCATGGCGCACAGGCGCACGTGGAGCACTTCGAGGCACTCGACTATTTTTTCGAGGCCGAACAGGCTACCGCGTACGCATTGCGCTGGGGAAAATTGTGGATTGATACACAGCACCGGCTCAAAGCGGCATAAGGTGACGTTCAGCCATAGCGGTGCCACGAGCCGGCTCGCACGACGGCGGATCGAAGGCCGACCTAACGCTACCGGCGATCGAGTGCCACCTTGGCGTCACCGACGAGCGCGAGACACGTAGGCCGGCTGCACTGCGTCGGGCGGGAGCATTGGCGGCAATGCAAACGCGGCCGGCTACAGGATATTCGCCATCGCTGCTGTTGATCGAAACGCACGCCCGTTGGCCGGGCAAACTCACACGATTACTTCGGTGCGTCCCACGGGTTCACGAGGGGCACGCCGGTTTCAGCAAGTGACGATGTTGTCGGCAAGCATGCTAAACGCAGAGCAACCCGTCATCGCACGATCTACGTAAACGACTCCTACAAATAGCGGTCAAGCACAGCCGATCCGCATGCCAGCCGGGATAGGCCATGAGCCGACGCAGGTATCAGATAGCGACTGAATACCTTATAAAAGTCCGATGACGTGACCGGAGTGACCGGCGGCCCAGCGCACCTTCACGCCACCGGCAAGTCGGGCCACTCTCGCGACACGGGCTTGGCTACTGGCGATCCAATACCGGCGGCCGCCAGTTCAAGCGGTGCATCATCGTATTCGGACCATAGATCCGCATGACCATCCTGAAACGGCCAGTCGGCGATACGAGCCAGTTCGCTGTGGCGGGGCGCGCCGGCGCGGTCGGCTGCACGGTGATGTCAATCGAGCCATCTCGGTTGCGCACTAGATGGTCGCGGTTGGTCAGCACGACATGGCGGTTGCGCCACCCCGGCCTACGCGCGTCGCCGCCGGTGCCGTCGTCATCCAACGGCTCCGCGACGAGCGTCCAGCCGCCGGCCGAGACGGGTAATGGGTTGCGCGTGAAATGCATCACGTAGCCGTTCCTTCCCGATAGCGGGCGGTTGTCACGGTCCACATCGGCGACCGGCATCAGCACATCCTCCATCAGGCCCGCGTCGGGCACCACCGTGCCGACGATCGACACCGGCACCGCAATCAACGGAATGATGGACGCCCGCCAGGTCTGCAGGAACACAATCACCACGATCACGACCAGCGCGATCGCCTCGAGCAGCGTGTGTACGACCGCGTTGATGCTGGCGCGCACGAACTGCGTCGGGTCATAGACGATGCGATATTCGACCCCCGGCGGCATATCGGCCTTGAGTTCGGCCATCGTTCTGCGCACCTGCTCGGAGATCGCCAGCGAATTCGCCCCCGGCGACTGGTTGATTGCGATCGCAACCGCGGGCTTGTTGTCAAGCAATGCACGCAGCCCGTACTCGGAGGCGCCCAGCTCCACACGCGCCACGTCTCGCAGGTGCGTCACACCGCCATCAGGCGAGGTCTTCAGCACGATGTCGCCGAACTGCTCTTCAGTCTGCAGCCGACCCTGCGCGTTGACCGACAGCTGCAACGGCGCGCCGGGCAACGACGGCGAGGCGCCAACCACGCCGGCGGCGACCTGCACGTTCTGCTCGCGAATCGCGTTGATCACGTCGCTCGCGGCCATGCCGCGCTGCGCGACCTTTTGCGGGTTGAGCCACACACGCATCGAATAGTCGCCCGAACCCCACAATTGCACCTGGCCGACGCCCTGGATCCGCTCCAGCCGGTCCTTGACATTGATCAGCGCGTAGTTGCGCAAATACGTCATGTCGTAGCGGTCGTTCGGCGAGATTAGGTGCACGACCATCGTCAACGTCGGCGAACTCTTGACCGTGGTCACCCCGAGCCGCTGCACATCCTCGGGCAATCGTGGCAACGCTTGCGATACTCGATTCTGCACGAGCTGCTGTGCCTTATCCGGATCGGTGCCGAGCTTGAAAGTCACGGTCGTGGCCATGTTGCCGTCACTATTGGCCTGCGACTGCATGTACAACATGTTCTCGACACCGTTGATCTGCTCCTCCAGCGGCGAGGCCACCGTCTCGGCAATCACCTTCGGGTTCGCGCCCGGATACTGCGCATACACGATCACCGACGGCGGCACGGCCTCCGGATACTCGAAAATGGGCAGCTGGAACAGTGCAATCACGCCGGCCAGCAACACCAACACCGACAGCACCCCGGCGAAGATCGGCCGGTCGATAAAGAACTTTGAAATATTCACGCTGATTTCCTTTTACATCAGCCCATCATCTGCACGGCATTGACCTTCACTGGCTCGCCAGGACGCACCCGCTGCAGTCCGTTCACGACGATGCGCTCGCCGGGCTTGAGCCCCTTGGTAATCACGCGCAAGCCGTCTTGCGGCCGTCCCTGAAGTGCACGGCGACGATCGTGCCGGACACGAGCGGACGGATGTCCACCTTTTCGATGGCCTCGAGACGGCCCGAGTACGACTGCCAGTCGGTGATCGTCCTGGCCACCACCGGTGCAACGTCAACCTCCGGCGCGCTGGGCGCGTTAGCGGCCCTGGCTTGCAAAGCCGGATTGTCACGCAGCGCCATCACGACGCCCAGGCCGCCGATGACGGCCAGCGCTGCGAACGCAAGCAGCAGATGCCGGTGGCGCGGGTTGCGGATCATTATCATTTCGAGCTTCCTCTGTTGACTTTGTGCAATGGGTCGAGTTGCTTGAGGGCATCGTCCGGCACACAGGCCAGCCGATGCCGGAAAAACGCCACGGCCTCGGTCAAGGCCGGCGGGTGCGTCGCCAGCGCCGTGTGCGATACGCTTGCAAAGCGAGTGACCTGGGTCGGCACGCCGACATTGATCAGTTCGCCGGCATATTTCTCGGCTTCCACGTGAAGCACATCATGCTCGGCGCTGGCGATGAGCACCGGTGGCAATCGATGCAGGCGGCGCGATTCGAGTGGAGCCGCATACGGATGCAGTCGCTGTAACGCATGCGGCAGATAAGCGCGGTAGCATTGCGCGCACTCACTAACATCCACATCGGAGATCACGCGCCGCGCATCGGCCACGCGCGTCATGCTTGGATCGAGCAACGGCGCCAGCAATACTTGCGCGGCAATCGATACGCCGCCGCGATCGCGGGCCATCGCACATAGGCACGTCGCGAGGTTGCCGCCCGCATCATGCCCAGCCACGCCGAGGCGGTGCCTGTCCGCACCGAATTCGTGCGCGCGCTCGGCGATCCAGCACGCGGCGTGGTACGAATCCTCCAGCGCAGCCGGGAACGGGTACGCGGGTGCTAACGAATAGTCGACCGACACGACCAGCGCAGGTACGCGCGCGAGCACCACCGCGGTCGCATCGGCGTCATCGAGCGATCCGCGCGTAAACAGGCCACCATGGAAATACAGCACCACCGGCACCAAGCGCGGCGATTGACGCGCCGCGGCCCGCGCTCGCGCTGCGCGCCGTGACGGCTCGACGCTATCGGCCTGATTGCCGGCGTCTATCGACGCCTGCACAGGCCGGTAGATGCGCAACGCGATCTCGCGCGCATGGCCGGTAATTTTGATTTCGTAGGGTGTATCGCCCCAATCGCACTGGCGCATCCTGCGCCTCTCTGGTCAATTGCAGTGATGCGAATTCTCGTGGCGACGCAGTGCCAGATAAATGCCTATAATCCGGCAACACAATTCAGCGCAACCGAACAATCGGTTTGGCTTCGCGCCGACGCTGCAAAGCTAACCACGGTGAGCGAAATGGACCGTCTACAAGCCATGCAAGTGTTTACTCGGGTCGTCGAAAGCAACAGCTTTTCGCGCGCCGCCGACACGCTGGACATGCCCCGCGCGTCGGTCACAACGATCATTCAGAATCTCGAAGCGTTTCTTGGCGTGCGACTGCTGCAACGTACGACACGGCGATTGAATCTGACACCGGACGGCGCCGCGTACTACGAAAGATGTGTGCGCATTCTTGCCGATATCGCCGAGACGGAACAATTGTTTCATGAAGGCGCGCGCAATCCGCGCGGCAAGTTGCGCGTGGACATGCCGAGCTCGATCGGCAGGTTGGTGGTACTGCCACGGCTGTGTGAATTCCATACTCGCTACCCGGGCATTGAATTGATGGTCGGGCTTGGCGACAAGCCAGTGGACTTGATCCAGGAAGGCATCGACGCGGTGATCCGCGTCGGCACACTGCAGGACTCAACGCTCGTTGCGCGCCGGGTCGGTGTGTTCCAGGGCGTGACTTGCGCCAGCCCCGAGTACTTGAAACGACACGGCGAGCCGCGCACGCTGGAAGAGTTAGAGAACCATTACGCGGTCAACTACTTCTCAAGCCGCACCGGCCGGATCATCGGCTGGGATTTTCTCGTCGATGGCAAGCCAGTGACCGTGAAGATGAAGGGCGCGGTCGCGGTTAATGATGCGGATGCCTATCTGAACTGCGGCATCAACGGCTTCGGCATGATCCAGCCGGCTCGGTTCATGGCACTGCCATATCTTCAGTCGGGGCAGTTAAAGGAAGTGCTCCCGCAGTGGAAGACTCAGCCGATGCCGATCTCCGTGGTTTACCCGCATAACCGGCACTTGTCGCCGAAGGTGCGGGTGTTCGTCGATTGGATAGCCGAAATGTTCGAGCGCTGCCCGCTACTATCCGGCCAGGAGGACGCGGAGAAGCGTTGCGCGCCAACGGTGGCCACGGTGGGCGCGCAACCGGCGCATCGGGCCGAGATCGGAGAGAACGAGGGCGAGTTGGTACTATAGCCCTACCATCGCGGCAGCCCGCCGCGATGGCCGTCGCAGCATACAACGACGGCACGTTGCCCGCACTGAACCGAAACAGTTATCCCGACGTCGGGCGGGTCGGGCGCGCGATTGCGATGCGTTGCGCACAGTCGGGTGACACGCGACTCACACGCCATAGCATACCGAACACGCAACCAGCGGAGTAACGGATCAGCACGATGCCCGATACATCATCGAACCCGCTCGATGCGTTCTCATTGCTTGACAATTGGGCCCTGAACACGCCGCCCTGGGTGCCGTATCGACCGACGGTAGCCCCTTCGATCGCATCGCCGGACCTAGGATGGGCATCGTAGTGGTCGTGCTGTCGTGCGTGGCAGATCGCCGTGCCGTGGTGAGTTGCCATGTCGTCGTGAGATGCCGTGCGGTCGTGAGCCTCCGTGGCGTTGCGTCGTCGTGGGACCTTGACCCTCCCATCATGGGAAGGCTAATACTGCATCCATCTTGTATCGTGCCCGACATGATGAAAGCTTCTCCGACCTACACGACATCGCTGGACTACACGACATCGCTGGATATTGAAGGCATGACATGTGCCTCCTGCGTGACGCGTGTCGAGCGCGCACTCGGCAAGGTGCCGGGGGTATCCCATGTGACCGTCAATCTGGCGACCGAGCGGGCATCGGTCACGGCTGGGCCCAATGTGGCGGTTCCAACACTCGTCGCCGCCGTCAAGAAGGCTGGTTATGACGCACACCCAACGCCCGAGACGCCCGTTGCGGCTCCACACGAGAACGCAGCGCAGCCGCTAGCGGCGGTGATCGCTTCCGCGTTGCTGACACTGCCCTTGCTGGCGCCCATGATCAACATGCTGGCGGGTGGTGCGCCGTCCGGCGAGCCGATCTCGGACATGCAGGCCGCTAGTGGCCACGGAGCGCCGAGCGTGCCGATCCTGCTGCAAGCCGTGCTGGCGACCGTGATCCAGTTCGTGCTCGGCGCGCGCTTCTACCGATCCGGTTATAAGGCCGTGCGAGCGCTGTCCGGCAACATGGACCTGCTTGTCGCGCTCGGCACATCGGCCGCTTATGGGTTAGTCTCTCTACCAATGGGCGACCCATCCCCATGGCGGAGCCCCCCTCTATTTCGAAGCATCCGCCGTCGTCATCACGCTGGTGCTGTTCGGCAAGTGGCTCGAAACCCGCGCCAAGCGACAGACCACCGCCGCGATCCGTGCGCTGAATGCGCTGCGGCCCGATACGGCGCGCGTGCGCATCGACGGCACCGAACGTGAGCTACCCCTGTCCGACGTGCGCGTCGGCATGCAAGTGATCGTGCGTCCCGGAGAGCGATTCCCGGTCGATGGCCACATCGTCGGCGGCCGCACGCACGCGAACGAAGCCATGTTGAGCGGTGAGAGCCTTCCCGTGGCGAAAGACGAAGGCGACACAGTGCACGCCGGCTCGCTGAACGGCGAAGGCGCGGTCGTGATTGAGACAACGGGAGTCGGCGCGCAAACGATGCTGGCGCAGATTATTCAGTTGGTCGAGACCGCGCAGGCCGCCAAGGCACCGATCCAGCGACTGGTGGATCGAGTCAGCGCCGTGTTCGTGCCGGCCATCATCGCGATTGCACTGGTCACACTGTGCGGCTGGTTGCTCGCCGGCGCACCGGTCCAGCACGCGATCCTGAACGCAGTCGCCGTATTGGTGATCGCCTGCCCTTGTTCGCTCGGGCTTGCGACGCCAACCGCCATCCTTGCCGGCACCGGCGTCGCAGCACGACATGGCATGCTGATCAAGGACGCCGAGACGCTGGAGCTTGCCCATCGAGTTAACGTCATCGCGCTCGATAAGACCGGCACGTTGACCGACGGCAAGCCCGTGGTCGTGGCCTTCGATGCATTAGAGGGCACAGACGAGGACGCGCTGTCGATTGCCGCCGGCGTGCAGCAGCACAGCGAACATCCGCTGGCGCGCGCAATCGTTGCCCTGGCGCAGCAGCGGCAGGTGGCTACTGCCGAGGCGCGCGACACCCGCGCCATCGCGGGTCGCGGCATCCAGGCAACGATCGGCGACGCGATCTTTGGTATCGGCAGCACGCGATGGCTGCGCGAGCTTCGCATCACGCCCGACGCGGCGCTGCAGGCGCGTTCGGACGCGTTGCAGCAGGTCGGCAACACCGTATCGTGGCTGGTGCGCGTGGCGCCATCGCCTGCCCCGCTGGCATTGATCGCGTTCGGCGACACGGTCAGGCCATCGGCCCAAGCGGCGCTCGCCCAGCTCGCCGCATCGGGCATGCGCACCCTGCTAATGACGGGCGACAACGCTGGCAGCGCAGCGGCGCTCGCCTCGGCGGTTGGCATCGCCGAAGTGCACGCAGACATGTCGCCACAGGACAAGGCCGCGATGATCGCGCGATTGCGCGAACAAGGCAATGTGGTGGCGATGGTCGGCGACGGTGTCAACGATGCGCCGGCACTGGCCACCGCCGACCTGGGCATCGCGATCGGCAGTGGCACGGACGTCGCGATGCACGCCGCCGGCATCACGCTGATGCGTGACGATCCCGCACTGGTGGCCGACGCACTGGACCTGTCGCGACGCACCTATCGCAAGATCTGGCAGAATCTATTCTGGGCTTTCGTCTACAACGTCGTCGGCGTGCCATTGGCCGCGCTCGGGTGGCTCAATCCGATGATCGCGGGCGCGGCGATGGCACTGTCCAGCGTAAGTGTGGTGGGCAACGCGTTACTGCTGCGGCGCTGGCGCGGCAGCGCCGCACGGGCGCGCCGGCCCATGTAAAATCATTGGCATGCTCAACACTCCATCCCGCACGCTCGCTGCCCTCGCGGCACAGGCCGGTCCGCCGGTGGCCGATGTCACGCAGGCGTTGCAGCTCGCGCAGGCGTACTGCCAGGAGCGCGGCGAATCGCTGACGCCGCTGCGCCAGAAAGTCCTGTCGTTGCTGCTGCAATCCGGCCGCGCCACCAAGGCCTACACGCTGCTTGACGAAATGCGCAAGATTCATCCGGGCGCCGCGCCGCCGACTGTCTATCGCGCGCTCGATTTCCTGCAGTCCGTGGGGTTGGTGCATCGGATTGAGTCGATCAACGCGTTCGCGGTATGCCATGACCTGACGCACTGTCGACACGGCATCCTGATTGTCTGCCAGTCCTGCGGCGCAGTCGCGGAAATCGATGCGCCGGGCGTTCATCACGCATTGGTGGACAAGATTGAATCCACCGGCTTCACGCTCGCCCGAGGAGAACTCGAACTCAAGGGCTTGTGCGCGGAGTGCACGGAAAAGGCTGTGTAGCGTAAAGCGGCTTTGGGACCAAGGATCGGGCCGTCAACCGGCCGCTCGTTGCCTGATAGAACCTTCCACGGTTCAACAGTGAATCGCAGATGGCGCGTCGGGCTACGCGTGCGTTCCGCGTAGTCGGGCATCGGGCGGGTGCGAAGCGTTAGGCCACACGACTTTGCCAACTCGTGTGGCCACGTGGTGCGTTTGTTGGGGTACCGAATAACGCATCACGCCCTCTAACGCGATTCAGTATTACTACGCTTTGACGATTCGGCGTCCTACCTTATCGCAGCATCGTGCAAAAGCCTCGATAAATGACTTCAGGAGGGTGCTCGAATCCGGAAGCGCCGGCCTGAGATGCGAAGCGTGACCAACATCTAGCCTCGCTCACGCCAGCAGGCGGGGCTTGCGGTACGACGCCAACGGCCTTAGCCGTAAGATCCGATCAAGCGCCATTGCAAGGCACAACTCCTCGTACGTTACCGCACCAACGCCGGGCTTAACCTTCGTATAGCGGGCCCCAAGCTCAACGGGCCGGCACCACCCCGAAGACCGCCGGCCCACGTGGAACGGCACCGCGTCGCGACCACTATTGGTGCCCCCGAGGCTGCGCAAGGAAACGCTGTAATACGCCGGCCGAATACGCGCTCGCCACCTCAGCGAGAAACGTCGAGAACGACACCGCGGCGTGTGCATCAGCGGCGTCCGAGATCGTGCGGACCACCGCACAGCGCACTTCGTACTCGTGGCAAACTTGCGCCAGCGCGGCCCCTTCCATCTCAACCGCCAACGCATCCGGCGCGGCCGCCAGCACGGCTTCGCGTGCGGCATGGTCGGCGATGAACCGGTCACCACTGACCACGAGCCCCCGGTGCACACGCGGTACGTCGTCGATCACACCACGGTAGCGCTGGACGAGTTCCATGGCGTGCGCGCGCACAAACGAGGCCGCGGCCACTGCGAGCGCGTCCGACAGGCTGTCGTCGGTGCCAAAGCGGGACACGCCAAGCAACGGCACTTCGAATCGCGGAAACAGCGGCGATGCGTCCAGGTCATGCTGCATCAGCGCATCCGCGATGACGATATCGCCCACCCGCACCTGCCGCGCGACACCACCCGCGACCCCGGTAAAAATAATAGCGTCAACACCAAATTGGTGGATCAGCGCGGTTGCGGTGGTCGCCGCGGCCACCTTGCCCACGCGCGCCAGCGTCATCACGCATGGCATGCCGCGCAGCGTACCGAGCGCGTATTCGCGACGACCAAGCGTCACCGTACGCCAGTCCGGTGCGGCACGCATTTCGTCGATTAGGGGGGCGATTTCCTCCGGCAACGCGGCCATGATGCCGAGCGGACGAACGTTCGATTCTTGTACTGTATTCATAGGTCGGAAGGGACGTTGCTTGCACCGGCCAATCCGGGCACGGCCGCCCGTGGGACGAGTCGGACTCCGGCGATGCCGGGCCCGCTAGCATAGCAGGCTCCCGGCCGGACGCGACAGGTACGCGCTACATCGCCACGCCAACAGCGCAGCGGGGCATCAGTTGCGGTACACTCGCGTCCCAGCCGTTCCCAGAAAAAAGCCTGTTGCATGAACCAGCCAAACTACGCCAGCGCAACCATCGACGAGTTGCAACAGCACCTGGCCAGCGTGATTTTGCCGTTGTGGACCAGCTGGGGCTTCAATGACACTCTAGGCCTGCCCTATGACGTGATTGCGCCGCCGGGACAGCCCGCGTTGCCGCCCACGCGCTACCGGGCAATGGCATGTGCGCGCCAGCTCTACGTGTTCAGCGCAGCTGGCTGGCACGATCACGCAGACCGCCTGTTCGAATCGCTGCGCAGCCGGTTCATGGATGCGACACATGGCGGCTGGCACTACAGCATCGATGCACAAGGCGCGCCGCAGGAGACGCAAAAAGATCTGTACACGCATGCATTCATCGTGTTCGGTTGCGCGGAATATTTCCGGCATCGGGGCAACCGAGAGGCACTGGATCTGCTCGAAGCGACGCTGCACGTGATTGAGACGCGCTTCGCGACCGACGCCGGCCTGTACAACGCGGTGCTGTCCGCCGACTTTCGAACAATCGTCACCGGCCCGCGGCAGAACCCGATCATGCACTTGGCCGAAGCCTACTTATCTGCCCGCGACGTGCAGCGCGACGCGTGGTTTTCCGATGCGCTGCAGCGTATCGCGGAACAAATGATCGCGACATTCGTGCATCGCCCGACCGGCTGCATCGCGGAGTTGCCGATCGGCTGCGACGCCGTGCGCATCGAACCCGGACACCAGTTCGAATGGTTCTATCTCGCGTCGAGTGCGCCGGATGTCTTTGGATGCAGCGACCTGCCCAATTGGCTCGGCTCGGCCTATGTGTTCTCGCTTCGGCACGGTGTGTCGCCTGTCACCGGCGGGGTGTGTGCTGCGCTGGACGAGCATGGCCATGTAACCGAGCCAAACGAGCGGTTGTGGGCGCAAACCGAATTCGCCCGCGCGCTGGCCACATCGCAAGCGCTGCGCAGCACCAGCGACGTACAAGATGCGCATGTGCCACTGAAGACGCAGCTCGGCCGTTTCAAGCAGCGCTTCTTGCGCGACTACGGCTGGATAGAATTGATTGCTCAGGACGGCGCCGTGGTGCGCGCGGACATGCCATCAACGACGCCCTACCACATGGCGACGATGTACCATGCGGTTGCCCGCTTGCAAGAGGGGCCGTGACGCCAGTCCATTCGCTATCCTTTGCCGAACGGGGCCCCCAGCGATGGTGTGCTTCCATGCGCACCTTATCGATCGGTCTACCGCCTGCTTGAAGCGACAACATTGTGAACATGACGAGCGAGGTCACTGACAAGCTTGTCAATACACCACTCGATGGCCGTGCCTCGTCGCCGCAGCGGCCATTCGATTATTGCTTCACAAACAAATTTTCGGCAAACGGCCACCTGTCGTCCGTCCAACTCGCCACGCGAGCAAATCCGGTCGTCTCTCCCACCCACCTACAGCCACTGGCCACCAAACAGTACATTCACCGCCGGCACCTGCGTGTTGCGCGTCCGTCTCGCTGTGCCAGTCGATAGGCGCATGGCGAGCCGCCCGCTCAACGATCGCCCGTAGATTTAGTCGCTCGCTCAAGGCTGGCGCCGCTTAATCGAACAGTGTGGCGATCTGCTCGGGTGGCCGTCCGATCACAGCCCGAGAATCGCGAACAACGATCGGGCGTTGCAACAATACCGGATGCTCGGAAACAGCCTTGAGAAGCGCGTCCTCAGAAAGTGAGGTATCGCCCAGTCCAAGTTCAGCGAAGGCCGACTCGTTGTCCCGGATCATTTTGCGCACCGGTACACCCAACAATGCATGCAGCTGTTTCAATTCGTCGAGTGTAGGAGGAGTTTTCAAATATTCGACCGTCCGGACCTCCTCGCGCCCTGCCAACTCGTCGATCAGCAAGGCGTAGGCAGCGCGTGATTTTGAACAACGGGGGTGATGGTAAATCGTAATCATGGGTACCTCGGTCGCAATATGAGGAGAGAATGAAGGGCATCATTGTGCCGCGTGGCACTGTGGCGTGCAGGCACGCTCGTAGAGCATCGTGCTATTGCCAATACTTATCCGCTACGCCAGCAGTAACATACAATTTCGATAAAAAATCTAGATTGTTATAATTAAACAAAAAGAAACAATCACGGAGACTTGTGGCGTTGAACCAATCGATGACGCGTGGGAGGTGGCCGGTCTATAGTAAAGCGATAATACTGTATCAAGTTCCTGCTACATCAAATCCCTGACTAATAGCGACAGCGATGAGCTGCCAACCGTTACGGAGCTATGGAGGCGTCGAATCAACGGAGGAAGCAAACCTTTATGCGCATAAAGTCTGCGCGCGGGAAAGTACTGCGGCAGCCGTCAGCCATTTCGTCTGCTTTTGTGACCAGCACAGACCTTCGGCGTTGCACGCTAGTACACCTCCCACTCAAAGCGCCTCGCCAAAACGTTAACTTAGCTGCGCTGCGCCACAATATACGCCTAAGTTCCGCCGAACATGCCTATGATTCACGCAGGCGACACTGGCCTAACCGTGGCGTGGCCCTCTCTGCGGCACCTCCTGCATACTGGAAATAACGTTCGAACAAGGCTTACGAGGTCTTCGTCGCGGCGAAGAGAGAATTATCAAGCATCGAGTCTGAAATCCTTGCCGCTAGGCTGTCACCTCACATCCTCCAAGCGGCACAGCTTTCACTGTCGATGAGAAGCTGTTGATAGAAGACTAAGTCGATTTTCAGATCGCATGACTCCAGCCCATTGGCTTTCGTATAGCGCAACCATCGGAAACCACGCGACACCGTTCGTAAAACACTCAGCCAAACCGTTGCCGATGTCGCTGTTACTCGCACCCTGCCGCTAGATGCGGCTAAGTCAGCGCCGTACTCTGTATCGACCACCACGAAGGCAGCACACGCCATCATCCGTGCGCCGCCGAGGCCCCCGTCCTAATTTATGCGCATAAAGTCTCGGCTGAGCGACATACTCCGAATGGACTATGGATTTTCAATCGTAATTTCCTATATACTTCTTAAAGTTTATCTAAGGGAGTAACGAGTGGCAGCCGAAATCATTGCGGTTACTCAGCAGAAGGGGGGCGTCGGCAAGAGCACGATCGCAATGCATCTTGGCGCAGCGTTCCACGAAAGAAAAAAGAAAGTCTTGGTCGTCGACGCGGACGGACAAAATACATTGGTCCACTGGTCCAGCGCCGCCAGTGAAGAGTCAAGCATTCCGTTCCCAATTGTGAATTTGGCAGAGGCAGGGGGCCAGATTCATAGAGAAATCAAGAAATTCGTCAACGACTACGATCTCATCATTGTGGATTGCCCGCCGTCGATTACAGAGAAGGTCTCCGGCGTCGTACTACTGGCGGCTAGCATTGCGGTTGTGCCAACGTCGTCGTCGCCGGCCGACTATTGGTCGAGCGTTGGTCTGGTTAAGCTAATCCAGCAAGCGCAGACAATGAACGAAGATTTGAAAGCTGTCTTTCTCCTCAACAAGACCGAAGAGAAACGAATGCTGACACGCGAATTGAAGCGCGCGCTTGAGGAGCTAGGTCTCCCACTTCTGAAAACCCAGATCCCTACCCGCGAGTGCTACAAGCAGGCGATGGCGTTGGGACAGACCGTTCTACAAATGTCGGACCGTGGCGCCAAGCTGGCAAGCGCCGAGATCCGAGCCTGCGCCGATGAGATCGCGGCGCTATTGCAGTGACTTTATGCGCATAAAGGAGCCGTATGAAATCCTCTCAACTCGCCCGAGGCTTCCAGGCACGGCCGGATACGACGACCAGCGAAAAACGAACAGCACTGGAGCGTCTCAACGCGATTGACACGTGGGTCAAGCAACCAGGTAGCCCTGATACGTCCGAACCGGTCGCGATCGCTAAAAAGAACGGGGCGCCCGATCCGTCCGGAGCCGTCACCCCAAACACTAACGAATCGGCGGCGTACCGGGCTTGGCGCACCGCAAATGGATACACGCCGGGACAGGTCATTGAGCTTCCGCTAAAAGCCATCAAACCCAGTCCCTTCAATCCGCGCCATTTCTACCTGAAGTCATCGATTGCCGAACTTGCCGTGAATCTTGCCAAGCAAGGGCAGCAGCAAGCTATTCACGTCATTCCGGATCATCAAAACCCCGGCACCTTCTTTGTCAGCGACGGTGGTCGCCGCGTGCGAGCACTGAAAGAAGCCAACAAGGAAAATGTCAGGGCAATCGTCGTAGACTTGCCCATTGGCATCGAGAGTTATAAGCTCGGCTATGATTTGAACGTCCAGCGGGACTCGCAAACAGTCTTCGACAACGCAATCGTATGGCGGCGCTTTCTCGATGAGCAGCACTTCCAAAGTCAACGCGAACTTGCCGAACACCTCGGCATTGATGAGTCGACGGTTGCCGTCGCATTAGGCATCGCAAAACTCCCGGAAGCCGTCATGCAGGAAATGGTGGCTAGACCGGATCGGTTTGGCTCCAACATGGCGTACCAAGTTGCCCGATATCATTCCGCAAAGGGTACGGATGCCACGCTTCGGTTGATTAACAAGATCGTCGCCGACGACCTCAGTACCCGGCAAGTCGCCGATATCATCAAGGGCAGAGCAGTGTCTAGCGACGCATCTAAGCCGCTGCGCCGGCAGCGCTACGCGCAACGGCTGGAGATCAAAGTCGGCGGGGCGACGCTTGGCGACCTAAAGTCGTATGGTGACGATCGCCTCGAGTTGAAGCTGAAGGGACTGGCACGGGAAAAGCGTGACGAATTGTTAGCGCAAATCGAAGCGCTATTGATGCCGAAAACCTCGGATATCGACGGCCGCGGCGCCAACACCGCTGACGCGTAATATCCCGCACGCGCCATCGGCAACGTCTCGCAAGCCGATCATGCCACGGCGCGTGCATGATTCAACGTGAACGCAAGCAGGTCACCATCCGTCGGCTCGCCCCACGTTTTCAACGCCAGCCAATCAAAAAAGGCCGTCTCGGCGATCTTCGATGCAATGCCACGCTTACGCCATTCGTCCCGCAGGTGAGCGCCCAGACCCGGCAACGCTTCGTCCTCGAATGATTTCCGGGCGAAATCCCGCCCAGCGTCATCCTGCTCGTCATAAAGCTCACGCGCCTGTTTACGACGATACGCAGCATATTCTGCCATTAGCCGGGCCCTTGGATCCTCCTTCCCAGCAACCTTCTTGTCTTGCAACGCTGGAACTTCCTCGACCGGCGGCGCGTAGCCCTTCTTCAGTGCGTCCTTGAATAGCGCCGCAGCACTGCGCACCGCAGGCAGTGTCGTACTACGCATCCGTTGCTCGGTCATCTGCAACGCGGCGCGAATGCGGTTCTCTTCACTGTCGGCGTACAACGTCTGCGCCTCTTTCAACGGAATCCCAAGCTTGACCATGCGATCGACCAGCGTGCTGTCAAACACGTTTGGATGTTCATCGAGCGCTAGCATCGGTTGCTTACGCTCCGCTACCCGAAACTGGATTTCCGATACGCGCCGCCCTTCACGATGCTCGATCAATTCGACATTGATATTGGTTACCGCATTCACTTCCGCGATGGCGGGCCGCAGATAATCGCGCTTGAAATACTTGTATTCACGCTTGGCTTCATCGCCAGCCTCCGAGTCCGGTGTTCCGGATAGGATGGGACGCCACCACTGCCACGGCTCACGCATCGTAAGATGACTCGGATTGGTCAAATAGCGTACGCAAATCTCATACAGCGCCAGCCCGGCACTGCTACGCAGTTGGCTTTGGAATTGCAGGCTCAAGCGGGCATACTGGACCGGGTCGAGAAGCTTCTTCTTAATCTTCGGCGCGAACGAGAACTCAACCCATACGCGCCGCGTGGTTGCATCCTCGAGAATTTCGGCGTCCGCGATCAACGTTGAGATGCCCCACTTACGCCCCGGTTTCTGGCTCGATGTCCCGGTGCTCCATTCGACCTGCACTGATACCATCCGACGCAAATGCTCCTTGACCAGCGCCGTGTCATTAGAGTCGAACGCAGAATTCGCGACGATATCCGAAAGCAACGCCCGATAAGTGTCGCCCGACTCATCGGCCTGTTGCGCGACAGCCAACAACACATTGAACAGCTTGCGAGTCAGCAAGGTAATCTTGCCGCTTTTGGGCTGAATCGCAATGGCTTCGACGGCCTTACGCAACTCCGAGGAGTTTGGGCTGACGACATCGGTCTTCTTCTTTGCAACGCGGGTGGCCATGTGTCAGGTCCGGACAGTGGTTGCTTGAAGAATACCCGCTATGGTGAGAGCCGTCTACATCCATCATCTCACCCCTGATGGGTGAGGTGTCGCGAAAATACCTACCTCACCGCGATATGCCCCCGAAAATTCTCACCTTTAAAGACCGGACTGATACGGTGGGCGCCCCTTGTAGTCGGGGCTGCAGGCGTATGCCTAACCGCCACCCCCGCTACGAACCCTAAAAATTGAGTCCTGAAAAGCCTCACCTTTAACCTGTCGCGAAATTCATACGCTGGCTGAGATGGGTTGCATGTCCTTGTCCTTAAAGCAATTTTTATTACGATCGCAGATAAGCCAGGGTTGATTGCAGGCCTTTCCTGAAAACTCTCACCATTGCGCGGCGATCTCCGCCCGGCTGACGTGGGATGAGCAGAACAACGCACTCTTATTGTGCGTCAGGGGCTCCCGAAAACGCTCACCTTTGTTGAAGGCAAAGCCACCACAGTCCTGCATTGGCCATATAACACGCCAAAAACGCTTGTCACAGCCCTCGAAAAGGGGGTACTGATCCGTTAAAACTGCATGCGACTTCAGGACCACGCACTATGAGTCCCGAAAAATCTCACCCTTCGCACGACGCATTGAGCAGCGTCAAGTCCGGCCGCGACGCCCCTCCTTCTGCCCCGAGGCCCCGAAAAAGCTCACCTTCGTAGCATAACGGCGATAATTCTGCTCTCAGAATTCCTTATAAATCAACAACTTTACGGAAAGTGACTGCTCACACTGCATAATGAAACGGCCAAATGGCATCGTATGCTCACGCCAGCTAATCCCGTAAAATCTCACCTTGTTGCCTGGCAAAACCCACTGAACGGCCTATCTCACCTGCAATCTGGCTCCCGAAAAGGCTCACCTAACGGTGCCACCACGCTCAATTGAGCGAAATATTCACGCTGAAAGTCCCGCTCAATGCGCCTCCATGCCACCCAGAGGCGAGCCATCGTGTGCAAGGGGAAGAAAACCATCGCTCCCGAAAACCCTCACCTTTGCAGCGCCACGATACGCAGCGCGCCGTTCACCTTATGTCTACTCCCGTATTGACTCACCTTAGTAAACGCTCGAGTCCCGAAAACCTTCACCATGCACAATAATTGAGCAATGGAAGACAGCTTCGCGCGCCGAACACCACCTCCCGAAAAAGCTCACCATATTGTCTGCCAGCCCAATATCCCAGCACGTCAACGCTTTACTGGCTGGGGGTCCGCGTGGGTATCCTCCCGAAAAAACTCACCTACAGCCATCAGGGCCGCACGATCCGCCCCCGAATCCGCTCACGATGTTTCCCGTCACTTCTCACCAGACTCCCCGAACCCCATCACCGTGGCATCCCGGGAGGTCTCACCTAAGCTCCCGAAAACTCTCACCTTGGTGTCCGGAAAGCCATGCTGGACAAGGGTTTGAGCCGGCGTTAACGTTTTTAAAGATACTTCTACGTGTTCTTGTTAACTGACTCTAGCAACCCGCGAGACCCTGAAAAAAACAGTCTTGGGTACAACGTGTGGCGATGACTGTTTGCACCGGTACTACCAAGAAAGTAGCAAATGCTACATCTCCTCTCTTTGGCTGGTCAGAACCTCGGGGATACACAACGGGATCAATGAGCTTGACTAATGATACTGGCCGTGCTCGTGAAACATTAAGTAAAGTTCCTCAGGATGCGCCAAGTAGTTGGAAGCTAAAGTTATTTCTGACAGCTTCGATTAATGTTTCACGCCGATCCTAGAGCCGTTGACCCAAAATATCGTGATCGAGCCTCATGACAGGAAGGGCAACGCTCAGTGAACAAATTAGTAGCAAAAATTACGTAATTTGTTATGCTTGATACAATTGATCATACTGGGCTGCTCCGATGAATGACGAAGACAAGCAGTTAATACGGGACGAGCTGGAGAACCTGAAAGCGCAAGGCACTCGGCGTCGCGAATTGTCGCTGCATGCGTGCAAACGTCTGTTTTTCGACCACGCGGTCCGTCCAACACTGGCCAACGTCCGAGAATTGACCGGTGTCGGTAGCGCCAGTGATATTCCGAAAGATATCGAGTTTTTCTGGGAACGAGTACGCGACATGTCGAAGGTGCGGATCGACGCTGGTGTACTCCCACCAGCGCTGCACAGCACCGCCGGCGAACTGCTTCGCGGTCTTTACGATGCCGCACTTGCCACAGCACGGGACGAGCTCGCGCAAGAACGGATTGGGATGCAACAAACTATCGCCGCAGCAGAGCAAAAAGTCCGGGATGCGCAACTGTTGTATGAGCATGCCCGTGCCGAATTGCAACGGCACCATGACGCATGGACTGGTGCAGCGCTCAAAGAAGGAGAATCGGCCGAGCGGCTGGCGACCGAACGGGCCATGGCTAAGCGTGCACACGAACAAGTCGTCGTGTTGGAAGGCCGGTTGGCGGATAGCGAGGCAGAGATTTCAACGTTACGCGACAAAGTCGAGTCGCTACAGACTGAGTTGAAGGCTCGCACTGAACACTACGCGGCCGAGATCAAGGACGCCATCGCGAACGCCGAGCGCCGAGTCAAGCCGTTGCTGGTCGAACTGGACGCACTACGTTCAGCCGCGTCTTCGTACCAAGCCGGCTTGCGCGAGCAAAGTCGTAAGGAATTCGAGCATGTCCAGCAACTAGCGGCAATCAAGGCGCGTGCCGACACGCTGCAAAACCAGCTGGATACAAAATCAGACGAAGTTGACCGGTTAAGTCGGCAAATAGAGCAATTCCGCGTGCAAGCCGGCGTACCGTCGGCACTTGGCAAATTGGTTGCCGACCTGGCGCTGGCTGGCCGTCTCACCCCTGAGGAAATTGCGTCGATTGGTACCGCTGTTGACGGTTACGTCGCATTGCCATCGACATGTGCGGCATGCGGCGATGCGGAGCTTGAACTGTATGAGCACGATGAACGCTTCGAATTGCAATGTCCAGCGTGCGAGCGCACCTCCGGCGAAGCCCCTTCTCGGCTGTCCGCCTATAACCGATTTGCGGCTGCAGTCTCGCCATCGCTATCAGGCTAAACGTGGAACAAGCGGCTTGCAACACTGCCAGCCTGACGGCTTGCGACACAGCTAGGCCGGAGCGATGTGTTGCCGCAAGGCGTCACACTGCACTCAAAGGTGAGGTTTTTCGGGAGCTATCCTTCGGTGCGCTGTGGGCGGCCGTGCGCGCACCTGGGCAAGCCGTAAAAGGGCATTGCAGCGCCGGATAACTTATGAGGCGAGCGTTTTCGGAAGATAAGGTGAGATTTTACGGGACATCGATGAGGGAGCTTTAGCTGAAAACGACGGTGAGGATCTTCGGGGGCTAAAAGGTGAGCTTTTACAGGATCAGCTCGAGAGCCGACACGGGGAGCTGTAGCCTGCTGTGCTGCTGCGCCATTCGGTTTGTTCGCCGAACGTGCTCGACAACGTATTCTCGTTCGACTGTGTGTCGGGTCTGAGCACGTCGCCTCTGCATCTGCGCTTGCGGTTGACGATTCCTTGTCATCGCGCTGTTGCTTACATAAACAAAGGTGAAGGTTTTCGGGACCTATAGCAAAGCCCAGGTAATTCGTTTCACGTCGCGGATATCTTCTTCTCTGCGGTAATCAGCAAAACGAGAGGGGATTGGCAAATAGCCGCTAGCTAGAGCCCATCCCTTCAACACGTCGGTGTTCACACATCGACAACCCTTGGAGTGTTGCGTAACAACCGGCTGTTCAGTACCGGAATCTATCTGCATTACTAGAAAATGGCCTCTGCCGTGCGTGGCGAGGTTGGGCAAATCGTGCTTATGCGCACGATTTGCCCGGAGAAAAACAGCAACATGGACGTTAATAGCGGCGCAAATAGCACAATCCCATGCAAAAATCGGAGATATGCCAACGATTACTGGCCTCAAGTTTATATCGAATAGCTAATTTTTGAAGAGATGGAGCAGTCGGCGCGAATGCGGCTTCTACCGCTAAGGTGAGAATTTACGGGAGAAGGGGAGGCTTTATCGGCGAGCCATGATCATGGCTCGCCGACGTAAATGGAGCCCACGTTGCCGTCGTTATGGGTGTATGCTGACTAACAGCGCCGTGGCTTCACCCTTGCCTGCGTTGCGAATGGCGCGCGCTCTGTCCGCCGGGCAGCCTCGGGATGTCGTGGGCCGGCGGCCTGTATCGGGTCCACATCATGGCTTGCCGATGCAAACAGGCAAACCAGGTTGACGCCGAGTGCATTGGTCAAGTGCCGGGCCAACGCGATCGTGAGATTGGCTTTATTGCGTTCGTTGCGCAATCGCTGAATGTGGGCGCTGACACAAGGAGGCGTGACACCATCGTCGCTCCGCGCGCTTGCCGACCGTTTGCGCGGGATGGTATGGCGTACTGGCGAGCGTGGGCCGGAACTTGTCGCGGATGCCTCGGTGGAGTAAATTGTTCCCTATATCGAACACGAATTCGATATTTGAATCAGTTCAGCAAGCCAGAATGCCTGGATGTGAGCAGGCTACGCGCTGCGGCTTGCATCGGCATCACGCGTTATCCCACCTCAGGAGTGTTCATGAACGACGCATATCTCTCGCACGTGCGCACTGTGCTGGAGCAGATCCGCGCAGATGGATTTTATAAGTCGGAGCGCGTGATTGCCTCGCCACAATCATCGAGCATTGCGCTGGCGGACGGTGCTCAGGTGTTGAACTTCTGTGCGAACAATTATCTGGGCCTCGCCGACGACCCACGGATCGTGAAGTCGGCGAAAGATGGATTGGACCGGGATGGTTTCGGCATGGCGTCGGTACGTTTCATTTGCGGGACCCAATCGGTTCACAAACAACTCGAAGCGGCCCTGGCCTCGTTCCTGCATACCGACGATGCCATTCTTTACTCCAGTTGCTTCGACGCGAACGGCGGATTGTTCGAGACGCTGTTAACGGAGGACGACGCGGTCATCAGTGACGAACTAAACCATGCGAGCATCATCGACGGCATACGGTTATGCAAGGCCAAGCGCTTTCGGTATCGGAACAACAACATTGACGACCTGCAAGCGCAGTTGCAGGCCGCCGACGCGGCCGGTGCACGGTTCAAGCTGATTGCGACCGATGGCGTATTCTCCATGGATGGGATCATCGCGGACTTGAAGGCGATCTGCGATATGGCGGACCGTTACGGCGCGCTGGTCATGGTCGATGACTCACACGCTGTGGGCTTCATTGGGGAGCACGGACGGGGCACGCCCGAACACTGTGGTGTGCAGGACCGGGTGGACATCGTCACCGGGACACTCGGCAAGGCGCTGGGCGGTGCATCCGGCGGATACGTCGCGGCCCGCGCGCCAATCGTCGAGTTGTTGCGACAACGCTCGCGGCCCTACTTGTTCTCCAATACGCTCGCGCCCAGCATTGCCTATGCCTCGCTCACCGTGCTGGAATTGCTGCGCAGCGACGAAGGGGCGGCATTACGCCGGCGCGTTCGCGAGAACGGCGCCCAGTTCCGCCGCGCAATGAGTTCGCTGGGCTTTACGTTGATTCCGGGTGAGCACCCCATCATCCCGGTCATGTTGGGCGATGCGCAACTCGCCGGTCGGATGGCCGAGGCATTGCTGGCTCAAGGGGTATATGTAACCGGGTTTTCGTATCCGGTGGTGCCGAAAGGGCGGGCGAGGATTCGTACCCAGATGAGCGCCGCGCACACGCCGGAGCAGATCGAGGCGGCTGTCGATGCGTTCGAGCGCGTTGGCCGAGCACTAAATGTCATTTGAGGAACGCCCATGCGTGCGCTGGCGAAGCTGGAAGCGGGACCAGGCCTGACATTGACCAGAGTGAAAAAACCGGAGATCGGGCATAACGACGTGTTGATCCGCATCGGCAAGACAGCGATCTGCGGTACCGACCTTCATATCTGGAAGTGGGACGAGTGGGCGAGCAAAACCATCCCGGTTCCGATGCACGTCGGTCATGAATACGTCGGCGAAATCGTCGCCATCGGGCAAGAAGTGCGAGGATTTAAGGTGGGCGACCGGGTCTCCGGTGAGGGCCATATCACTTGCGGTTTCTGCCGGAACTGCCGCGCCGGTCGGCGTCACCTGTGTCGTAATACGATCGGGGTCGGCGTAAACCGCGCAGGTGCGTTTGCCGACTATCTGGCGATCCCGGCTTTTAATGCCTTCAAGATACCGGATGACATCGATGACGAGTTAGCCGCGATCTTCGATCCGTTTGGCAATGCGGTGCATACGGCGTTGACTTTTAACCTTGTCGGTGAGGACGTGCTGATTACCGGTGCAGGGCCGATCGGCGCCATGGCCGCAGCAATCGCCCGTCATGTCGGTGCCCGCAATATCGTGATCACGGACGTCAATGAGTACCGGCTTGAGCTTGCCATGAAGATGGGCGCAAGCCGTGCTGTCAACGTGTCGCACGAATCATTGACGCAGGTTATGCGCGAACTTGGCATGACCGAAGGGTTTGACGTCGGACTTGAGATGTCGGGCGCGCCGAGCGCGCTCGTATCGATGCTGGAGCATATGAATCACGGTGGCAAGATCGCCCTGCTTGGCATCCCGCCGGCACGCACCGCGATCGATTGGAACCATGTGATTTTCAAAGGACTGGAGATTAAGGGGATATACGGACGCGAAATGTTCGAGACCTGGTACAAGATGGTCGCGATGCTGCAAAGCGGGCTGGACCTGTCACCGATCATTACGCACCGCTTTCCCGTGGAGGAATACCGCAGTGGTTTTGATGCGATGTTGTCCGGACACAGCGGCAAGGTTATCCTAGATTGGACAGCGTCGTCGATGCTGCGGGGCGTGTGAATCGATGTCTCGCTGGATGCGGTAAAGTGCGCGTTTCCCGGCTCTGGCCTGCCTTTGGAGAAAGCATGCCTATTCGAACGATGCTTCAGCATCGTGACGCGCGCGTGCACGTCAGCCTAATGGTATTGTACATAGCGATATCCGGGTTCGGGGTGCCGCGTGCCCACGCCGGCTGGTGTGACCATGGTGTATGGGTCGATGCGATGCTGGGCTCGTACCATATTGATCCCGATCCGTCGAAGCACTTCGAGCCGTTCAATCCGGGGATCGGCGTTGAGTGTTACTTCTCGCCACAGTGGGGTGCGACGGCAGGGTACTTCCGCAATTCGATTCGGCGTCCGTCGTTCTACGGCGGCGCCATATGGGCGCCGGAGTGTGTCCATTGGGGATGGTTCCGAGTTGCCGCGATGGGTGGCGTGATTTCCGGGTACAACTACGGCCGTTGGGGAATGGGACATAATCGGACCGTCGGGCCGGTTCTCGCCCCCGTGCTCATGACGAATTACAAGCGTGTTGGCACGAATTTCATCCTGATCCCGCCGATACCGTCGGAGAAGCTGCCGTTCACCGTGGGGTTTCAAGTAAAGATCCGTGTCGATTGAACCTTGAATGGACTCGAGTAGGGGCAGCCGCTCGCGAATTTGAAAACTTGCGAGTCCAGGCCGGTAGCAACTGCACGTTCAGGTGAGCTTTTTCGGGAGTGCTACCGGTACGATCGATGCCGCCCGGACGCTTGGGTTGGCGAGAAGGCGGCAGCCATCGTCCCGCGTTGTCCCCAACGCCCGCTTTTTGCGTCAACTCGGTGTCGTGACGCAATAGGCTTGATGTGGCGCGCGGGCATGAGCATGCGGACGCAGCAACGTATATCCCGTCTTTAATGGAGGTTTACGCAGCGCCGACGGACTTTGGAGCGCGTAGCGGACAATCTCGTCCTTTCTCATGAATACGAGGTCCGGATGGCGCCTCGCGTATTGCAGGAATGAGTCCCACGCCTGACCATCTGCTGCGATCCCCTGATAGGGGTGTAGGCACTGATCGACATCATGCGTTGGCGCGACCCGCCTGCTTCGTACGACTGACCGAAATTAAGGTCTTTGGAACGAAGGAATGCACATCGCCACGCCGCTGCAGCGCGACGCGATGAACTCGGTGGCGCTTGAGTAAACAGGGCGGGTCTGCTGCGTTATGGTCGGGTGGCAGCCGGATACTGGTAATGGGGCCTGCGGTGTACAGACTTTCAAACCGCGTGGAAGCGCCACGGCCGGTCGCGCGCCGGCTCGGCCGGCTCGGTTGTGGCACTGGTATTACCGATTCATATAGTCAATCACGAATGTTTGATTTCCGCGCACGCGGTGCCTCTCATAGACTGCTCTTAACCTTTTGAATATGCAGGGGTTGTTGTGAACATCGAATCGGACACCGCGTCGTCCTATCCTCGGTTGTTACGGCACTACATCGATGGTGAGTTCGTGGCGGGCGATGTCACGTTCCAGGACTTGAGCCCGGTCGACGGCTCGCAGGTTGCGTTGGTCTGCGAGGCTGATGCACAAGCCGTGGATCGCGCGGTGCGGGCGGCACGAGCAGCCCAACTGGCCGGTTGGCGCGACACGACGCCGGCGCAGCGGGCGGACTGGCTGTACCGGATTGCCCAAGGCATTGAAGCGCACTTTGATGCATTCGTTGCCACGGAAGTGGCGGACACCGGCCGTCCGGTTGCCCAAGCGCGGACGCTGGACGTGGCGCGAGGCATCGCCAATTTCCGCATATTTGCCGACTTGGTGCGTACCGCAAACAGCGAGTTTTTCGAGACCCATACGTCGGACGGCGGCGAGTTGATCAATTATGTGACGCGCAAGCCGCTCGGCGTGGTGGGCATCATTTCGCCATGGAATCTGCCGCTGCTGCTGCTGACGTGGAAGGTTGCGCCCGCGCTCGCGATGGGCAATTGCGTGGTGGCCAAACCGTCGGAGGAAACGCCCGGCTCGGCGACACTGCTGGCCGAGGTGATCCATGAAGTTGGCTTGCCACGCGGGGTATTCAACCTGATCCATGGTCACGGGCCCAACGCGGCGGGCGAGTTCCTGACCCGTCATTCGGACATCAGCGCGATCACGTTTACCGGCGAGTCGCGCACCGGCAGCACTATCATGAAGACGGTTGCCGATGGCGTGAAGGACATTTCGTTTGAGCTGGGCGGCAAGAATGCGGCGGTCGTGTTCGCCGACGCCGATTTCGACGCCGCGGTTGACGGCGTGGCCAAATCAAGCTTCACGAACGCAGGGCAGGTTTGCTTATGCAGCGAACGGGTGTACGTCGAGCGGCCAATCTTCGAGCGCTTCGTGGCCGCGCTGAAGCAAAAGGCACAGGCGCTGCGCGTGGGCGCACCAGAAGATCCGGCCACCACGATGGGACCGTTGATTTCACAACACCATCGCGACAAGGTGCTGTCGTATTTCCGGTTGGCCGTCGAGGAAGGTGCCAACGTGGTAACCGGCGGCGATGTCCCGCATTTCGGTGATGCCCGGGATCGTGGCGCATTCGTGAACCCGACCATCTGGACGGGCCTGCCGGACACCGCGCGCTGCGTGACCGAGGAGATCTTCGGGCCGGTTTGCCATGTGGCGCCGTTCGACAGCGAGGACGAGGTGATCAGCCGCGTCAACCATAGCGCCTACGGTCTGGCGGCAAGCATCTGGACTACGCACCTGACCCGGGGCCACCGTGTCGCGCGCCAGATCGAGACCGGCATTGTGTGGGTCAACGCGTGGTTCGTGCGTGATCTGCGCACGCCATTTGGCGGCGCCAAGCTGTCGGGCATCGGTCGCGAAGGCGGTCGACATTCGCTCGACTTCTACTCTGAACTTACCAATATTTGCGTGAAGATCGGATAAACGCACGAAATACGGAAAACCTCATGACTGAATCGACTTCCCAGGGCCGCGTTGTGCCAGGCAAGGCCACGCCGCGTGGCCGATTTCCGCACCTGCAGCGTGCCGGTGACTTCTTGTTCGTATCGGGCACCAGCGCCCGCCGTCCCGACAATACGATCGTCGGCGCGTCGGTTGATGCGCTCGGTACGGTGAACTTGGACATCCGGGCACAGACCCGGGCGGTGATCGAGAATATTCGCGACATCCTGTGCGCCGAGGGGGCCAACCTCTCGAATCTGGTCGACATCTCGGCGTTCCTGGTCAACATGAATGACTTTGGTGGATACAACGAGGTTTATGGCGAGTTTTTTGACGAGACCGGGCCGACCCGCACGACCGTAGCCGTCCATCAGCTACCCCACCCGCACCTGCTGATCGAGATTAAGGCTGTCGCGTATGCGCCGCGCCAGCGCTGAGCGCGGGACGCCAAGCATGGGGTGCGGGGCGTCCGGCACGTCGGTTGTGCCGGCGTGAGGCGGCGGTACTGTGCATCGATAGAGGAAACCAACATGCTGGGATATGGGAAGCCGTTCAACTTCCAACGCTGGATCGACGAACACATGCACTTGCTGCAGCCGCCGGTGGGCAACCAGCAAGTCTGGCAGGACAGCGACCTGATTGTGACGGTCGTGGGCGGTCCAAATCATCGGACCGATTACCACGATGATCCGCTCGAGGAGTTCTTTTACCAGTTGCGCGGCAACGCGTACCTGTACCTGTGGATCGACGGTCGCAAGGAGCGTGTGGAACTGAAAGAAGGCGACATATTCCTGTTGCCGCCGCATGTGCGGCATTCACCGCAGCGGCCTGAGGCCGGCAGCGCGTGCTTGGTGATCGARCGGCAGCGGCCGCCGGGACTACTCGATGGGTTCGAATGGTACTGCGACGCTTGCCACCACCGGGTGCATCGGGTCGAGGTTCAGCTTAAGAGCATCGTGACCGACCTGCCGCCGTTGTTCGACGCATTTTATGGCTCCGAGGACAAGCGGCGATGTCCGCAGTGCGGCCAATTGCATGCGGGTAAAGCTGCTTAATTAACCGGACCTGACTGGATTGCCACACCGACTTGTAATGAAACTTCGAATCGACATGCATTCTCATTTCTTCCCGCGTATCACGCGGGAAGAGGCGGCGCGCTTGGACGCCGCGCATGCTCCCTGGCTGAATATCGACGCAGATGGCCAGCATGGCATGATCATGACGGGAGACCAGTCATTTCGACCAGTGTACCGTGCGCTGTGGGATCCGCGCACGCGTATTGCTGAGATGGACGAACGCGGCATCGACATCCAGATGATGTGTGCGACGCCGGTGATGTTCGGCTATCGCTACGACGCCACGGCGGCCGACGAATGGGCGCGACGGATGAACGATCTCGCGCTGGAAATGTGCGCGTATGCACCGGACAGATTGATGGCGCTGGCGCAGGTGCCGTTGCAGGACGTCGAGCTAGCGTGCCGCGAGGCGACGCGCGCGTTCCATTGCGGACACCGCGGTGTGCAGATCGGCAATCACCTCGGCTCGCGCGACCTGGACGACGAGCAACTGGTCACGTTTCTTACACACTGCGCAAACGATGGGATTCCGGTGCTGGTTCATCCGTGGGACATGATGACCGATGGCCGGATGAAGAAATGGATGCTGCCGTGGCTTGTCGCCATGCCGGCGGAGACGCAGTTGAGCATGGTGTCGTTGATTCTGTCCGGTGCCTTCGAGCGTATCCCGGCCTCGTTGAAGCTTTGCTTCGCGCACGGCGGCGGCAGCTTTGCGTTCTTGCTCGGTCGCGTGCAGAACGCGTGGGAAAACCGGGATATCGTTCGGGAAAATTGCCCACACCCGCCGCTGTCGTACTTGAATCGGTTTCACGTGGACAGCGCGGTCTTCGATCCACGTGCGCTGAAAATGCTGGTCGATACCATGGGGGAGGATCGGGTGTTACTCGGCTCCGACTACCCGTTCCCGCTCGGAGAGCAGTTGATCGGCGAACTGGTCGCGACGCACCCGGAACTAAGCGATGACGCGAAAAGCAAGATCCTTGGTCAAAACGCGTTGCGCTTTTTTGGTTTGTCGGAGCCGGCCACCGTATAGGTGAGATTGTTCGGGATCCCGCTGAGTCGTCGATCTCGGCGAGTCGCATGCGTTAGGCTGCCTGATCGGGACGATTGAGTATTGGCTCGACGCGGCGGGCGGCGGCGTGACGCGGCTACCCGTGTGTCCGACGGGTTCTCGATAAGCGCGGTGGCAGCCTTACTCGCCGGTATTGTTGTTCGGAATCGTGACGCGGCGCTTTCGGGTGACCACCACCGGCCGGGAGGCGGTGTCTGTCGGTGCACCCGCGCGCGGGCGCACCGACATGCGGGACGTTGGCCCCCCGCGAGCGGGTCCGGCGCCGCGGCCCGATGTCGACGACCGGGCGGCACGGCTGTCGGGCGTGTCGTGCTGGACCGTCGAAATCGCTTTCTTATAGATGACCTGCATGCCGCCAGGAGTACGAAGCATCACGACATATTGATCAAACGATTCAACATGGCCGACGACACGGATGCCGTTGACCAAGTAGATCTGGACGCGCTTGCGTTCTTTGCGCGCTGAATTGAGGATGTCGTTTTGCGACCGGCCGGATTCTGACGCCATGCGTTGTGCTGAGCGTGCGTAGTGATCGATGCCGAATGCATGACCACTAGAGGTTGAGGGATACGGAACGCGGCGAAGTGGAACCACGGTTCAAGCTCAAATGGTATCAGACTGGCGGCGTGCCGGGGCGGCACGCCTTTTATTGTGGTCCGGCGCAGCGGTTATCCGGCGCTTGCTTCGCGCCCGTGGCCCGATCCGCAACAACGGGGAGCCGCTGCCTCTCGCATTGTCCAGCAAACGGCCCCGTCATCGAGCCATAGATGCGGCAGTCGGCCACGCTCGATGGCCTCAATCAATCGGCAGCCAGCGTCTTCGAGCGCGCCAGAATTGTCGACCGAAATCAGCGTGGCGTGGTCGGGCAGTGCAAAGACGGGCCGCCGCTCGAGCCGCGTCGCAAACTGTGCCGCCGTCTCGCGATGTGCCGCCGTCTCACGACCGCGTCGCGTGAGCTGCGCGGCCAATCTGTGCGAGGAATTCGTCGCGTGCCCGTGCCGTTGTGTTCATCGCGCGTGCCCGGTGGCAGCCAACGGGATCCCGTCGCAACAGTTCAAGAAGGCGCGCCGGGGCCGGGCTCGATGGGCAAACATCGCTTGTTCGAGCGGCACGTCGCTGAGCAGCACCGTTTGCGATGTCCAGAACGACTGGATGGCATTACGCTGGCTAGTGTATTGAACAAGGTCATATGAAAATGGAACGCGCCGAAGACGTAAGGATAATCTCATTGCCTGAGCAGCTCGATCTGGCGGTGCGCCATGCCGGCCGTGATACGGCGCTCGTTGTCGTGCCGCGGCACATGCAAGCGTAACGGCGCGACGATACAAGCTGCGCATCGTCGGCGGTTGTCGTTTTGACGCGACAACCGATGCGAAGTCATGACCGGTCAAGCGAGGTGACGCACCAGGGACAGCCAGCGCAGCGTCAATATCATCAAATGCGGCGTCGCTAACGTTGCCAAGCGGATAAAATGCGGCTCATGTCCATCCAGCACGCCCTCCTTACGTCGCTGCTCGAAAAGCCAACTTCGGGTTACGACCTGGCGCGCCGCTTCGATCGCTCGATCGGCTATTTCTGGCACGCCACGCACCAGCAGATTTATCGCGAACTTGCCCGCATGGCGACCGTCGGGTGGGTGGCGGCCGTTGATGACCCGAACGATCCGGCACGGCGCAAGAAATGCTATCAGGTGTTGCCGACCGGAAGGGCAGAACTCGTGCGGTGGATCCTCGAGCCATTGGACGATGGAGACCGAAACTGCCGGCAAGCGTTTCTGGTCAAGCTTCGCGCGGCCGCTGTTGTCGGTCCGGACGGGCTGGGGGAGGAGCTAGCGCGACTGCTCGAGCAGTGGCAGGCCCGCCTCGATACCTACCGGAACATCGAGCAGCGGGATTTCGCCGCCCCCGTACTCTCGACGAAACAACGTCTGCAGCATGCGGTGCTGCGGTACGGCATCCGTGCCGAAGAAACCTGGATCGAATGGGCGCATGACGTCGTGGCGCTGTTGCGCGAACTCGGCCACTGAGCGCGCCGCACGTGAGGCTGCGCGATCGGGCGCGAACGCGCAGCCTCGGCGTCGCGCTTGTCGACTAAATTTGCGAACTAGCCTTTTTGCTGCCTTGTCCCTTTGGCAGCTTTGGCAGCTTTGGCAGCTTTGGCAGCTTTGGCAGCTTTGGCAGCTTTGGCAGCTTGGTAGCTTTGGTAGCTTTGGTAGCTTTGGTAGCCGCGACCGGCTTACCCATGAAAGCATGGTATCCATCGCGACGCAGGCGCTCGAACGTGATCCCGGACGACATCGAGACGTCGACCAGCGGCTTAACGTTGACGTCGGTTTCGAAGCGGTGGTGAACCACCTCGTTCTCGTCGATCCGAGTCGCACCCGCGTTGGCATCCACGAGTAGCAGCGCTGTCGCCGCGCCTCTTACCCACGGGGACAGGTCGGGAACAGACTCATGGGCCTCGCTGCGTTCTCTCGTGACCAGAGAAGCCAATCTCCATGAAGCGGGATCGGCCAGGATCTGCTCGCGTTTGGCCTCGAGGACCTGCCTCATTCTCTCGAGATCCTTCGCGGACACGCGTTCTCGCAAGCCGGCTTCCCAAGGACGCAGGTAATGCTGCTCGAAGTGCGCCTGCAACAGGTTGATCTGTTCCGCAGCCGGGTCCGTCAGCGCATAGCGATGGATATGGCTGTCCGTTTGCCTCGTTCCATTGCCGAGCTCCAGCACGTTTTTTACCGCGCTGGCCGCCTGGTCCGCCAGCGGCTTGGCCGATTGGGCCCGTTTCTGTTCGAGATACGTGCGAACCGCCTTGATTCCGGCATCGTCACGGTCGCCATTGTGGTCAAGCAGCTGGCGCGTCGCATATTCATATGCGGTTGCGTCCAGGAAATCGACATCCAGAAAGCAGGCGCGTGGTTCGATTTTTCCCTGGTAGGACTGCAACGTCCGCGAAAGTGACACCTTCGCCTGATAGAGTTGCTTGTCCCATAAGCGTTTGGAGCTTGGGCCGGTGCTGATACCGCTCTTCGGGTTGCTCGAGAGGGTGGCTGAAACGGAAGCGCCGACCCTGACCTCTACCTTGACCTCGATGCTGCGCTCCGCGTGCCGCTTTTCGGTGGACATGCGGCCGGAGTCGCTGCGGGACGTCGATATGTTGTGCACGTGCTTGCCGGACACCGGGACGGAAACGCTGGTGGACATACCGAACGGGTGCGGAAGCCCAATGGGAACGCCAGCGCTGGCGACGGGCCCCGTCGACGAGCCATGACGTTTTTCGTCCACGGTGCCGTCGATCCATCCGACGGACACATCGCGCGCGCCGACCAGCGATTGCGCCAGTGCGTTCCAGCATTGCTCGCGGGTGCCGCGTGATTCGGCTGTGGCGCCGGCGGGTGATAGGCTCATCATGGTGTCGATGATGTGGCCCATTCTGGCTTCCATGGCTTCGTCGTCGTAGCCGGAGCCGTCCGCCTTTGGCTGGCGAGCCACTTGAACGAGGATGCCGCGGGGGCGTGCGTGCTCCGAATCGTAGAATTGCACACCGACGGTGCCACCGACAAGGCTGCCTGGGAACGATGCGCCGACCAGCACACCGGCGCCCGCGCCGCGGCCCGTCGCATGGGCCGTGCCGATAAAAAGCCAGGCGTGCTGCTCGGTACATCCCATTTGCACTGTGGCCTTGCGTTTGCGTGAGCGCTTGGCGTTGATGCTTGGGACCACGACGGGTAAGGGTACCGGGCTCGCCTGGGTGGCCTGGCTTACCGCGGCGGTGACCGAAGCTGATACCCGTTCTGTCGTGACGGTGAGCGCTCCCCCGTCACTGAACTCGACCGCCATGCCGGGACGCAGCGACGGCACGATGCGTTTTAGTGCATCCCAGCCGCGATCGGATGCGTCAGCAACAGCAGTCGTGATCGACTGAATCGCGGTCGATGCCGCACGGGTCGGCTCGGCAGCCCCTGCCGTTGAAGCCGCTGACGCGTAGTCTGGCGCCGAGGCCTGCGCGTCAGCAGCACTCGACTCCTCGGTGGCTTTGCCGGCACCTGATTTAATGCGAGTAGCAGCGACCATCGGGGCTTTCATGGTTCCGAAAATCCGCTGTATTAGGTGGGAGCCGTAATGTTCACGGTCCCTGGTCGCGACCTCCGATACGAACTTGTTCAAACGGTGCGATGCCTTCGCCTTATCGGTTTCGTGCAAGCCTGGTCGCCGATTGAAAAATGCGGCAACTTCGCCAGGTACGAGTTTTCCTATAATCGAGGTTACAACCTTTCTAACATTGTTCAAACGGCCCGATGCCTTCGCCTTGTCGGTTCCCCGGCCGCTTTCGTGGAAGCGCTGTTGCCAGTCGAATAATGCCTCTTTTTCGTTGGGCGTGAGTGTTTCAATGAACGACGCGAAACGACCCTCTGGCGTGGGACCACTCGCGCTGTGCGGAGGTTCGGTTTGGTCGAAGAATTTCTTGGCGATGGCGAAGACCTGGCTGGCCAGCAGCGTGGATTTGGCGTCCTGCCCTTTCATGGCCAAGTGACCTTGCAGCCACTGCTGACGCTTGTCAGTTCCCGAGGGTGATGGGTCATCGAAATCGGGCGCGGCGTGCACCGGCGTCGCGTGACTGTCGTGCGGCTGAGTCAATCGTACGTGGTTATCGATCCGGTCGGCGCTATCCAACAGCACGTGGAGCATGTCCCGGTCCACGCTGCGGGATAGCGGCGCGCACTTCTCTGCGCGCAGCTTGAGCAGCGTCTCGAACCCTTCTTCCGTACGAGCGAGCACGCGAGCTGTTTCCCACGACGCGCGCCATGCTTGCAGTTGCTGATCGGGCAAGCGGGCGTCGCCCGTTGGGGTGGGCGCGTCGTGGAAAGGCTGGTCGAAGTTCAACAAGCGCAGTTGCTGCAACACCATCGTGGCCATCGTGCTGTCCATCATGGCCCTCGTGTTGTCGCGTAGGCCTGCTTCGTGCATCGCAAACAAGACTAATTGGACGCGCGCGGCGTTCACTTCGCCTGTGCCGTCATCCAAGCTTGTATGGAGTTGGTACGCCAGCTCAGCTGTCGCCAGGGTCGGGCCTGGATAATTGGCTTCGACAAGATGATTCAGCAACTGCGCACGCGTCCAGTGGCGCGGCTCATCGACACCTAGCACGCCTACCGTGTCGATGCTGTAGCCGGGCGTGTCGCGATCCGCCGGTGTGACTCCGATCGCACGGGCCGGCATCGTGGAGCCGACCGCACGGCCTGGCATCGTGGATCCGATCGACGCCGGAGGCTGCTTACCACGAAGATGGACGCCTAACTTGGACCGCAGCTCGTCTAGCGGCGCCGTGTGTCGCGACGTGGCGGCCGGCTTGCGAGCGGCGGATCCGAGCGCTTTTTCGCTATTGGATTTTGGGCCGGCGTGCTCGACTGCGGGGGAGGCAGTGCACATGACGCCTCGCGAGGGCGAAACGATAACATCGGCGGGCATGGTCGGCGCTGGCTGAGAATGTCAACGGCCCCACTATTGCACTGCGCTGTGTCATATCGTCACGTTTAGCGCTCCGATGTGGCATCAAACGAAGTGTGCCACGGGTTGCCAGGGGTGTTTTCGTTGAGGCACCAGAAAGGCGCATCGGCGTTGGCAGCGAGCCATTCATTGACTTTGAGCATGGCTTGGCCGGCAATACCGATGTCCCGTATCAAGCGTGAGTCGATCAACTTCGACAGCGATGCATCGAGCACCGCGCCGTTCGGCATCGATGCCAACTGTGGTGCTCCCTTTAATCGATACAGCATTGCGTCGTGTGTTACGGCATGCTCGAATGTCGCCAGACTGCGTAATATGACGTGCTCCAACGGGCTCAACTGAGCCATGCATTGCCCGATAAGCGGCAGGAACGCCGCCGCGCCGGGCGCCGCCATGCTTGCGTGGCTGGTACTGATGTCGCTGGCCGCAAGACGCATCGTGTCGGCCAGCGTCGCCAGCGCTGTTTCGAGCGGTTCCCCGGCACGAATCCGCTGTGCGAGCGCAAACGCCGCCAATTCCAATGCGAGCGGCATGCCCTCGGCCAGTGCCGCGACCCGCGCCGCCATCGCGATGGCCTCCGGGCTTGCGTCGGCGTACCACGTCGAACCAGCGGTCGTTGGCGGGCGCCGTTGTTGCATGGCGCCGCGCGGGCTCGTCAAGATGTGCAAACGGGCGAACAGTAATTGAAGCGCGTCGCATTGCGGGATCAACGACGACGTGCCACAAGAAGGGGAGGGCGTCTGTAACGGTGATACGCGCACGACGTGTTCGGCGTATATGCCCGGCGCATCTTTGGCCGTTGCGATCACGCACACTCCTGGCGCTTCGTCGATTAGTCTGTTGATGTACCGGGTCGTTTCGATAGGTAGCCCGTCTACATCATGGATCAACAGCATCATACGGCGCGGCTTGAGCCATTTGTGCAAGTATTGGCCCGGCGCGTCGCCGCGGTACGCTTCGATGTGCCACGCTTGAATACATGCTCGGGCAAACGCATCGACGTGCTGCTGTGGCGCGCAGTGCACAAGGGCGACGCCGTGCGGATACAACGCGCCCAGACGGCGGACCAGCTCCAATGCGACGCGTGTCTTACCTATGCCCGCTGGGCCAGTTAGTGTGACGATGCGGGCCGTTGGAACCACGGCCAACAATTCTGATACTTCGGCATGGCGCCCGATAAACGGTGTTGTACCGCGCGGCAGCATCAAGGTCGCACGGGTTTGCGGCGCGCCGGTCACTTCTTCGGAGAATGTATTGGCCTGTGCCGATTCGACGCGATGATGAGGCGGTGCCTGAGCGGTGCTTGCGCTTCCCATCGCCGTGACGGCGCCGTCGCCAGACGGTGCTTCGAGCGCAAGTGTCACGAGACGCTGCTCGCCGGTGAAGCGGTAACCTTGGCCCCGGACCGTCGCGACCAAATGCTCATCGCCGCCGAGCGCGCGCCGTAGTGCGGCAACCTTCGACTGAATCGAGTTCACACTGACATCCGCGTTGTGCCACACCTTCTCGCGCAACTCATCGGTGCTGACTGTACGGCCATTGGCCTCCAGCAGTATTCGAAGAATCGTGAGCGACCGGGAGCCAATCGCGGCCGGTTTGCCGTCTACGTTCAGTTGTGCCGGATCGAGGATCAGTTGGTATCGCCCGAATGCGATAGCCATCATCGCGGGTTGAATTGACATCGATGCAGGCCTTTCCCTATAGGTGTGTCGATGGTCCACGCGACTGCAGTGAAGCGAGTATATGGACGGAAGTTGGACGACGAGAGTGACGAACTACGTGCAGACAACAGTATGTTGTAATTGCGTATCGTACTGCTATATCAAAATAGATCACATGTTCGGACATGCGCAGCTTTACGCACGCAACCACGTGAAATCGCCCGCCACGATGCCTTCGAACATCTCGTCCGTCGATTCGATGATGTTACGCCGCCAGTAATGACCGTGCTCAGCGTAATGAGACAACAGGTCGGCCAGTGCCTCGCCGTCCAGGTCGGGGTCCATCGGTATTCTAATTATAAGAATGATGCCGCCGGTATCGGTGTCAAGGCCCATTTGCGCTTGATCTTGCGCGTAGATCAGCAGGTTGGCTTCGAGCATCAACCGAAATACGTTGAGCGTGCGGCCTGCGGTTACTGTGCCGAAATGGAAGTTTAGGTAGATTGCATCCAGATCATTTTCAAAGTATTCAAGACGAACATCGTAGCCCTGGACTTCTATGGTCCGCGTTTCCAGCACGTATTCCGGATCGGCGAGTCCGACGACATCGCACAGTTCGCGAACCAGTTCCCCGTACCGTTCGCCGTTCATTGGGGACTATTCATTTGAGGTGAATTGGAAGGCAATAGACCAGTGCGCATCAAATGCGCACTGGTCAGTCAGATTATATCTGTTTGCTGCCGACCTCTTTGCAGGCTTCCCCCAAATTTTCTATGAATTGACATTTCATCGCATGCAACTGAGTCTCAAGGATCATGTTGGAATACTGATCCATTTCAGCATTGGCAGCTGTTGAGGTTAACTTGCCCCCGGCGGCACTCGTGCCAAAATGACCCAGCGCGCTCGCTGTGTTTGCAGCGTCACTGCCGTGTTTGACTCCGTTAAGAACACTCATATATCACTCCATTTAAGCAATAGTCGGATAGAGAAGCGACAATGAGTCAGCCGGTGCTTCGCTTCTCATGCAACTGCGCGACGATCCGGCTCGCCGCGAGAAGACCGCGATAGAGTTTAGCCAAGCTGTCGCGATCCACTTCGGTTTCACCTGTATCCTCAGCGATCCGTCTCGCGGTGGCATCAAGTGCCGAGCGGATCGTTTTGACCTTGGACGCATCGGTGATGATCTTGGGCAGATCATTGAAATCTGCCGCGCATGCTTCCAGTGCTTCGTACATAGGTATTCTCCTGCGCTACTTACTGACTTGAGGTGACTGCGACGTAGTGCCTTGAATCGCCGTGCCGGTTGCATCCTGACCTGACGGAACAGGAGCGTTGTCTGGAGGAATGCTGCCACTTTCCGGTGGTTCGGCCTGGTCATTCGGCTGCTGCGCGACGTATATGTGTTTCGTGCCGTCGGGAGCCTGGGCATACTGGATCGCGTCGGAGGCGATCATTTCCGAGTACGTTGAAGGCAACAGATTTTTGTCGATGGTCGTGATATGAGTGCGTAGCGTTCTAACATTCCCGTTCAAATCGTGCCTTACCCGTTCGAGTGACTCCCGGAATTGTTGGGGGTCAGCGACTTTCGCTGTCACGTCAAATACACCATTTCCTGCGTAGGTGATTTGGACGCCCGGTATACCGAGCGATTCGGCAATGCTGCGTGCATCGACCTCGGCCACATCATACTGCCGTAGGGCGAGACCGGCTGCGGCACGTTGCAGAAGTTCGCGTGTATTGACATCTTCCGCGGGTGTCTGAACCATTCCCGTGACCCGAATGACAGATCCGGATACCTGTGCACGTAACTCCGTCAACTTCTGCTCCGCGAGCAAATGATTGATGTGCTGCGCAAGATCGTTGATGTCACGCCTGCGGGCAGCTCGGCTGTCCTGCGCCGACATTAACAGCGCACTGAGCCCAATGACCATGCCAACCGCCGTACAGGCAAGCGTGATGCCCGCGATTTTGCGATGGCGAGCACGCTTCGCTTCGCGCCTGTCTTGGTCCGGCTTAACTAGCAACGTCGAAAGTAGTTCGACGTCAGACGGCCATGAGGAATCTGCCGGGCCAACGCAGATGACGGTATCGTCGAATTGCATCGGCACGAAGTCCAGCAGCAGAATCGGTTCCTTGCCCTGTTGGGTGACTTCTGACGAGGGTGTGATCGTGCGTTGGTCCAGCATCTGTGCCGGTCTTTTCGCATGTTGCTCAATAGGCTCGTCGTGGGTTACGGCGTGATGCGCGTTGACATTATCACCGTTTGCCGGTGCTGCGCCGCGTCGTGCGTGTACAGTGTCCTGCGGGTCGATCGTCAAGACAAGCTCCGCGCCAGTCCAATCGGACAGTCGGATGTCGGCGTCATCGTCTGCTGCCAGCCGATATGCGCCGGGCACCAGCTTCAGCTGGGCTCCTGCGTGTATACCGGTGAGAATGCGTAACAGCTTCATGATCGTCAAGTTCCGATGGGTCGGCGTACATTCGCCCTTGGGCGCGATGTTGGCTTGCAACTACTCTAACGTGGCGGATCAGAAAAGCAATGCGCAACACGAACCGGATGTGGATTACGCGAAGCCCACCTCGGCTATCGGTAAGAGCCGGCGCTATGCCAAGGTATCGACGTGCCGAGTGGTCGTTGAAGCAATTCGCAGTGCTTGGTAACACTTCGCACGTTTAAGTTGGCTCGGTGTTCTCGGCCGCAGGGCGTTGAATGCGATCAGCGGCATCATGGGATTGAGCCGCTGTCCGCGGTTCAACTCACCGGCGTGGCTCTGTGGGCTAGCTAAAGCGGGTTTCTGTCGGATACTAACCAACATTTCTATCACATGCTGTAGTGACAGCGGTTCCGGCGCCAAGCGGGCTTGCAGGTCCAGACACTTGCTCATCAAATGATGAATATTGGCATCGATGCTTGCGTGTGGGTTTCGCTGCGACTGGTCAACCAGATCCCGTAGTTTCGCAATTAATACGTGCATTACATCATTGCTGGCGATTGTCTTACCCGATTGGGCCAACTCGTGCAGTGGGCCCGCGTCGAGCCTCGATATGCCGGCACGTCGCGTAGTCCTGCTTTGCCGAAAGCAGGGAACTTCGCTTTGGGCGTCGACGTCTCCCTCTTTTTGGTCACGCTGTCCACGCCCTTGACCACCGCCACCGCCTGATCCGTCACGCTGTCCAATACCCGTGATGCGTGCAGGCGTATCCGCTGCGCGATCGTCCGACTCATCCGCCTCGTTTTCCAGCAGGCTCGTCCTGCTACGCACCCGGCGGCGAGTCAGACGCGCCGACGCACGTATCGATGCCAGCAAGCGTGCTCGGGCGGCCGCCTTTCTCACTTGCTGCACATTGGCTTGCGCGGTCGCGGAATGGGCGAACACAATGGATCCGCGATGCAGGACCGCCTTGCGGGGCCGGCGCACAGGTGTGCGGACATGCTGGCGGGCGGGGGATCCAGTCGGACCGCCCGCATGATCGGTGGGAGCCGACTTGCGGATGTTTATCATTGCGGTATGGCAACCTGGAACACTTCGTTGGCGAATCTGAGTACCGCGGCGGCGGACATGGGCGCTCCGACAACGATCACGATCGTCACAGCAATGAGCTTCACTCCGTGAGACAACGCCTGGTCCTGCATGGATGTGATCGCTTGCAGGAAAGACACAGCCAACCCCACCGCCGCGGCGACGCTGACGATCGGTAGGGACACGTACATGCATAACAGCATGCCGTGCATCGTTAGCCGGATCAGTGTATTGATGTCCATGGTGGCGCTTAGCGATATGTCAGAATCAATCCGTGGATCAGCGTTGACCAGCCATCCATCACGACGAACAGCAGTAGCTTGAAGGGTATTGCGACGTTGGTTGGCATGACCTGGTTGAGACCCATCGCGAGCAGCACATTGGCGATGATCAGGTCGATGACCACAAAGGTGATGTAGAGAAGAAATCCGATCTTGAAGGCGTCGGTGAGCTCGGATAAGGTGAATGCCGGCGCCAGTACGATGAAATCGTCCTCACGGAGGCCGTCGGCCACCTCCTTGGGCCAAATGACAGTCGCCGTACGCATGAAAAAGCGCTTTTCTCTTTTGTTGGCATGTTGTTTTAGGAATGCACGGAATGGCTCCTGCGCCGCACTGAATGCTTGCACGACCGACTGAGAGGGGGTGCCGGCATTCGGCTGGTTTTCCAGTTGTTTTGCTGCCGCCATGCCGATGGGCGCCATGATGTAGAGCGAAACGAGGATGGCGATACCGTTTAGCACCATGTTCGGTGGAACTTGCTGTGCGCCGAGTGCGTTGCGCAGCAGGCTGAGTACCACGACAATCTTTGTATATGACGTGATGACGACGGCGACGAGGGGGACGACGCTGATTGCAAGAACAATCAGCATCAAGCTCGTCAGTTCACTGGGCTGGAGCATTGCCTTGCACCATTTGGAGGATTCGGATGCCGAGATGATCACCGACGCTGACGAGTTCCGCGTAGCCTATCGTGCGCCCATGGGTGACAAGTTTGATCTGGACAGCGTCCACCGGATTGGGCAACTCAAGGACGTAACCGGCGCGCAACGCACAGATTTCGTGCAACGGCAGTGCGATGGTGTCGATCTCCAGTTGAATCGGCAGCTCAAGTTGGTCGATACAGGCAGCCTCGTCGCGCGCTTCAGCGGTAAGTGTGTCGTTAGCGAGCGACTTATCGACATGTTCGGTCATGTACGGGTCCTTCAAAATAGAAAGCGTCTGGCCGCCTATTTCGGCTTGTGCGTGGAGACGAATGAGCCCGGGCGTACCCCACGCGACGGTCGTATGGACTGGAGCGTGATGGCCGGCTATCAGCGGCCCGGCATTTGCTGATACCGCGCGCAGGATGACGTCACCAGGAGCAAGCCTGTCCAGCGTGGACACTGTCAAGGTCTTGTATCCGATGATCAGCCTGCCCGGCACTCGGACTTCGGCGAGCGGGTGACCGCTGTCAGGTGACGGGCGCTGAGCGGCGGAAGTAGCGTGCTGGTCCAAGCAGTGCTGTATCAATTGCAAGAGCGGAGCATCCGGTACGACGGTCACCGCATGGGTGCGGCCGTGATGGACAAACGTCATCCGCGCAATTGGCATGTCGACAGAGGGTCGAATCGGCAAGCCACTGTGTTGGTGAACCCGGTATAGGCCAGCTAGGCGAAGCTCCTTGAGGCCGATGGCTGCGAGCGCAGACAATACCGGTTGGACAAGTATATGGGCGATTGCCAATTGCAAAGCCGGATCGCCGTGCGGGCGGTCCGAATTTGACACATCTTCCGTGCCGGTAACAAGCTCCAAAGCTGGATAGTGGGCCAGATCGAAGCCGATCCCCAGCCGTCCGGACGGATGCGCGAATTCCAGCCACGCTGGTTCGGTCCACCGGGCTGCGCCGACGAGGTCCATTGCCGGTGCGGATGAAGACTCTAGCGTCACGGTCCATTGCTCGATGCCGCACAGCCGCGCGAGTGTGTCGGGTAGGCGGTTGTCGCAAAACAAACGCGCAGCGCGAGCGACGGCGGGCTGTAGTGGCCGGGGGCGCCAGCGTGCGTCGCCAACGTCACTGGGCAGCAAGTCGACGGTCGGATCAATCATCCACTATGGCGGTCATATTATGTGAAGGTCCGGCGGTGACGGCCCCGGTGACCAAAGGTCGGTCACCAGACCGTAAGCTGGATCTGGCGCGGCACATCCCATGCTTGCATCAATGCGCCGAGTTCGCGTTCGAGCATTGGTGCATGAGCCAAGAGTAGTTGCTTGGTGTCGTCGTCGTCTGTGTCGAAGCGAAGTGATAGTGTCGAATACGAAAGCGTTAAATTAAGTGTCGTGTTCCGCAGCAGGCTGGCATCGAGCGGCAATTGCGCGTCCCAGGTTCCGGTCTCGTTGATCGAGCGGTCACCGCAGAAAGCGGCAATTTCCTGCGTGAGTTTGCAAACCAGGTCCATCACCTTATCTTGGGTTTGAAGGATTTTTGCTACGACAGGCTGTAGCGCCTTGCGTAGCCGTTTGTCCACCATGGACGATGCGTCTGCTGTGCCGTCTTCCGAGGATTGCGAATCATCGTCGCTCGTGTCGGCGTCTTGACCGGATGGATAGGTCAGCGCGAGTCCTGTACTAGCTATGCCATGATGTAAAGCCGGCAAGGTGTCTTCATGCGTACCGGTCGGCCTGCTGCGGCGCGCAAGCGACGCATAGTCAGGCCGCGCACGGCGACCGTACACGGGAGCGGTGTGCTCGCTGTCGCGAGCGATGATTCGTACCGGCCGGTGTCGAATGGATGTCATGTTGCGCAACCCTATGCCGTTACCCGACCGAGCGGTTTCAACTCGACGTGCTCGCCAAGTTCCTGATAGGAATAGACCGGCAGCCAGCTGATACGATTCTCTATCATGCGCCGAACATAGCGTCGGATGTCCATCGACGTGACCAGCGCTACGCCGTCACGCTCGTCAGTACCCGCCAACGATTGGATCTTATTTACCAGGAAGGTTACCTCGTCGGGGGCCAGCGCCAGATAGTTACCGGTGGGTGTCTGCTTAATCGCTTGACGGATGTGTTGCTCAACGGGCAGGTCGAGCAATACCGCCTGGAGCAGGCCTGCGCCTGCGGCAGCACGATGGGCGAGAAACCGCGCAAGGTCTCCCCGCACATACTCGGTGAGCATCAGCATGTCCTTTTCTTTCGTTCCCCATGCAAGCAGGCTTTCGAGAATCGTTCTCATGTTGCGGATAGGTACTTGTTCTTCCAGCAAACGCCGCAATACGTCGGCGATACGTTGAGGCGGTACGGCTTTCTGAACTTCAGCAACCAGTCCAGGGTACTCGTTACCTTGCTGCTCAAGGATCCATTGAACTTCCTGGATGCCTAGGAACAGCGATGCATGACGTCGCAGCAGCGCAATTGCGCTGTGAGCGATCACGTGCTCGGCCTGCCATGCCTGGATTTTTGGAGGAACCGCTTTCTCATCCATCCACCAAGTAGGGCCTGCGCCACCGTCCAGGCCGCCCCTAGGCTCGGCACGGGCGTGCAATGCAGCCAGCACTGCGTCGGCCTGAGTGGCGTCGAGATCGCCATTGCGTGGGGGTAACATGACCTTGCCGGGTGGCAGTTCGATTGTCACGTATGGCACGTCGTGTATCAGGATCTCAAAGTGTGACGCACGGGTATTCTCGCCCACCCACATCGTGATACCCGGAAAAGGCAGGCCCAACTCCTCCTGGAGTTGGTTGCGCTCCGACGCAAATGACTGGTCCAGCGCGGCAGCGGACAGGCGTGGCATCAAGTCGGGTGCGATCCTTACGCCCACTGCAGGCGTGAACTGGGGCGCACGTGGCAGGATGCCGCTTGCGTCCCCCTTGCTACCTGCGCGCTGCATCGAAGCGACCGGCTCGCTACGGTATTCGTCTAAAAGGGGGCGCTTATGGCTCAGCTTGTAACCGCAAAATGCCAGCATGGCGGAGAGCAGTAGGAACAGCGGAGCGGGAAAGCCCGGGACGGCGGCGAAGCCTAGTAGCAAAATCGCGGCAAAAAAAAGCGCGCGCGTGCTTGAACTGAGTTGCCGGCCCATCTCGCTGCCGAGCGATTGAGGATGCGCGTCGCGCTCGTCGGCCACCCTGGTGATCATGACGCCGGCAGCAACTGACAGAAGCAACGACGGAATCTGCGAGACCATCGCGTCGCCAACCGACAAGACCGAGAAACGATTGGCTGCTTCCCCGGCACTCATGCCATGGTATGCGACGCCTACTGCGATGCCTGCGATGATGTTGATTCCGGTAATGATTAATCCGGCTATCGCATCGCCCTTGACGAACTTCATGGCGCCATCCATGCCTCCATGGAGTTGGCTTTCGATGGCCAGTGTTGCACGTTTTCGGCGTGCTTCGTCAGCGGTGAGCAGATTGGCCCGGAGATCGGCATCGATGCTCATCTGCTTTCCGGGCAAGGCGTCTAGCGTAAACCGGGCGCCGACTTCCGCTACGCGCTCCGATCCCTTGGCAATGACAATAAATTGAACCGTGGTGATGATGACAAAGACAACCAGGCCGACCACCAGGTTGCCTCCGACGACCAGTTGCCCGAACGCCTCGATAATATGTCCTGCGTCGGCGTGCAACAGTATGGATTTTGTCGATGCGATATTCAACGATAAGCGATACAGCGTCGTAAACAACAGCAATGACGGGAACACCGATAGCGCTACGATGTCCGGTACGTACATGGTAATCATCAGTAACGTGACGCTGACTGCGATGTTGCATGCCAGCAGCACATCGATCAAAAGAGTCGGAAGCGGCAGGATCATCAGCGAGATGATTGCCACCACGACCAAGGCGACGCCGATTTCGCCGGCGGCAGGCAGCTTCAGTGCTTTCGACATGTCAGTATGGGCCTGGAACTCAGTGTGTCGAAGTGGCAGCGTTGCCAGAGTCTGTCTGCCTGGGGCCGAGGGAGTCGACCCAACGCAGGATGGCTGCAACTGCTTCGAACAGTGCTTCTGGAATAGGCTCGTCGATCTTCACGCGGTGCAGCGCGCGGGCGATTGGCGGATTGCCAATGATCGGCACGCGTGCTTGCGCAGCGTACCGCCTTAATTCGGCAGCGCTCTCATCGTGGCCCTTTGCGATCACGACGGGCAGTGGACATTCTTCGGGCGCGTAGCGAATTGCTACGGCATAGTGAGTTGGATTGACGATGAGTGCGTTTGCAAGGCCGACGCGCAGCCTCGGTGGTGCCTCCTGTGCCCACTCTCGCGCGATGCGCTTGCGCTCGCCTTTGAGTTGAGGATCGCCTTCCTGCTGCTTGTACTCTCGCTTGATTTCGTCTTTGCTCATGCGCATTTGCCGCGTGAAAAGAAATTTTTGCAGCTTGAAGTCGAGCGCCGCAATCACAATGAAGACCAGCGCGGCGGCAGAGAATAGCTTGAGCAAAACCGTCCAGAACAGTCTCGATAGTTCAGGAAGCGGCTGATACAGCGAGGTGGCGATGAGCGGTATCAGTCCGCGAATCGTGTACCACATGACGCAGGCGACCAGCGCCGCCTTGAGCAGTGACTTGGTCATATCGACCACAGTACGAAGCGAGAATATCCGTTTAATTCCGCTTGCAGGGTTTACCGCCGTGGGATTCGGTGTTACGGGCTTCGTGCTGATCTGGAAGCCCACTTGTGCGAACAGTGCGGCGAACGCGCAGAGCGCCGTCGCTGCCACGCATGGCACGATGATGGTTAACGATTGGCGACCGAGCTTGAATGCCGATGCGACCAACATCGTATTGCTGCGGTTCGTTGTAACGAAGTCCAACGTCGTATGGATCAGTGCACGAAAGGCGTCGGTGAACATGCTGGCGGCAGCCACCAGTACGGCGATGGATGCGCACATAACTGCAGCGTCGGTCAAGTCAGTGCTTTTTGCTACTTGACCGTCGCGTCGAGCGTCACGTAGTCGCTTTTCGGTCGGTTCTTCGGTTTTCTCGTCGCTCATGATGCGCTCTCCGTCGATCCGGTCCCGGACCGGGGGTAGGCCGTTGGGCGAGGGCCCACACTAACAATATCCCGTTGAACTCGGTGTAATAGGGCGAAGCGGAAACATGGCTACACGAAGCGGCCGTGTGCTTCGCGTGGACGACGTATACTTCGCGACCGTGAGCCGATTGGGGCGGCCGTTACGCTAATGTTGCCGTACCGGCATCGCGCATGAGGCGAGTTGGCATCGTTGTACAAAAATCGAAAAAACCTGCGGTGGGATTTGTCTGGAACCCTACATCATGAGCATTTCGTCACAGCAGTACATGAAGGCCGACAAACTTATCGTCGGTGGACTGATCGAGGTCGTGTCGCTTTTCCTGCAGGTAAATTTTCAGGCTGCATCCGGCGATACTGAGGATGCGGAAATGGTTATCGACGCGTTGCGGGTCATGCGCCCGAACGCTCTGGAGTTCAAAGCGCTGGAAGGCATGCTATGGATCTCCCGGGGGCGATGGGATGACGCAGTGCAGGCGCTGGAAGAAGTACTGCACGAGCGCCCTGGATTCTTGTATGCAAAGGCATTACTTGCACTCGCGTTGTTTTATAGAGGCGATTCCGCATGGCAGGTGCTTGCCGACGAAATTGATGAATCAGACGCGGGCGAGGACAGCCGCAAGCTTGTGCGCGCCATGCGCGCCCGTGCTGATTTGCGTATGGCCATGGATGCGTATCGCAGGACAGGTAACTTTGTGCTACCCGAGTCTTGCGCAGAACAAATGCGGGAGCTTGAGCAGCAAGGGACGGCGCCGGAAAAAAGTGAGCTGACCGATGCTGGTACTGCGTTTGTCCCGCAGGCCAACTTTCTTCGACTGTAGTGTTTGATCCGACATGGAGCAGTGACATGACTCAGCCGCTTCAAATGGCAGGTATGGAGACCATTCTGGGCCGGGCGCAGGACGCTGACAAGACGATGCCTTCACCGGAGGCGGTCAGTCGATTTCAGGCGTTGATGCAGCAAGCCGACGTCGCGGCACCTACCACCGAGCCGAGTGGTGAGATGTCGGCGCTAAGCAGGATCGTCGGCACACACGATGTACAGATGGAGCAGGTGCTAAATGACGTCGATGCATTACAGCATAATATGGGAAACTTATCTCCTGGTGAGACGGCAGCAGCATCAAACTTGGTGATGACCAGGGTGGCGAATCTTCAGGTGGAGACTACCGTTGCGATGTCACTCACAACTTCGACAAAAGGCTCTATCGAAACATTGCTGAAGAACCAATAGCACATGTTGACCGGGCAACGAACTATTGTCATCCGAATCAGCCGGATAGTTTTGGCTTTGCTGGTGTGTCTCTCGTTATGGGGCTGCCATAAGGAGCTGTACAATAACCTGTCCGAACAGGACGTCAATGAAATGATGGTTGCTTTGCTGGAGCGCGGCGTGGACGCGTCCAAGAGCACGCCAGATAACGGAAAAACGTGGTCGTTGAGCGTAGAAGAAGCAGAGATTGTGCGTGCGATGGAAGTGTTGCGTGCACGTGGATTACCGCATGCCAAGTATGACGACCTCGGAAGCCTGTTTAAAAGAGATGGGTTAGTTTCCACGCCGACTGAGGAGCGCGTGCGGTTCATATACGGACTGTCGCAGGAATTATCCAACACGTTGTCTAAAATTGATGGTGTTGTGGTTGCTCGGGTGCAAATTGTATTGCCAAACAACGACCCACTTGCCTTGCAAGCTAAACCCTCGTCCGCGTCGGTATTTATCAAGTACCGGCCGGATTCCGATGTGGCGGCATTGGTGCCACAGATTAAGACGCTGGTGGTACACAGTGTCGAGGGTCTGACGTATGAAGCGGTCAGCGTTACCGCGGTCCCGGCGGATCCACTGGATCTATCGCGTATGCCCAAAAAGCAATCCTATATATTGCCCGTCGTGACGGCGATACTACTTTTGATACTATTGTCGACAGCTTGGTGGCTATTTCGCAATGGCGCGAGCGACGGCCGTAAGCTGTTTGGCCGTATAGCTGGGCTTTTGCGTGGGCGATCGAAGCAGGATGGTGCGGCGTCGGCTCCGTAAGCGGGATGGTCGCTATGTCGCCTTTCGACCGTGCCGCTGCAGCGCTTCAAGCATACGACCGTAATATACGCGATGCGATTTGCTGGGCGCACCCATCGTGGCTCGCCGGGGCGCTGGGCGTCGATGTCCGCGTAGCCGAAACGTTACGAGCCGAATTGTCTAGTGGCCCGCGCACGCTGCTAGACAAAGCCTCCTTCATTCTATGTCGTGCCAGCGGCGTGCGGATGCCCAGCATGGCCTCATTTCTTGCGCCTGGTGCGGTGATGTTCGATGCGCTTCCGCCCGAGCAGGGCTTGCGCATGTTGAGAGTGCGCGCGTTGTTGTTTCGTAGTGCGCAGATCCGTCACCTGATTGATAAGGGAAGCCGCATGCGCTTGGCTGACTGGACAGGTGTTCCTCTCGACTCGATTGTGCAGGCATCCTTTGGCGCACCCGATATCGCGGCGTTTGAGTTGGGTGGAACAATGCTGTCATTGGATGAAATGGACGCGCAGACATTGGCGCTGGAAGGCTACTTTTTGGTGATCCGGGATGAAGAGGGTGCTGCGGCCATGACTACGTCGCGTATGCTGCTACGGCTTGCGTTGCCGCGTGATGCCGGGCCGTCGCGATGGCTCAATGGACGCGTGGGCGGACTGGACAAGCAAGGAACGCGCAATCTGATAACTCATTTAAGCGCGTGGCTGCCGGAGTGGAAATGGCTATTTGGCTGAGGTCACCGTATTGTTTGCCCGAAACGCTCGCTGCTCGCGTTGGCGCCGACAGCGACATCATTCCGGCGCAGGAGTTTGGCGCACTGATGACTATTGAGCAGGCCTATGCTCAACTGGAAGCGGATCGGCGTGCGGCAATCGAGCGTGCAGAGAAAGAGGCTGCTGCATTGATCAGCGCAGCGCGCGATGCTGCCCAACAAATAATTGATGATGCCAAGCGGGAGTATGAGATAGCAGCAGAACGCGGGTATCAGGAAGGAGAGCAGCGCGCGCTGTCTGAGTGGATGGAGCGGCTGGCGGACCTGGCCAACGGCGAGCGTCGGATGCAGGTCCGCATGCGTGAACGACTGGCGCAGATAGTGACTGTCGGTGTCGAACAGATCGTACAGGTGCAGCATAGCGACGCACTGTTCGAGCGTGCGTTGGAGGTTGTCGATCGAATCGTCGAAGGCGCAGCATATGTGCGGGTGGTTGTCAGCGAGGTGGATCACGACAAGGCTTGTGTTGCATTTGAGCGCTTAGCAGCGCGGTGGAGGGAAATGGGACGCCCGTTTCCACTCACTGTCGTTGCGGACCGGCAATTGCCCGCCGGAAGCTGTATTTGTGAATCAGACTTTGGTTCAATAGATGCGAGCCTTGCTACTCAGTTGCGGGCCATGCGTACCGCAATCACAAGAACCCTGAAACGGTCGTTGGTTGAGATGGAAGAAACCGGAAAGGGGATGGACCGTGTCGCACAACCGGACGTCCGACTGCCCGACGACGGCGATGAAGACCACCTGGACGACGAGTCGCATAACGCCGGCGATCCTCAGACACGCGTTTCTTTAATGGACGACGATGTGTGTGCCGATGGGGCAGGTGACGAGCAGATTTGGGATGACGATCTTGTTGGTGCTACGAATGTGGAAGAGGACGCCACGGATATCGGCGAGGATGCTACGGATGTCGAGGAAGACGTCGCGGATGTCGATGAGGACGAAGGCGAGTTGGACGACGATGCGGATGTCGCGTCGGACGAATGGGGCCGATTCACTCGTGGGGAGTCGGAGCACGCGCCATGAATCATGTATATAACGTCGGCTGCACCGGCGAGGCCGAATATGAGAAAGCGCTTGAGCTTGATGCGCATCGCCTGACCGATGCAATCGAGAAGGCCATTCTGTCGACCCGGGCGATCGCGCGCAACGGTAAGGTGCTGGAGGTCATCGGCACGCTCGTGAAGGTCGGCGGATTAGATGTGACACTGGGCGAACTATGCGAGCTGCGCGCGGCGGACGGCAGCTTGCTGCAGCATGCCGAGGTGATTGGTTTTACGCGCGACGTGGCATTATTGTCGCCGTTCTCGCGGTTGGAAAGCATATCACGCTCGACCCGAGTGATCGGGCTTGGACGTCCGCTGTCGGTTCCCGTCGGCGAGGGGTTGCTTGGCCGTGTGATTGACAGCCTGGGCCAGCCGATCGATGGGTTCGGTCCCATCGACGCGAATGAGGAGCGCCCAATCTTTGCGGATTCTCCCGATCCCATGAGTCGCCGTATGATCGAGTATCCGCTGGCCACGGGCGTGCGTGTCGTGGATAGCATGATGACGCTCGCGGAGGGCCAGCGCATGGGCATTTTTGCACCCGCTGGCGTCGGCAAGAGCACGCTGCTCGGTATGTTCGCGCGCGGAGCGCAATGCGACGTTACGGTCATTGCACTGATCGGCGAGCGGGGCCGTGAGGTGCGGGAATTCGTCGAGTTGATTCTCGGCAAGGAGGGCATGGCACGATCGGTGGTCGTCTGTGCAACGTCGGATCGGTCCTCGATCGAGCGCGCGAAGGCGGCGTATGTCGCCACTGCAATTGCCGAGTATTTCCGAGATCGCGGTCAACGCGTATTGTTGATGATGGATTCGCTGACTCGGTTTGCCCGTGCGCAACGCGAGATTGGACTGGCAGCGGGTGAGCCACCGGCGCGACGCGGTTTTCCGCCGTCTATTTTTGCGGAGCTGCCGCGGCTGCTGGAGCGTGCCGGCATGGGTGCGACCGGCTCGATTACGGCGTTATATACGGTATTGGCCGAGGACGAAAGCGGTAGTGATCCGATCGCGGAAGAAGTCCGGGGCATCCTGGATGGCCATATGATCCTGTCGCGCGAGATTGCAGCGAGGAACCAGTATCCGGCGATTGACGTGCTCGGGAGCCTGTCTCGCGTCATGTCGCAGGTGATGCCCCGAGAGTACGTGGACGCTGCCGCGCGCGTGCGCGAATTGCTCGCAAAGCACCGGGAGGTTGAGATGCTGCTGCAGATCGGTGAATACCAGCCTGGGGGGAATCCGCTTGCTGACGAGGCGATCGCCAAGATTGACGCAATCCGCGATTTCCTGGGCCAGCGTACTGACGAGTGGGCGGACCCCGACGATACACAGTCCCGCTTGTTCGATCTGGTACGCAACTAGCGGGAGCGTCATGCGAGGTTCAGACCGCCGAATCACTGCGTTGCGCCGGGCGGTAATTCGCCGAAAGCGCATAGAAGATGAATTGCGCGAAATGCTCGCTCAGCAGCGCGACGAACAGGCGACGTTGCTCCATAGCTGTGAAGACAAAGGCACCCAGATCGAGCGGGAGCGGGACGTAGTGCGCGCCAATGAAGAGCGCATTGCCCAAATGATGACCGGCAGTAGTTGCTTTTCAATCGCTGAAATGCAGGCTTCGATGCGATATATGGATCTCGTCACGGATCGTATCCGAGTGTTGCAACGTGAGTTGGCTGCGCTCGAACAGCAGTATCGGGAAAAGACCGATGAAATCTCCCGTACCGCACAAGCCATCGCGAGCAACCGTGGGCGGATCGATGTATGCGAGCGTCGCATTGGCGTGTTGCGTCGCAAACTCGACGAGCTTGCGAGCGACATCGCTGACGAGGAAGCCGAGGAGGCGGCGTTAGCACGGGCCAGGAACTATATACGATCAGGAACGGGGCGACGATGAACGGGCTATTGGAGATCTATGGCGAGTACCATGAAGCGATTCATGGCTATTTGGCAATGCTGACATTATGCTCTGAGCGCGCCTTTATCTTATTTTTCATGTTTCCGCCGACTGCCGACGGCGTTCTGCAAGGCGTTGCTCGCAATGGCGTTGTGCTGTTGTTCAGTTCATTTATCGCTTACGGCCAGCCCGCGTCTTTATTTGAATCGATGTCGGGCCTGATGTTTGTCGAAACTTTCGTACGCGAGGCCATCATCGGGCTTGCACTCGGCTTTTCGGCGTCGATCGTATTTTGGGTAGCGGAAAGTGCCGGAACGTACATCGACGATTTGACTGGCTATAACAATATCCAAATTACCAATCCGGTGCGGTCAGAGCAGAATACGCCAACCGGTACATTGCTGATGCAGATCGCCACCGTGGCATTCTGGACGCTGGGTGGTATGCCTGCACTGCTCGGCGTATTATACGATTCATACAACTGGTGGCCGCTTACGTCTCGTACGCCAGTTGCCGAGAATATCCTCCAGAGTTTTGTATTGCATCAAACGGATACGTTGATGCAGATGACGGCCAAACTCGCTACGCCGATTATGTTCATTCTTCTGCTGGTGGATTTGGCCTTCGGCTTTGTTGCCAAATCAGCACAGAAGCTGGAAGTCATGCAATTGAGCCAACCCGTCAAAGGCGCATTGACMGTCCTGATCCTCGCGCTGTTCGTTGGCATCTTTGTCGAGCAAGTCCGTGGGCAACTCGTGCTTGCAGGATTGGGGGACTACATGCGCGAGCTGGCGCACGGACTGCGGTGAAGAAAGAGAGGGCCATCGACAAACACACCTCTGGCGTCAGTAATATCCAGGCAGGAGCGGCCCGATAGCTGTGCACGGGAATGCATCGACACGTCAACCGTTACTACCGTAGCTGATTATCAATTCAGCGACCAGACTGGCCACCTCTGCATCGCGGTGGATGAAGCCGGCTGAATTCGCCTGCTGGGGGCGGACGATTCAGCCCATCCCAAAAGGCCTGAAAGCCATATGAAGCTGTTGCATCATAAGATTAACCTGCATATCGACCATCATGACAAACTGCATAGCATTAAGGCTCTCCTGCACTTTGCTTCTGTGGCGGGCCGGTAAAGCGTCTGCTGCCTTGTGGAGATCGTCTATAGCTGTGTTCTGGTCACTTTCGGGCAGAGAAGAAACGGCTCTGCTTGCGAGGCTGCTCAGCACATCGGCTCTGCCCCTGGCAGGAAGCTTGTCGCTTGCGTCGAAAATTTTGCGGAAGGCCGCTGACCGCTTATCTGGCGGCAGCATGCAGATTTGACTGGCAAGGTTGCTTAGTACGCTAGGCTGATCAACGGCCATCAACTCGCCGATCGCTTTGAAAAGCTTATTGAAAGCATTTTCTCGGTCTTCCTCGGGAAGGTGTTCAATTTGAGACGCAAGAGGCAGCAGCGGCTCTTGCCGGCATGATCGGGAGAATTTTTGAATTTCATCCAGCGCAGTTTTAAATTGGTTAAAATTTTTTACCTTGGGAACGTGTTTAACCGCTAACATGCCGCTTCTAACATCCTCGCCAATGACCGGGACAAACCGACGAGTTGTTAAGAGGAGATTCTGACGGTCTTCAGGTGGCACAAGGCGTGCAATTGGCCTTAGTAGCTCATTGGGCATATTGCAAGCCGGGATGCCGAAGGGGACGCCAGTGTGCGGGCTGCCGATGGCTCTTGCGCACCGTTATGCGTAGTGGTCTCGGAGCGATTTAGGAAGGATCGGATGGATGAGAGTAGCGGATTCATTGCATGCTCTTGTAACGAGAAGACTAGATCTAACCGCCTAAGCTCTTATCTTGTTCTCCCGCTTACGACAGCGGTAGCGAATGAGCCGAACAAGCTCCGCAAAACGCTCTTAGCGGCAGCATCGCAAAACCCGCCGAATAAGCAATGCTATCGAAGAGTTAAGCTGCATTGATCGAACGTGGGGTTACAAGGGCAAGCCAGCACCGGCATTGACCCGGCCACTGGCGTGCGGCGATCAGCACCGCCATCACCTCGCCATCGCGCACAGCGCGATAGTGACATGAATATGCATACGTACTTGCGCATTCGAACGGCAAAAGCCAGCCGGCGGCCCGTTATGGCGGAAACAAGAGCACGCGCGGCCCGGTGGCAGACTATTTTACCTCACACGCAGACATGTCGAGCTTGCAATTTGCCTCGGTTGCCTGCTGCGCGACATCGTTCGCGGCGCCGCCCGGCGTGACGGGTTGGCCACGCCGATAGAACAAATAAGTCGCCGAGTACGGCACATAGAGCGCTGTGCGCTCGACCGTGCACACCGGATCCGGCGGCAGCCCGCCCGACGTTTGCACGCGTTGTATCGATGTGATGTTGGCGAACCTGCCGGCTTCTCCGGGCTCTGCAGAGGAATGGACGGCGGTCAACCGTTGCCACGGCAGCGTCGATGCGCTGATTATCTCCTGCGCAAGCAACCTTGTCACGACGTAGCTGCCATCGGTTGCTATGAAATATCCGCCCGGTGATATAACTCCCGCACTGTGGCGCGACGCATCGACCAGTGTCGCCAGCGTTCCGGTGGCATGCCAACTCAATTGATTACCGTTGCGTTGGCATACATACGTTTCATTCCCGTGTACGCGGAAGACTTCCTGCAATACCTCGACTGGCTTGGCTTGAAGCGAGGCGGGCAGCGTGCTGTTCGACGGCGGCACATCGGGCGCCGCACAAGCCGCCAGCCCTAGCGCACAAGCGCCCGACACCAGTATGGTGGCGCGTTGGCCATGCACGGCTGGCCGGCTCGTCAGCTGCCTGTCGTTACCGCTTGACGGGACTCGATGTGCCCGCGCCCATTTTAGAAGACATGTAAGAGGATTCACCGTGCGGTATCCGTCAAGATCGGCTGGAAAGAACCGAAGTACAACGCTATCGGGCCGCGGCCGATAGACGCCACGCGAAACGATGAATGACCAGGCGTAGTAATGGACTGCTGTCTACAGCCCGCCGGCGGCGGTTCCGATATGCTCTGTGCCGTTGTCGCGTGCCTAATTGCGCGGAAGAATTTCAATAGTCCTCAAAATATAGCAGTTTGGTCAGATTTGTTGAAAATGTTGCAGGATGGTTCGACTAGATTCCGATATGTCAGACCCGCAAGGGCGCTTGTAATGACGTCGTGCGTCAGGCCATGAGGCGCGCGCATATTGGAGTCTCACGATGCTCATAACACCGTATTTCCCGTTGGCTGCAGCCCTGTCGTCGAAAAACGTGCCGGCCGAGTTTATGAACAAGTTGATCGAAGCGAATCTCACTGCCGCAGGTGGCCAAGCAAGCCGGTGGGGCGAGGATGAGCGCGAGGATCAACAGGTCGCCGGGCTGCTGCAACTGCATGCCGATATGCAAATGACGCTGGGTATCGATGACGAGGCAGAAACGTCGTATCGGCGCGCGCAGCGCGCGGTGCGGGAGTGTGCTCATGCAGTGCGGGCCGCCTCTTGTCGCAATGCTGGCTGGCAAGCGCTGTTCCGCTGCCGGCTGGCGACGGCGTTGTCCTGCTTTGTCCGTCTGGTCGACGACGCGGAGTTGGATCCGTTGCAGCGTCTGGAGGCTCAGTTCGGCCTGGTGTGTGCATTGCACGAGCTTGGACAGGGCCGCTTCCTGCGCGATGCGATCAAGCAGCTGATCGAGCTGGCCGAGGAGGCCCCGCCTGAGGTGGCACAGCGCTGGCAGGAGGTTGTGCTGACGCTGCGTCTGGATATCGCGGTGCAGCGTGAGTTGAGGTTATCGTCCCAGCTTGGTGACCACGCCTACTGGCTGTCTGGCGCTGTTGACGAACGATCGCTTGGCAGCCGTGACTCCGGTGCGCTGATCGAAGCGCTGGAGACCGATGCGCAGCGCGTTCAGATGCCGTTGCTCAAGCAACGAATCATGTACTTGCGCCACTTGCGACTGTTGTCGCACGGCGTGCGCGACGCAATGATGAATATCCAGCAACACTTGGACTGGGCGGCGCGTAACGGATTGTCCGAGTATGGGCGATCAACCCGGATCGAGATTGGATTGGCGGCGTTGCACGCAGGCGCGCCCCAGCTTGCCGAGTCGGTGGTGGAGTCGCTGAACCGTGTTGACTACGTCTCCAGCACCGGACGCCGGCAAATCGACTATCTCTATTGTCTTGCCAAGATCAGGCAAAGCCAGGGTAAGGTCAACGAGTCGATGCAGTACTACACGCGCTATGCGGTTGTCTCAACGCAATGCCTGCGGGACGACTCCCAGGCGTTGGTGTCGTTCTCCAGCCGTGCGACGCCCCAGACGGGCCAGCTGGACGACATCAGTGCGCGGCTGCCGGCCAAGTACCGGCGGGCATATCGATACATGCAGGAAAACCTGAACCGGCATGACCTATCGGTGCGCGAGATCGCCGCGGAGGTCGGCGTGACCGAGCGGGCGCTGCAAAGTGCTTTCAAGAACTTCCTCGGATTGTCTCCAACCGAATTGATTCGCCGCCAGCGCATGGAGCGCATCCGGGCGGAGCTGTTGAGCGACTCGCTGGAGAGCGAACGCAGCGTGCTGCGCATCGCGAACAAGTGGGGCGTGCAGAACCGGTCGACGCTGGTGAGCGGGTATCGGAAGGAATTTCAGGAAGCGCCGTCGGAGACGCTCGACCGGTAGACGAATACCCTTCGATCGCCGTGCGTGTCCGACCGTGGGTGAAGGATCTATGCAACCTTGACAACGCGTAAATCGATGACAACAATGAACTGGATGCAGACAACCCGGGGTGTGGTTTCAGCAGGCGCGGGCACGATGCGCAAGAAGCTGGTGTGTGTGGCATGCATTGCGTCGCTTGCCCTGTCCGCCACGCCGGCCTTCGCCGATGACATACCGATACGCTGGCACAGCCGGATGGTCCATGTGTCCGTGGAGGGCAAGGATATTAAGGATGTCCTGCGAGACTTTGCGTCTAGCCAGGGTGTGCCCGCAACGATATCCGGCGATGTTCACGGCAAGGTCACGGGCCGTTTCGACATGCCGCCGCAACGATTCCTCGAGACCTTGGCGTCGACCTTCGGATTTGTCTGGTTCTACGACGGAACGGTGTTGTCGATCAGCGACGCGAGCGGCGTGACACGGCAGGTCGTCCAGTTGCAGCACGCGAGCGTCGACGACTTGAAGGCGGCACTCGATCGACTGCGGATCACCAATCCGGCCTTCCCGTTGTCTTACGACGATACCCGCAATACGGTACTCGTCAACGGGCCGCCTCAGTATGTACAGCTGATCGCCGAGGTGGCGCGGCGAGTCGATGCGGCCGTGGCGCGGCAAGCCGGCTCGCAGGTACGTATTTTTTCACTCAAGCATGCGTGGGCCGCCGACCATAATGTCGAGGTCGACGGACAGCGCTATGTCGTTGCCGGTGTGGCCAGTGTCTTATCGGGGCTGTATCACCCTGAGAGCAAATCGGCGCTGGGCGGATCGGGAGACGGCCCGCAGAGCGGCTTCGCAAAGGCTTACATGCGGCGCGTCGATCCAATGGCTGACGCCGGCGGCAATCTCGGCGGTACGGTAGCCGGCGGCGGAACGAACGGTCCCACAGTGTTGATGCCCCCCTTGCCGGACAACATGCCCACGGGTACGGTGTCGCCGGGTCTGGCCGGGTTGCTGGGCGGGATCGGCTCAGGCAGTCGTACCGCGGGCGGGGGCATAGCCGGGCTGCCAGGGCAAGGTACGGGCGACTATGGTGGCGGTGCCGCACGCTACACGGCTGGCTTCTCCAATGACCTGGGGCCGGCCGCCGATACCGCGTCACTACCTGTCATCCAGGCGGACGAACGTACCAATTCGGTGCTGATCCGCGATTTACCAGAGCGCCTGGCCCAATACCAGTCGCTGATTGACGCGCTTGATGTCAAGCCACGGCTGGTGGAAATCGAGGCTCACATCATCGAAGTTGACGATGACGCGCTCAAGCAGATTGGGGTGGACTGGCGGGCACATAACAGTCATGTCGATTTACAGACCGGCAATGGTTTGCACAGTCCCTCGTCATACGATGGCACCCTCAATCCCACATTTACGTCTAACAGCAGCGACGGCACGACAGTCATCAGTACCGCGCCGCTTGGCGCGTCCCTGACGGCTGTGCTGGGCAACGCCGGGCGCTACCTGCTGGCGCGGGTAGATGCGCTGCAAAGTGCCAATCTCGCGCGTATCGACGCAAGCCCGAAGGTCGCGACATTGAGCAACGCGGAAGCCGTCATGGATCACAAGACACGCTTTTTCGTGCGCGTGGCCGGCTATACGTCGGCAGACCTGTACAGCGTGTCCACGGGCGTGTCATTGCGTGTTCGGCCCTTGGTCGTGGAGGAGGACGGGCGTACACGGATCAAGCTGGAAGTTCACATCGAGGATGGGCAAGTGACCAATCAGTTGGTAGATCATATACCTGTTATCACGACTAGTACCATCAATACCGAAGCGTTTGTAGGGCAGAACGAAAGCTTGCTGATAGCGGGATACCGAACAGACTCCTCGTCCAACCTCGAAACGGGGATACCGCTGTTGTCTAAGATTCCGCTGATCGGCGGCTTGTTCCGATACCGTAGCGACCAGCGCAGTCATATGGAAAGGATCTTCCTATTGTCACCGCGCATCATTGAATTCTAGGAGCGGCGCCACGGACGCCGGGCACTGCCATTCGTGCCTGGTTTCGAGCACGCATTCCACCGTCGGATTGACGCCGTCGTGGCGACGTAAAACCTTTTCGTCGTCGAGCGACATATGGGCAGTGGCAAGCGGAGCCTCGAGGGGGCCGCCTATCATCGCCGACGTCGCGGTATCAGCCTCGATGGATTCAATCCGATAGCCATGTGCATACATGGTGCGCAGACGCAGGCCATGCGTGCCGTGCAGTTCCAGCTTCTTGCGCAGCTTGTAAATATGCTGCTCCAAAGTCCGGCCCACGATGTCCTCGGAACTGCTCCATACCGCGCCGGCGATTTGCCGACGGCTGACATATTCCCCGTAGTGTGAAAACAGCAGCCAGGCAATCGCGAATTCTCGTGGTGTCAGCCGCACCGCGTCGCCGTTGATGCGGACAATGCAGGTATTCGGATCGAGACGATAAGGGCCGCACTCGATTACGCCGGCATGGTCTGTACGACGGGTGACATTGAAGCGCCGGATCGCTAGATGCACCCGGAGCAACAATTCGCGTGGATCGATGGGTGTGAGCACAACATCATCCGCGCCGGCGTCCAGCACATGCACGATACTCGCCCGGTCCTCGAGCGCCCCGATGACGATCAAGGGCGCGCGACGGTCCGCATAGCAGGCCCGGCGCGCGAGAAATGGGCGCAAAGGGTTAATTCCGACGGCTGAGTCGACCAGGATGGCGTGAAATTCCTCACGATAGGCTGCACGGGCGAGCGCCACATCGTCGACGAACTGCTGGCATGGCTCGTCGTCGGCCTCGAAGCACGCTTCGATGAATTGGAATAAACCTTTATTCCCGGTAAGAATGGCAATTCCCATTTCTTCTCCAGTAGATTCTTAATTGAACCGCTTTTCGCGACTGGCGCTATGTCAGAGAGCGGGCAGGGATGCGACATTCCGACTGTACGGCAATATGAGTGCCAACTATGTAACGCGTTGTTTCAAACAAGCGAACGTGCATTGCTTTATCCGCATTGTAGGGGAGTTGTCATAAGAGTGCGGTCCACCATTTGTCTCGCTAAGCGGAATTCGAATTTTTGAGATTTGGAGGAGCGGCGCGCCCGTTGGTATTATTGGGTACCGCTATGCAGACCCTCCCCAAGCTCATGCAGCCCGCAAGCCCAGCGTAGCGGTAGTGTGATGGCTGTCACAGCGGACAGTACAGCGGATAATGGTTGACGGGAAGCTTACGCTAAATTGATGTGTATGAATTTTGAAAGGATATTGTGATATTCATACCAGCGATATATTTTGACGCCTTAAACCTGCAGCCTACTGCAGGTATGGCATCGGCATGGGTATCGCGCCATTAGAGCAATTACTCTTTATTGCGAGACGTGGAAACTAGTATTGCGGGTACTGAAATTCAAGTTGATTAAGCATTGAGCTCATGCTGCGTGGCACCACACCGCGCCGGCCATATGCGTGCGACTGACGTATCGGCCGTAGCGTGAAAACAGCAGCCAGGCACACGCGAACTCCCGAGGCGTGAGGTTGAGCCGGCGTTCGCTGAGCGTCACCAACCAGGACCGGCGATCCAGCCGATAGGGAGGATACGCGAGAATATTGTTGCCTTGTGGGCGGTGCTGGCGCGTCAGCCCTTGATTGGCAAAACGGATTCGAAGTATCAATACGCGAAATTTCAGCGGCGCGACCATGAATCGTCGGCGCCCGCGTCCAGTAGCTCGTTGACATGCACGCCGCTATCTGTCTGTATACGACGATGATCGGCACGCGTCACACCGACGCACAGGATCGACACATCATGAATGGTTTCAATACTTCGATGCCGGATCGTGGGTCGATGGCGATGGCATTGACGGGTTCGGAGCAAMCTGTTTTAGCCAGTAAGGTTGCATCGACAAACATTCGACAAACGACTTTTGCCGGCGTTACGTGTCCTGCGCCAGTATCAAAAAACGTGGATCGAAGGACAGTGTTGCGAGTTTCATTGGTTTTCTAGATCGCCCTGCATTAAAATGCTAGGCAATTGATGCGGCCGCGCGTTGCTGCGCCGTTTGCATGTCAATCCGTCCGACTATCGCCGCCGGTTCTCACCGGGATCGTGACGGCGCGGCGGTACACCGTGTCAGTACGGTAATCGGCATTCAGCGTGCGCATGCCACGGCACGCTCGATCTGGACGCGTATGTGCTCGTGATCGTCGCTGTCCACCTCCGAGGTGTGGCCCCCTGGGCGCATATCGAGCTTAAGAAAAGTGGCGACCACGGACAGGGCGATCGGATTGCCGTCTTCCAACACCAGCTCGACATAGCGTCGCCACTCAGTGTCCCGCAGGTGATAAAGGCAACACGCGATCAGCGCGGCGCAGGCCGCGCCGCCTTGATGTCGTGCCTCAATCGACTTGAGCACGCGCAGCGCGCCGATCCAGTCTGATTGCCGCACACGCAGATTCGCTTCGCTGAAGTCGACTTGTGTTGATGATGGCTTGAGCACGCGCAACGCCAGCAGCAGGTCGTCGAGATCTTCGGATGGTACACTGGCCATGCCCAACGCGAAAAGCCGTAGCAGCGCGCCAACTGTCTTGTCGCTGCAGTTTAAATAGGAGGCGCGGCGAACGGACGATAGCGCATTCATGGCGATGTCACAGTGTGTTATCGGACTTGACGTGTCGCCGATCACGCGCCGACGACCCTGTCGATGGTATGCCGACAGGGACAGTGCACCGGCCATGCGTGCGAACTCGTGTATGAATATCGGAAATGGGTGCTCGCGTCAGGCTGACTTCGCGTCTGGCGGCGTGCGCAACAGATTGCATGGGGTTGGGTTGACCTGATCATCGAGCGTTTCATGCTGATAGGCGCGTGGTTCGATAACCACGGGCCATCCGTTGGCTTTATACCTTTGTCGCTTGGGCTTGTGTCGCATTGACTCTTTAACATTTATAAGTAATGCTAATTACTGTTTTGTTAAGGATGACGACAGATTGAGGTAGGGGTAGAGAGGTAGAGGGTAAGGCTGGGTTATGGCGTGGCTTAATCGGCGACGCGTCATCCGATGATTGCGCGAGTCACCCTATGACGATATCGATGTATGTCCAGTTTGTGCGCCGATAGAAGTTGGTTCAATGCTATCCGTACCAGCCCTCCCGTATCAAAGCTCGCATTGATCGCATGCCATATCGATTTTGTTTGCTACCACTGTGTGGTAGACATCGGTAACGAGCATGGGCCGTCATGTGGTTCGTTGACTGGGTCGACGGCTTCGCATAGCCGCCATGGTGGCCCACGATTGTCGAATAAGCTTCTGCTCCTCGACACTGTCATCGCGGTGCGATTGCATTCTTCACCTGCAGCCGATTTTCAACTGCATTGTCAGCACGAAGCGCGAATGTACCAACGCGTGATCCGGCCGCCGCGACCACGCGGCTTTTGCGTAACTGCGCCTTCCCGCGGGGGCGTGTGCGATGCAACGGGACTCCGGATGTGCATCAGCTGCCGTAAAACACCGGTCGGTCCGTGCCGTAACAGTCGATATCTAATCGCGTTCGTCTGGTGCGACATTGGCGATATGTTGCCGCTTGGATGCGACTTATATGGCCTTTGTAAGCGGAATAATTTAATGAGCGTGCCCAATTTATTGGCGAATTTTGAAATTGCTCAACGAGTTGCATATGGCCCAGCCGACATATCCCTGTTGCATTCCGCACGAATATTCTTGTCCGATTGCATTCGGAAGTGCGCAGACATACATTCCGCTTACATCCCGATCCGAGGTCAAGCGCCTACAAGGGGAGTCGAATGAGCGAAGTCATGAGAGGTTTCGGTTATGCAAGGCCAACGTTGATGCAACAGATCGCGTTCGGGTGTCGCTCGAATTACTTCATATTTAGGGTATCGGGTAATTTGCGCATGGTTGGCATCGCTGCGGGAATAGCGCTTTCACAAGCGGTAGCGGCCGCGGATAATGTTTATGTTAATAATAATGGCATTGGCCCGTTCGACCCTGCCTTTTCAAGTGTTGCGAGAGACGTTGCCGACTATCGCAGCGTTGCCCCATTATCTCCAGCGGTGTCGCCGGTTCCACGACGCTTGCAATCCAGTAGCCAGTGTAGCTTGACCAGTGCTGGCCCTCAGAGCAACAATGAAAATAGGAAGTCACCCGCTACCCTCAAGAGTCCGCAAATTCTGCCTCACGTTAGCTCTGAACTGGATCAGGATTTCGACAGGATGGATCGTAAAATTGCGGAGCTGATTAAGGAAGGTCAGGCTCAGTGGGCAGCCATTGAAATGGCTGCCCCTGAGAGGGCGGAGCCGGACTTCCCGTCGTCCTCGCATGTTCGTCCTGCGCAGCTGTACGACTTGGGGGAGCGTGCATCCATGATGGCGGAGGCGGCTGGACTGGTCAAGGAGGCGTTATCGAATTGGGAAGAGGCCAGCCAACAATCGGAGACGATCCGTCAGCAGTCCGCCGCTGAAACGCACATGAAAAACGTCTACGCGCATTTGTTCGAGAGAGCAAAGGCGCGCATGGCTGCTGCATCGCCGGTTCCCACTGAAGATGGTAGCGTTGTCAATACATCTTCCCACGCAGGTTTGCCCGAGATTGGGCATTCGGACTCGGACCAGCATTCGGAGTTGGTCCGATATCCGGACTCGGACCGGCCCGCACCGAGCGAATCAACATCCGACAGTGAACCCACTCATTATGCCCTACGTCGCGAATTGCTGCATTCGTTGGTCACTGAGCTTTCGACAGCGCCGTTGAGGTTGCCCCCGGGCATTAGCATCGATGACGCCCGCGTGTCCGTCGGGGCGCCAGGTAGCGAACGCAGAATTGTCAACGTCGCGCGGTGGCACCCACTCCACCGACGCAGTCAATAAGGCGCAATTGGATGAGGCTGTTGCCCGCGTTGATGGCGATGCGTCCGCTGGCATCGCGTCGGCGATGGCAGTTGCCGGATTGCCGCAACCCACTTCTGCTGGACGAAGCATTGCGACTGCATCCAGTGCGTCGTACYKCGGTAGGCCCGGCATGGCATTTGGCGTATCGCACGTGACCTCGGATGACCGTTGGGTGATAAAACTTGCCGCAAGTGCCAATGGACGAGGCTACTTCGGAGCGGTCGCGGCAGGCGGCTTTCAATGGTAATGGAGTGGTCGATGGCTTGCAACACGACGTTGCGCGTGGTCCGGATCGATGAGGCTTGCCCCATCCGGCCCGTGCTTGGCGCGGCGACGGAGCCGAATCGTAGCACAGGTGGCCGGGCGGGCCTGGGTCTGTGGACATGTCGTGGCAGCCCGCTGTGGCGCCGGCCAAATGCCAGGAGGTGCTCACCGGAAAGATGAAAGCAAACCAGCGGATACCCGCCATTAGTTTTCGCCCATCCGACGCGCAGTGTTCGAAAACCGSCAATGAAGCTTMCGATGCATGTTGATGCATTGGCTCTTGCCAAAGATAGTTTYGACAGGCCATATGGGATACTTAAGACATACAGAGTTATTGGAGGAAGTCAGAGGCGAGGTCGGGKCAGCCAAAGCCTCAACTGACCGGGTCGTCGTGATCTTTCTCTACGAGTCATTCTCGCTGGCGGACGTCGCTGCGGTAGCGGATGTGCTGAGCGTCGCAAACCGAGTGCTAGAGCGCAGCAACGAATGGCGCAACCGCTACGTGGTCAGGCTGATGTCCACGCGTGGCGGCGTGATGGCGTCGACCTCGGGCATTCGTGTGTGGACGGACGGGCTCGACGCCCGCTATTTCGGCGCTTCCACGGATACGGTGCTCATTGCCGGCGGCCCAGGCGCCCGCGCGGCTTCCGAAGATTTTGGGCTGGTCGGCTGGTTGCGTAAAATCGGTCCATCCACACGAACTGTGTGTGCGGTGGGCGAGGGCTCGATGGTGCTGGAAGCAGCCGGCGTGCCTGCTTGGCCTGAGCAAAGCCTGCGGCGCATCCGTTCCTCGCCAAAGCCGGGGCCCGCGTCCGGTTGTGTTTCGGACTGCTATCGATCCAACGATGGCTTTTTTACTGCGATGTCACTGGTTTCGCGTGATTACAGTCAAGAGGTTGTCCGGGACGTAGCGGAGTTTCTGATGCCCCGTTGCGCGCGCCGCGTCATCGAGTGGATGGGGCATCCGACCGCGGCAGTCAGCGACACGATTCGTGCCGCGGCGCGCCGGTTACAGTCCGGATGCGAGCGCGCGTTATCGATTTCAGATGCAGCACGGGCGGCGGCCATGAGCGAGCGTAATTTCCTGCGCCGTTTCAAGCTGGAGATGGGTATTACGCCGTCGGAGTTCCTGCTCCGTTGCCGCTTGGAGAAGGCATGCGAACTGCTAGTCCGCTCAGACTTGCCGGTCGACAAAATTGCCCGCCGTACCGGCTTGGGCAGCGGTGTTCGGCTGGCGACATTGTTCCGTAAGCGCATGTTCACGTCGCCGACATCTTACCGAAACGCCGCCCGGCGACGCATGGATCAACCCTGATCGTCTTGCGCGTGGCCGGCCAGACGCGCAGTGCGATGCAACCATCGGATGAGTGTGGCCGCGACGGGCGATGCTGTATTATGGCGGCGGCTTACCCGAGTGACGGGTGAACGAATGATCATGGATATGCAAAACAGCTTGCGCAGGGAGCTGGATATCTACACCCGGCGTTCCAAGGCGTTGGCTGAGGCAGCATGGATCGACGCCAGCCGAGTGATCGATCTCATTGTCCGGGATGGCTTGGATGTGCGCTACATACCCAAGATCGCCGCGTCGGATTTGCAGTGCGTTGGATTTGAGGCCCAGGCCCGTCTCAAAGGCACAACTGGGCGTGCCGGAACGGACAACTTCCTTGGTTGCTTGGAGCGTACCGGCATCGTCAGCCCAGTCGATGTGTGGCTCTGTGAGGAGGTCGAGCAGGCCATTGGCCGATGGGCGCAGCGCGAGATGTATCCGGCTGTCTCGATCAAGCTTCATCCTGACACGATAGCATGCGGTCCGGCATTGGACGAAGTGATCAAGGCGTTGCGCTACTTGAATGTCGAGATAGAACTCGGCGCGGGTGTGCCGCTTGCCAAGGATAGCACACTAAGCTGTGTTGGGCGCTTGCGGGACAGCGGTGCAAAAGTGATTATTGATGACTTCGGTGCCGGCTATACGAACTACCAACGACTTGCCGGCACGCATTTCGACTCGATAAAACTGGATAAGAACCTGGTTTGCGGATCGGATGGTGCCCGAGGTCGCGTCGTTCTCGCCAGCGTGTGCGCTCTCTGCCGGAAACTCGGCTTGAAAGTCATCGCCGCAGGCATCGAGACGCGAGATCAGTTGGAAATCGCTAGAACGCTGAATATCGATTTTTTCCAAGGCCCATATTTTGGGCTGGAGTTGTCGTGGGACGAGGCAAGCGAGTATTTTGCCATGCAGCGCGTGCGTCACACGGCTTGAACGGTCAAGCTGAGCGAATATGATGCGCTCGTTGAGATTTGCCAGGTCCGCACTCCTCGTTCTGATGACGGGCAGTGTTAGCTTCGAGGCATTTCGCATTGCTTATTTGTTTTACTACGGCGGTGCCGCACAAGTGTTCGACAACGGCGCTGAGGTGTTGCACGCGCTTTGGATAGGTTGGCGATTTGACTTGAGGGTACTGTCGATCGCGATCCTGGTGGTGCTGCTGCCGGTCTTCGTGGTGACGAAGTGGCGCCCCCTCAAGCGCGCCGCCGGGCTGCTGCAGCGCCTGTCGATCGCAGCGATACTGCTGTGCGTGAACCTCGGCTGCGCTTGCCAATTCTATTACTACGATTTCTATGGCAGCCCATTCAATCCGATGGTGTTTGGATTGCTGGGCGCCGATCCATGGGGGATGCTGGCGGCGGCGCGAAGTCAGTATCCGGTCGTGCGATGTGCGCTACTGATGGCGGTCTTCACCGCTTTACAGATGTGGATCATCCTGCGGCTTTCCGGGAGCGCGCGTGCCGAGCGAAACGAGCAAGCACAGCCTCGCGAACGCATGCGTTGCGTGCTGGACAGTACGGTGCTGGTCGTGTTGCTGCTCGGCTTGGCCCGTGGTGGCCTGGGCGAGTCCGCGCTCGACTCACACGACGCGGAGATTTCCTCGCGCGGATGGGTCAATGACTCGGTGCGCAACGCAGCACAGGCGCTATACGACGCCTATGTCGACCGGCGCAGCCAAGCCAGAATCGACGAAGATCCTGCATGCCAATTGGCGCGCTATGGGTTCCGCTCCACCGATGAACTGGCCCGTGCGGTTGGCGCTCCCTCTGGTGCGCCGCCGGATCTGGAAAGCGTGGTGTTCCGCCGCACCCCGGAGAACCGATTTCTGGCTGCGCATCCACCCCATGTGGTTTTTGCGCTGATGGAGTCATGGGGTGCGCATCCGCTCGAATTTAGCACGGCCTCCACCGACCTGGCGGGTGTGATGGCAGAGCACTTGCAAAGCGATTACCTGTTCCGCAACGTTTTCCCAGCACGGCTTGGCGGCCACGCGGCGCTCGAGGCGCTATTGCTCAACTCGCCGGTTTCGCCGCTGACGCAAGGTGACCAGGGATTTGTCACCTATTCGACATCGGCCGCGCTGCCGTTCAAGGCTAAAGGCTATCGAACCGTATTTGTTTATGGCGGCTGCGGTGCGTGGCGGTCCGTGGCGCGTACGATGCGGCGTCAAAACTTTGACGAAGTGTATGACATGGCAGCCATTATCGGCAGGTACCCGGACGCAAAACGCACGATCTGGGGCGTGTACGACGAGTACCTGTTTCGATTCGCGTTCGATTTGCTGGCCACTCGCGATGCGCTAGGCCAGAAGATCTTTCTGTTCGTCATGAGTACAACGAACCGTCCCCCTCACACCGTGCCGAGTCATTATTTACCCCCGCCGCTGGACTTGAGCGACATGCGCCGGCATTTTGCAGCCGATTTCGACAAGGGTAGCCGCATGGTGCAGACGTATCAGTATGCCACTCATCAGCTGGGCATGTTCGTTAGCCGGGTTGAGGCCGCGCCATTTGGTAGCAAGACCATTGTCGCGGCAACTGGCGATCACAACATGCATGGGCTGTTTCGGTATCAGCGGCCGGAGCAGAGCCGAGAGCTGTATCGTGTACCAGGCTTCTTCCGTGTGCCGCCGCAGTACCGTCCTCGTTTCGTGCCGGATTTGGAACGCTACGCCGGGCACGCAGATTTCTTTCCGACGCTATACCATCTCGCGCTGTCCGACGCGCGCTATCCGGCTTTCGGGCACAGTCTGTTCGCGCCCGCTGCGCCGGCCGAGCAATTTGCCGTGATCGGTTTCAAGACGATGTTCAGCCGCGACGGCGCGATGATGCCGCTGGTGGGCGAGCCAGCCGCATTTCGCTGGCAGCGCCCCACGTACGCGCTCGTGCCGGATGAGGCGCCATCAGCGCTGCTTCGCGAGCAGGCCGTACGGGCGCGGGCGCGGATTGCACTGGCGGACTGGTATGTGCGCTACCAGGTCATTCGTGCGCGCACGGGCGAAGGATACTGACCGACATCGGCCGGCGCACAACGGATATCGATCGGGCAGCATCGGGCCCACCCTGGCACTGGCATGATCGCCGCATTTGGCGCATAGCCTGCCGATTCGAGACCTGCTCGCGAGACCTCGATGACCGTCCGCCATCTTGAGCCTTGTTCGATCCCGCGGTAATCCTGACGCTGCCGGTGTCACCGCGGCTTGCTGGTGACGCAGCCTGGCCTGCGGCAGAACGCCTGCGTCGCTTTAGGTTCCCGTCACGTTGCAGCCGCAGCACGCTGCGCAACTGTTCGCGTGCTTCGACTTGCACGTAGAGGAGGCGCCGCCGCAGGCGCCGGTGGCAACCCGTGCCAACCTCGTCGCGCAGATGCGCGAGGATCCCGTGTTGGGTCCCCTCCTGGTACTCAGCGAGCCGCGCACCAGCATACTGTTGCCGCTCAATGCAGTGCTGGCCGCCCATGCGCTCGCCCCATTGGCCAAGGCCAACGGCTGGAGCCGCGAACAGGCTGGCGCGTTAATCGACGCATTGGTATTGATTTCGTCCATGCTATGCAGTGTGATCTGCGTGTGTGGGTCGAAGGAGCCCCGCCGTGCCGGGCGGCGGCCGTATGCGTCACGCGGTCGCATTCACAGTGCAGGACGCGATTCATGCCGCAGGCACCAGTATAATTTGCGCCATGATCCTCTCTATTGCCGAACACCATGCCGGGCCACATGCCGATGCCAATGCCACGCATCGTGCAAACGCGGCGAGCTGTCACAGCGTGCACCACATCGACGAGCGTGTTGCGCTCGACAGCGGCGAGTCGAAGCAGCGCGACGTGTCGCGCTGCTCGAGCTGCGCATTGCGCAACCTATGCTTGCCGCCGGAATTGTCGAGCGACGACATTGAGCAGTTTCATCAGGTCGTCAGCACGAAGCGTCTGGTGCGCCGTGGCGACGCGCTGCATCGTTGCGATGATCCGTTTCGCCATATCTTTGCCATCAAGACCGGCTCGTTCAAGACGGTTACGGTGCTGCGCGATGGTCGCGAGCAGGTTACCGGCTTTTACTTGCCGGGCGACGCGCTGGGCCTCGATGGCGTGTGCTCGGACCGCCATCGTTGGGACGCCATTGCGCTCGAAGACAGCTTAGTGTGTACGGTGTCATTTGCGCGGCTCGAGGCGTTCTGTCATCGGCAGCCGGTGATGCAGCGGCATCTGCACCGGATGCTCAGTGGAGAGATCGTGCGCGAATCCGGGCTCAGCGTATGGCTGGGCACGATGAACGCCGCCGAACGCGTGGCGGCGTTCTTGCTAAATCTATCAAAGCGCTTCGCCGTGCGGGGTTATTCGCCGAACGAGTTTCAGTTGAGAATGACACGGGCGGAGATGGGCAGTTATCTGGGCTTGAAGCTTGAAACTGTGAGCCGGATATTGTCCGGCTTCAGCCGGGCAGGGCTGGTCGACACGCAGGGTAGGAACATCCGGATCCTCGATGCGGCTGCGCTCGCCGCCGTCTAGGTGTGCCGGCGCCTGCCCCTGGACGGGGGCGCTATCTGGCGTGCCGTGCATCACCTGCAGGTGTTGCCCGCCGTTGATTGGCGAATTCGCGCTGGTCACGAAGCCTGCTTCTGCTGACCCGAGATAAGCCACCCGTCCCGCCTACTTCTTGCGGTTGTCCAAGCCCACCGACCGGGATTGGCGGGATGAGAGGAGCAATCCATTCGCGCATGTGGGTAAAACTTTGCCGGCCAACCCAAACAGCGTATTGATACCGGATTTTTGCGCGGCGACGAATTATTCCGTGGTCACGATATTCACGGATATGTTTTTGGGACGTTAGAGACGGACGCGGGCCTGGATGACTTCGCCGGCAGAACTACGACGCGGAAAATCGCACGCGCGAGCACGCATCGAGGATCGATTGGCCGACCCGCGTCAGCTGCGGCGAGCGGCCGCCGCAGGCCTGATCGTGTAATACGACGAGTTGGCGCTCGAGCAGCGTGCCAAGTTCGGCGCGACTCAGATCGATCTGGTCTGGCGAGTGCTTGATGAGCATGAGCGTCGCAAATTCGTGTGGACTCAACATTCTCGGCTCCTGACTAACAACCCCGGTTCTGTAGAAATGACTTGGGCTTGCAAAAAATCCGGTTAAATATGCCAATTCCCCCCGGCGGCTAAGATAATTCGTCTTCCACCACTGGATGGCATTTTTGACTGTATCCAATGGATTAACCGCGGTGAGTAGGTATTAATTGCAGCCTGGACAGAATAATGCGCCGGCTCGAATTGCGTTACACCACACACTTTTTTCGATGCCAGGAGCGCATATTAAACTGCTCCAAATCGCGCCGCAATAGCTGGCAAAAAAATTTATACGATTAGTTAAACTACAGGGGGATGAGCGGACAAGCGCAGGAACCTTTTGAATGAGGTGTATTAGTCGCGGCAAACTGCGCACTGGGCTTGTAGGCGGTCACCTCGACATCCATCCAACGTTGAAACAACCGTCCTGCTATCATTCAATTGACACGTAAATACAGCACGGTGGATGTTGCGGGGACGCGGCATATTGAATTTTGAAATAATTCTACGCAGTTAATTAACTTGCTATTAATGAACATAGTAAACACTGATGGGATTAGCTCAACGGTAAACGCCGATTTAGGTGTAAAGCAAAGGGTAGGTAGCGGGTGCCGGCGCGGGGCCGACGTGGCAGCCGCAACGGGCCGCGGCGTCAGGCCGCGGCATGGCAATACATTCGAAAACGTAGCTATTGGGCATGCATCGAGGCGGTCGCCGAACGGGGGGCGGTAGCGGGCGCAGGTCTATGCAAGCCGCTTATGCTGTTAGGTGCGGCGCGCCAGTGCATCAACGTGCGGATGCATAACTCGATGATCGCATCAGCGCCTTGTGTTCCATACACCGAGTGATCGAGTTGCGCGATGGTGTGTACGTCGATCTGCCGTTGCCTGCGAAACGCCCGATGAGCAGGCCCAAAGTGGCGTGACAACTCGTCCAGTCCCGGGTCGAACTCGCCATAGATCAAGAGTGCGTTTACCCCACGTCGCGCCAATGCGTGCATCAACCCACGCTCGGAGTGAGCTGGCGGGTACCAACCCGCCCGTTCGAGCAGTCGCATTGCTGGCACGCGTAGCTTAGCGGCTGTCAGCCGTACGAGCGCCTTGACAATGGGGCGCAGGTCACGCCGGCGTCGCAATAGGCTTTTCCATTTCTGCGGGTCGCGTGCTGACGCGAGGTAGCCGCGTGCCGAATTGGTCTGCTGAGCAATCGCGTCCGCGAGTGTCAAGCCAGCCGGCCAGATGAACCGGGGCAAGTTGATCACGATTATCCCAGTTACGGCCGCCGAACGCGACGCGGCCTGAAGCGACGCATACGCACCCGAGCAGATACCAAGCGCCACGACATCGCGGTATCCTTGCTCCGCGAGCCAGTCCGCGGCCGCGATCACGTCTGCCACGGCTTGACCGGAGTATGGGACGACGGATTGGTCGTCCAGCACGCAGGCGCCACTGTCGCCGACGCCGCTCACATCCACACGCAACGAGGCGATGCCGTGGGCTGCGAGTTGCCGCGCGAGACGCACCGCGAGTCGTGCATCGGCACTGCGGGGATTGGAAGCTGTCGTGGCGAACAGCAACGCCGGCATGCCCGAGCGGCCCGGGGTCGGGGTGGCTGGTCGGCACAGTGTTCCGATCAACGGCGCGGTGCCAATCTGCACGGTGTGCTCGGTGGCGTCCGACAGCACCAGGTGCGCACCCGTCGTACGCAACGAAGCGGCCGGTTCCGGTATGGGCTGCGCCACGGGGGCATCGTGCATCTGCCGCGTGGCAATCCATGCGACGCTCGCTTCGATGGTGGCGAGCGGCAGTCGGGAGCGGATGCCTTCAACCAATGTTGTGGCGAATTCGGGAAACGGCTGCACGGTGGCCTGGACGCCGCGGGCCTGCAACGCCGTTTGCAGCACCGCACTGTCGCCACGATCGGTATCGATGAGCAGCACGGAGTAGGGTAGCGAAGCCGCGCTCCCGACGGCGGCGCACAGGTCAATCGCCCGCAACGCGGCGACGAAGTCAGCGGGATAGCGATGCCCGAGCACGCTCAGGCAGGGCTCTGCGGCATGGGCTTGCTGCACCACGGGTGGTGTCGTGTCCAGCCATTGACGCTCGACCATGGTCACTTCGCGCATATAGGTGCGGCCTCGCACGACGGGCGACAGCGCGACGAGTGCATCGACCTGCATGGCCTCAGGTGTATCCATCGTGCAGGCCAATAGCGCCATGGCGGCACCGGCGCGCAGGCCGACCAGCGTGACATCGGTCAGCTGTGCATGGGCACGCAGCGCGTGCACGGCTCGGCCGATACTGGCAATGCTTTTATCAAACCGGCCGCTGTCCAGGTCGTCGCCCGCCGAGTCGCCGCAGCAGGGGTAATCGAACCGCAGCGCCCAGATGCCCTCGCGTGCCAGCCGCTCTGCCAGCGCTCGCATCAGTTTGTGGGTCCACAGGCCTTCGTGGCCAACGGCAGCGCACAGCACGACGCCCCGCGGCGAGTGTCCTTTGTGCAGCCATCCGACGCAATCATCGAATGTAATTGGTATCACGATGGTTTTCTCAAGCGAATGATTTTGTTGGAATTGACTGCGCGTATTTCGATCGTCCCCGGGCCGTCGTGCGTGTCCAGATGCGGGGTTCCCGAATGAAATGACGCAAGAGGATGCAAAAGTGTCGGTTCCGGCAGCAGCGGGACAGACACGTTCGCGCCGGGCGCCAGATGGAACCAGTCGTCCTTCGGCAGCAGGCCCGGCGCGGTGATCTGCACGTAGCGCGCGCTCGCGCGCGTGCCGACGTTGACCCACCATTGGCCGTCACGCTGTTCCAGTGAGGCGCTCAGACCGATATCGCCGCGTTCGAACACGGCCGGCGCGGTACGTTCCGGGAAATAGAACGATTGTGCGAGCAGCCGATTGTCGTGGTCGTACAGCGACGCGATGACCGTGTCGTGTTCGCGCGGACCAAACCGGTACGCGTAGGTGAAGTCGAAGAAGCGCCCCAAGCACTGCGCCGCGCTGACCTGGAGTGCGTCGTGTGGTTCGATATGAAGATCGCAACGCGCCCGTGCGACCGGCACGGTGGCGTCGCGCAATGCGACCAACTCCAGCCGTCCCCGCAACGGAGCGGCGCTGTCGTTGAACACGTGCACGTCCAGTCCATTCAGCCCTTCGTCACACAGGCACACCTGCTGCGGCTGGAGCACGTGCTTGAGCGCATACCAGGCCGACTTAGGACGCCGGAACGCGTCCACGATGCCCCATCCGGCGCCTGGCATGACGTCCTGGAATTGCCAAAGTAATGCGCCCGCGCAGCTGGACGCGGTGCGGCGCCATTCCACCAGTGTCTCGGATACGACGTCGGCGAGCACGGCTCGCGATAGTTCGAGGTAGCGTGATGGATCCTGTCCTCTGAGCCGCGTCGGGTCTTGCCTATATAGTTCGCGCAAGTAATGATCGCGCACGTCGTCGAAATCCCATGGCGCGCCGGGATCGCGCGGCACGGCCATTTTCCACGCGGGTTCGTGCACCGACGGCGAGCCGATTGCGGCAAGCGTCGCATCTGCGGGAACGTGGGCAAACGCCAGGCATTCGCTGGCGAAGCGGACCGCCGCGCGGCGCGCATCGTCCAAGGGCCGCAGATAGGCGCCGACACCATAGTAATGCGAGATGCCCGTGCGGGGATAAAATGGCAGTACCTGCCCGGACGGCGTGTCCGATACGTACGGTACGTCGCGCCGATGTGTCGCGGCAAGCTCGGCGAGCAAGCTGGCGGTCAACGGCATATCGCGTTGCTCGTCACTCAAACCGACCATGGATGCCTGCTGCGCGATTTCGCTGCCTCCGCATAGCACGGCCAACGAAGGCCTACCCGCCGTGCGTGCGAGAAACTGGCTGGCTTCCAGCGTCACCGATGTGACGAAATCAGCCGCGGTGCACGGATAGTCGAAATTGGCGAACATGAAGTCTTGCCAGACCAGCAAGCCCAGTTCGTCGCACGACGCATAAAATGCGTCGTCTTCGTAAATCATGGTGCCACCGACGCGGATCATGTTGAATCCCGCGTCCCGAGCCAGCGTCAACCATGTGTGATAGTCGTGCGCCGACACGCGCAACCCCAGCGGATCGGCGGTGCTCCAGCACGCGCCTCGCACGAAGACCGGCAGCGCGTTGACGGACAACGCGAAGCCCTGCCCATCGTGGCCACGCGTAACCTCGATGGTGCGAAATCCGACGTATCCCAATGCCACGGTCGTGCCGCCCAGGTGCAGCGAGACGGCGTAGCGCGCCGGCTCGCCATGCGTGTGCGGCCACCATCGTCTGGCGTTCGGCACGGTGAGCCGCGCGCGCAGCGTGAACGGGTCGTGGCGTTGTAGATGTACATGATGGCCCTCGCAGTCTAGGATCGCGTCCAGATGGCCGAGAACCGGTGCGGCAAATGTGATGGTCGCGTCCACGATCCCATCGCAGCCTTCGATCGAGGCATTCAGCGTGTGGTGTACGATCTGGGCGGCCGTATCGGCGTCAGTATCGATGACGGCCACGGCGCCCCACGGGCCGATTGGCTCGATGCGCGGGAACCAGCCTGGCATGTGGCCGAACAGCGAGATTCGTACCGCCCGCAGCGCCGGCGCATCGACCAGGCGCGTGCGCCAGCGGGCGCGTCGGGGCGCGGGCATGGTATCGAGGTAGCGGGCCAGTGACCGAAAGCATAGGTACAACGCGCTGTCCTCAGGCAGCGGGTCGATGCGCACCTGTTGCGAGACGAACATGTTCGTCGACTGCAGCAGCAACGTGTCGTTCAGCCAGATCTGCGCGATACCCGCCAACCCGTCAAACCGGATTAAGCGGGCGCCGCCGCGTCGCAGCGGTAGCCGGTACCAGTGGTCGTATTCACCTAGCCGGCTTGCATCCAGCGGCGTGAGCCGGTTCGCGGCTGCGAGTGCCTGGCCGACGGTTCCAGGCACGGGTGCGTCGATCCACTCCGACGCATCTGCAGGTGGCAGATCACGTGGCCGGGTGGCGGCGTTGGCCGCAATAGTACACAAGCGCCACATGGGCGAAGCCGCTCGCTCATGACCAGGCCCGAGACCGGCGGTGCTGCGTCCGGCCGGGGCAGGCTGCGGGTTCATTGCAGCGGTGATGGGGTGTCGGGGCGGGCCGCGTTCGAGTCGCGTTGCAGCCGTGGCAGTACGTCATTGCCGCCCAACCGCACGCCCAGTTCGTCAATCAACGATTCGTACGCGTGCTCGATGATTTCCAGCGTACTTTCACAGCGGTCCTCGTTGCGTCGCGCGCACGCCCTGGCGAGCCGGAATTCGAGCACCATCGCCTCCGAGGCGATGGTGTCGCAGGCGGCTACGCAAGCAGAAAAGGCTCCGGTGCCGTCGGTACCGTTCGCATTGGGTGCACCGAGCCATCGCAGGCAGCGGCCCAGTAGTTCGAAGTTTGCACCGAGTTGACGCAACGTGTTGAACGAATACGAATGGAAGTATGAGAGCGAGCGCGATGCGATGACTGCAGCGTCTTTGGCCAGCGCAGCCCGGAACGCGGCGATCGGGCTACTGGCGGGACGGCGCTTAAAGCGCCGCGCCAGCAATGAGAGCACGGCTTCCTGCAGCGCCGGGCCGCGCAACGGCTCGAAGCGCCGCTTCGCGCATTCGACGTAGGGCACTAGCGACGCACTGGAGCCGATGCTGAACAGCCCACGATAGTCGTCGCCTGCGGCCCGATAATATCCGGCGTTATGGAAATAGCCGATTTCGCCGGCTTGCAAGTCGATCGCGTCGATGCCGATGGTCGTCTTCGTGTGCTCGCGGTGATAACTGAGGCCACGGGTGTCGGGCAAATGCCACGCGTCAACCTCAACCAGCATCACGTTGCCGCGCCGGACCTGCTGATCGATGTGGTACGGCAGTGGCTCGAAGATGGCGTGCTCTTGCACGACAATCCCGTACAGCCGCTCTAAGTCTTCCAACGGCACCTTGAAGAAGGTGAACTGATCTCCCTCAAAGTCCTGTGTGACGGTGAAGGGCAGCATGGCATGGGGCTCAAAGTCCCATTGCGACAACAGCTCGATCCATAGGTCAACGTAGCAATTGGTCTGCTTCCAGACCATGGTCGAGTTATGCAGCGCGTGCGGGCAATAGTTCGCCGGGTCGCGCGGCAACTTCATCGGCGATGCCAGCCGTGTGAGTGCGTCCGACACGGCCATTGGCGAGACGACGTCACTCATTAGCTTCTCCACAGCGCGTTGCGTACCGGTTCCGGCCAAGCCTGCACATCGAATCCGTGATGCTTGAACAGTCCGAGCGCGAGGCGTTCCATGCCGAAACCCACGCAACCGGTATGCGCGACGTCGGCATCGCTCGTCTTGATGCCCCACAGCAGGCCGAAGTGGTCCATGTGGTAATTGAAGCTCAGGCAGGCAGTGAGCCGGGTGTCACTCTCGATCGGCACCAGCATTTCGAATTTCAAGTTCTGCTCACGCTGGCTCGACGCGGCAATGCGGCCGCCGCGGCCAAAGAAGGGGTCGTTGGCCAGGTCGACTTCGTGCGGTAGCGCCAGCAGCGCCATCATCCGCTTGCCGCGCTCGATCCACTCGGTGCGAAATGCCAGGATCTGATTTGGCGTACCCAGGCGCACATACTCGCGCATGCGAAACAGTTGCATCCGGGTGGCGTCCGGCGACGGCTCGTGGCGGAAGCAATACGAAAACAGATCCAGCGTCCTGCCCTGCGGTGGCAGCGCGCCGCGCCGCGCGATGACCGGATAGGCGGGATAGCATGCCGCCGGTGTCATGACCACGTAGGTCGGCTTTTGAAATTCGGTCCAGTCCTCGCCCCGGTCCAGGCATTGCAGCACACGTTGATGCTCGTGCTCCGAGCCGCAAAAACTATGAACCGTCCCGGCGAGCTGCGGAAATCCCTTCAGGTATTCGCTGTGCTCAAAATCGGTCCGATTCATCGCGGGCGGAAAGCGCAGTACCTCGGCATGCTGATCGGCACCCAGGCGCGTGACCAATGCATCAATGGCCCCGATCACGTTCTCGAACACTTCGCTTCTGCCATACAGGCCTTGCACGCCCATCGGGATTAACAGGCCCGCGTCCACGAGCGCATCGCGTAGTGCGTTCACGTCGTGCCGGTCATCGATATCGGCCGCGTGCGCCGGTGGGTTTTGCAACGTGACATCGACCATTATTCTCTCTCCAACGAAGCGGGCCGTTGCGCGAGCAATAGGCTGGCCGTATTGGCATCGATACGGTCGTTATTAATCATAAGAGGTGCAGAATACAGATCGCGAATGTGCCGGCTCAGCGTAAATGGCGTGCCGTTCTTGTACGCCGCCATGCCGCAGATCATCACCGCATGCATCACGACCTGTAGCGCGGTGATGGACACGTAAGTCTTGAGCGTGTTGATCTGAGCCGCGTCGGCCATTGTTTCGGACCACGAGCGCGTGGCCGAGGTGCCGGCGCGCGCGTGGACGTGCAGCGCGCTGTCGATGCGTCCCTGCATGGCTTGCAGCAGGCCGAGCGCTTCGGCGATTCGGCTACCGGCGGGCGATGCGCCGGTCGGCTTGTCTTGTGCCTGCGTGCGGAAGTAGCGATGCGCGCGGGAAAACGCGTCGCTGGCGATGCCGGTCCACAGCGACGACCACAGGATGTGAGAGGCCGGCACCATCGTGCGCTCAGCGATCTCGCCGAACGGTGCGGGGAAGACCTGTTCCTGGCGGCCGCGCGACTTGAGCACGAAGCCTTCGCTGCACGTGCCCCGCATGCCGAACGTATCCCATCCGCTGCGGCGAGTCAGGGTCGTGTCGTCTTTCAGGATCGTCACGAGCACTTGCTCCGCGGCCGGCGCGTCCGGCGAGCGCCGGGCGGTCGCCAGTATGGCATCGGCATAGGCGCCGTAAGAGATCGTTGGGGTGAGCTTGTGCAATGTGAACGTACCGTCGCCGTCGGGCTCGATCGCGCAGCGGCTGTTGCGCAGATTGCCGCCCACGCCATCTTCGGACGTCGCGGATGCCAGCAGCCACTCATGCTCGGCAACCTGCCGGAGAAATCCGCGATGCCACGGCACCGACATCGCGTGTTCCAATACGCAAATCACTTCGATCTGGTGCATCGCATAGATCATCGCGGCGGATGAACACGCGTGGCCGAGAATGCGGCATGCTGAAGCGACGGCCGCCAGCGACGCGCCCATGCCGCCCAACTCGACGGGCACCATCGCGCCGAGCAACCTATGCTCGCGCATGGCGTCGATGGCTTTGCTCGGGAACCTGGCTTCGCGGTCCACGGCATCGGCGAAACGCGCCGCGATCTGCGCTACCGCGGTCGCGGCTTTGTCTAACGCGTGCTCGTCGGCGTCTGGCGGGCGCGCGTCAAGTTCAGACAATGCAATGGTGTGCACCGGCTCACCACCGTTGGCGGATTGAATTGCGCTCATGCGGATTGCACGTCGCGCTGCAATTGCGAGACGGCCTCAGCCAGTGAATCGATGCTCTGGAACAGATGGCGATTCAGCATGCGGTCGGGAATTTCGATGTTGAAGTGTTTTTCGATCGCAAGCATCAATTGAATCGTGTTCAGCGACGACAAACCTGCTTCGTAGAGATCGTCACTGTCGGAAAGGCGATCAACGGATAATTCCAGATGAGCGACTTCCTGGATGATCTGTCTTAATTCATTTTTCATTGGATGCTCCGGTATCAATCATTTTCCGGCTCGGGTGGTTTAAATCCCGGCGGCGGCACTCCCCGTGCGCGAAGCTAGTAGACCAGTCCGACCCCGCGAGATCTGTGCGGCACCCGACAAAACGCTGGCGTCTCCACCAGCGCGAAGCGAGCGGGATGAATTACCCGGCCTGCCCGCCTGAAGGACCGGCGGCGCGATGCTGGAGCGGCTCGCGCGACAGCCGGCTGCGCAATGCGTTGCGCAGCGGCACGACGATCCGCTCCTGGAACACGACTGCTGCAATCACGGTGCCGATCAGGTAGGCTGGGTAAAGCGCCATCGACGGCACGACGTCGCGTGATGCTTTGACACATGCCGTGAACTGCTGCACGCATTGCAGCGGGTCCATGCCGATCGCGAGCAATTTTCCCAGCTTGGTGAAAATGAGAAACAACGGCAAATGAATGGCGAATAGCGACAGCGCTGCGTTGCCGAGCCGGGTGGCGAGCCGCGCGGCCGCTGCGGGCATTGTGACGTGAGCACACACTAGGATCAGTGCGGCCTGGGACGGCAGCAACGCGCCGTTATGGACGATGTACTGCCAGCCAAATCCGCCATGCTCGAGCGCCTTAACGCCGCCGATGAAGGACAGCGCGACGAAAGCGAGCGTGGCGGCGCGACGGGCGGGTGTCGCGCAGAGCCAGTCGACACTGCGCTCGCGGTACAGGCCGTAGAGCAGGATACCGGCGGCAAACTCGGGCAGGCGCACCAGCGGATTGGTATAGAGGAAGCCGACCGAGGCCGGTGCATACCAGTGCTGCATTGCGAATACCACGGGCAGCGTCAGATAGCCGAGCCACAACATGGCCCAGGCGAGTCCTGGCCGGCGCAGTGAAAGCAACCGGGGCGCAAGCCATGGAAAGCACGCGTAGAAGAACAGCAGCGCGGACAGTGACCAGGACGGCGGGTTGATGGCCTCGTATAGCGGTTGCCATGCTTGGAGCATCCATACCGTCGCGACGATGATTGCCAACGTGGTCATGCTGTCTAGGTACTCAAATCCGCCGGCTTGTCTGTCCAGTGTCATCAACGAAAAGCGGTTGAGCGGGTTGACACCTGCCACCCCGACCGTCAGGAACAGCGCCAGCGATATCCAGTGGACGGGATAGAGATTGGTCAATCGGTTGATGAAGAAGCGCTTGGCGCCGCCGCGCAGCACGCCCGGCTGCTGGCCCAGGTAAACGTGCGCGAGAATGAAGCCCGACAGCAGGAAGAAACTGCTGGTGGCGAATCCGCCCAGTCCCAGCCATGCGCGATAGGGCAACGCTGCGCCGTAACGGGTCACGTAGACGGTATGGTAGAGCGTCAAGTAGACGGCCAATAAGAACCGGAGCAGATCCAGTCCATCGAAGGTTTTTTTCATTCCGTTACCCCCGCGTGTCGCGGTTATGCAGTTACGTCCGACGTAGGCGAGCGACGACGTGATGCGTGGCGTGGCGGGCCGTCGTGGCCAGCATTGGACCGCCCACACCCGGCATGGCCGGGCGCGGGCGCCCATGATCGAGCCGCGTCGACGCAGCACAGCCGTCCGTGGGGGCAGCCGCAGCGGTCGCTGTCGTGTGCTCGCTGCGGCTGGGCCGTCGCTTGCGTCGCGTATGCTGTCTCGCTCGCGGCAACGCGTGCGCCGTGGGTGCGCACCGCCGGCGTCGCGCCGGGTGTAAACTCGAACGCGTACGCAATGCCATGCAATGACATCATCACGGCCAACAGGATGGCCAACGGACGAAACAGGTTACGCATGCTGGCAGCTTACGGGCTGGGCGGACTTCGGCCTGTGCGCCAAGCCACAATGCAGCATGCTACAACGCGCGTTGACCTGGACCCATGGCGAAGAATTCGCGATGCTTTTCCGTTCACAACTAAGGCCGAGGCGATGTAGCTCACGGACCGGGTGCGGGCCACGGCCGCTGCATCGACATTGCACGGGTCCAGTGGTGAAATCGCGTGTACCTTCAGCGTCGGTCTTGACGAGCGGTGCGATGCCGATACGCTGGCTACCCTAAAGGCCCGAGCCGACGCGGCGCTGTACCTGACCCAAGGCGATGGGTCGCAATCGCACGGTGACGGCCGTCTGTGATGAACAAGACGCTGATAGCGCGGGCCAGCTGTAGCGCAGCCTGCGCGTGCCGGCCGCCGGCGCCGCCGTTGGATCCGTGCCGGCCTGCTGTTACGCTTGAACGGGCGACGGCTCCCGTCGGCGCTGCGTATCGTGCGACTGCCGCATGCCGACGTCGCCGCGCAAGTGGGGCGGCGTTGCCGCACACGGGATTTTGTGAACGAATTGGTGGCGCAGTGCGTGGTAGCTGGCACCCGGATCGTCGAATGCGGCTTTCATCCGCTGCAATTCCTCGTCCCGATAGGCCTGCAGCGGCTTGCGCCGCTCGTCCATGCTTCGCACGCGCGCCTTAATGTTCAGATACGTCGAGAACCGTTCGTCTTGCGCGATCGTCTGGCAATGGCGCAACAGCAAAGCGTGATATTCAGTCCAATCCTCTGGTAGCACGTGGTCGACGAGGTTCATGTCCAGCGCTTCGTCTGCCACCACTGGCAAGCAGGCGTCAACCAGGGCCTTCGCCCGTGCGGCGCCGGTGCGACGCGGCAGTAGGTAAGTCCAGTACTCGGAGCCGTACAAGCCCATCGTTTGGTAGTGCGGATTGAGCACGACGCCGCGGCGAGCTAGCACGAAGTCGCATGCCAGCGGCATGATGGCGCCGCCGGCGCCGGCGTTGTTGCGCAGCGCAGCGATCGTGATCTTGCGTTCGGTCAGCAAGATAGTGCGCACCAAATCGTTTATCGCATTGATGTTGCGCCACGACTCGCCGGCTGGATCCGGCGAGGCCTCGATGCAATGCAAATGGATGCCGTTGCTCCAAAAATCGTTGCCTCCCATCAAGACGATCACGCGCACGTCGTGGCGCCGACTGAGCGCGTCAAGCGCATGAGTCAGGCGCGTGCATTGGCTGGTGCTCATCGCGCCGTTGTGGAAGTCGAATTCGACGTATGCTACCCGATGTTCGACGTGGATGCGAATATCTTCGACAGCAGGCGAATCCAGCTCGGGCAACTGCTCGAGCCAGGCTGCGCCATCGAACGCGGCGCGCAGCGCCAGCATCGACGGAAGCTTGATGTCGGAGCCTGGTCCGCGGCCCCCCGCCTTCATCTGCTTGATCCATACGGCACCGTCCCGCGTGGCGCGGCACACCGCGCCGTGCCGCTGACCCAGCCACGCACCCGGCGTAGCCTCATGTGCGATGCCTGTATCTGCCACCGCACCGAACAGATACACCGGCTGGCCATGGATCTCGTCACGCACGCCGGGGAAGCCGTCGGCCGCATGAATGCGGTTGACGATCGTATCAGTGTCATCTGTGCTCCAATCGATGCGGCGTGCATCCTGTCGCATCAGCACGTGGGGACGGCCCTTGACCGACGGGCGAGCGTAGTCTTGCGCACGCGCACGGAACCGCGGATCTGCGAAATCGGCCAATGCCTGCCGAATGAGCTTCACCGCGCCGGGTATGACATCACGTCGATAGATGCTGCCTTTGCTGGCCCTGCGCATCGCAAACTGGTGCGTTCCCCACACATCGCCACCGTCCATTTCGGCGTTGGCTTGCAGCAGGGTAACGCCCCATTCGGATTGCTGGTGGGTAATCGCCCAATCCAACGCGGACGGCCCCCGATCGCCCTCGATTCCCGGATGGACGACCAGGCACGGCCAGGCGCGCCATACCGTGTCGGGAATGCGATGCTTTAGGAATGGGCAGATGATCAAGTCCGGATCGACCTGTTTGGCGCGAGCCAGCATCGTGTCCGGGTCCGGCGACAATTCAATGCAGACGCGATGCTCCAGTGTAACGAGTTCGCGATGAACACGCTGGACCATGCCGTTATAGGCTGAGGCAAACAGCAGAATATCCAAGCGCCCCCCAGATAGTGTTGCGATATCGAGCAATCAGAAAACGCGAATACAGCGTGCAGCGTAGCAATCCCACCTCGCGCGACGACGGGGATGCCGAAAAAAGCAACTGGGATGCGAAGTGATGGGCGTTGAAACAGCGCTATGTGGCGCCTGAGCAAAGAAAATTCGCTTTCGGAACTATCGACCGGCAATGCTGGATGCCAGGAAAAATATGCCGGGCCGCTCCCGACCGAACTGCCTCAGCATTAGAGGCACAGGCTGCGGGATAGGTACACCATGCCGGCTACCGTGATGTCACGGTAAATTAGTCAGTATTGTCTGATGAGTTAGCAATCCAAAACACACTAATCCATTTTGTACTATACCAATAAAAACGGTGTGCGTGACTTCATTGGTTCATATATTTCGCCCGAATCGTTATATAAGCAACGATTGTTTCTTTATTGATCTTTACTTGGCGCTTCGCGCATGATACGTTTCGCGCCTCATACTTTCAATTGCATTACATGCAGTTCAACCAGCAAATGAGTTGACGTGCACGCCGGTGCCGAGGCAGCGCTATTGCTCCGCGTCTAACATTTAATCGAAGACCATCGGTCTTTTTTAAAGGTTATCCGATTCGTCGGAGGGCTGCTGTTATCCACTTAAAATGGTGACCATCATGAAAATGGAATTAAATAAATGTCTTCGTCGGTTGATTAAGCCGAGCCGAGCTTGCTCCAGCGCAATGGCGATTGCTGTGGCGCTGTCTATGACTGCGTGTGGTGGTGGGGGAGGCGAGTCTGGTGTCGGCGACGCCATAGGTGGCGGTCAGCCCGATACGCGGACCGCGACCGCCCTTCATGCTTCGGTGCTGTCCAAGAAGCCGGTTTCGGTGCCGTCCGAAAGGTCGCTTTCGATGCCCGTCGCGGCGTATCATCAAATGCAGCACGGTGATGAAACATTAGATTTAGCGGCAACCGCCGGCATGGTCCCTATCGAGGGCGCACCCGACGATGCCCAGATCGTCTATGTAGCCTATACCCAACGCGATGTGGAGCCCTCGTCCCGCCCCATCACATTCTTTTTCGGTGACAGCGTTCGAGATGATCCGCTGCGTTCCACCGGCTATCTGTTGTTGGCATCGGTCGGTCCTATCGTCGGGGAGCTTTCGGGCCAAGGAAACTGGGATCGATATGACAACCTCTCTACGTTGCTTGACGTGTCCGATCTGGTTTTTGTCCATCCTACCCAATCGGGCTGTCATGGCGATTTTTGGGGCAACCTTCAGGCGGGGAGGGCGGCCATGCATTTCATCGATACCTATCTGGATACGAATCAGAGGCGTGGCTCGCCCGTGTACCTGGTCACTCACGGTGCACGCGTGGCCGGTCATGCGATCGATTTATTGAAAACAAGGCCTCACGGGTTCGCCGGCATGGCATTCATCTCGCCGACCTTGGGGCCGGATGGGCGTGCCGAACATCGGGAGCCGCCTGTGGAGATATCCTGGGAATTAGGCGTGCAATGGCTTATACACCTGGATGACGATCTTGGTTTTGACGTCGCGCGTCATTTGCCTGCCGAGTTCGATCGTCTGACGCGGTCGCCGTACAGCGGCGCCGACGATGTCCGGCGGTGCGCCAATGAGCCGTTTTGGGTCCAGCGCAGTGAGGCATCGCCATGGTCGGCTAATCGACTGGTCGAAGCGGTGCCGGCAGGCGACGCGCCTCGTCTGTTCATCGCATACGGTTCGGACGTCCAGAAGCAGGCGTTTTCGTCTGAACTCAGTCGCCTGAATGCGCCTCCCGCGCTTGCCAATCGGATCAAGGTGGAAAGCTATCGCGGTTTTCCGGAGGGCGATTCACGGCGCGACTTGTTTTACCTGGACGACGTATCGCGGATGCGACTCCGGATAGGCCTCCGGTGGCTTTATGCGTCGCGCGACGATGCGGCCGTTGACGGTTTGTCACACAACGAGAAGCCAAGTCGGATGACCGAACGATCCGGTGCATGGCTGCAAGAGCGCGATGGCGGCCTGGAGCTGGGCATGATGGAGGACACAACGCGCGACCCTCTGGCGGACAGCGTGTCCGAGCAGTACGAGGAGAGCGGGATATCGACGCCGAGCCAGTTGAACCGCGATTGGATCGATCAGCTAAGCAGTCCGTTTGCGGAAGATCTGTCAGAGGACGAGTGCCTAGAACGAGCGTGCAAGTTGTCCTTTGCACTGCTGCAGGAAGCTGAAAATTGTCTGCAGATGGACGCGACGGGCCATCTTACAAGACGCCATTCGATCGACAATGTTTTCGCGCAGGACGACGGCGCGTCCAATTTGCCGCGGGCCAGCGTATCGGAGTCGACGGCATCCAATCACGGCGATGCGCGCAGACGGGGCTCGAGGCTGACGCCGATCCGCGTCGTGCCAGAACTCGCCGCGCAGCGTTGGCATAACCTACCGACGCCGCCGGCCTCGCCCGAGAAATAACCGCCCAACGGTGCGCGTAGGCAGCGTGTGCGAGAACGCACACGCTGCCATACAGCGATGACCTGACGATACAATGTCATCTATTGGCCGGTACTCGAACGGCAGACCCAAGTGTTTCAGCGTGATGGCGATGCGGCGAACGGAAGGTGAATCCAGCACGCCGAGCGGTTACATCTGACGCGCCGGTTATCGGTTTTGTATCGCGCGATGATGGCAGCGGGCCACTCCAATTCGACACTTTGTTGTCGGCTGCCATTGGATTTCGCGGTCACGGCATGAGACAGGCAAGCAGGGCTGCGCTCGCCTGCTTGGTGAGGTGGTTGCGTTGAATAAAGTCCATTGTCTCCATCACGGCATCCTCCCGCTGGCCTTTGCCCAGCATGTTGATCACGCCGTCGCGCCGTGCCGCCTCCAGCACTTTCAGCGCATCGACGCCGTCCGTGCCACCGCCATCGAGCAAACGCAGCGCACGCTGCCAAATCTGCCACGACAGTGTGCCGTGCAGCCGGGGCGTGGTTTCGATCAGCTGGTGGACCGCTTGTATGCGCACCGGGGGTGACGCGCGCAACAGCGTGGACTCCAGCGTCGATAGCTCGTGGGCGTGCCGCGCCGTGGGCAGGGTGGCTAGCCCCAGCAGCAGTGGTTGCAGTGCGATCATCAACTGGTCGGAGGGCAGCCTCAACGCCAACTGCTGCATGTCTGCGTAGCGAAACGGGCGTTGTGCATCGGACAGTTCGCTCACGGCTGCGGCCAATGCGCCGACTGGCGCGCCTTGAAGCGAGGGTGGCAGGCGCCGTGTCCAGTCCTGCAATATTCCGTATTCCGTTGACACGTCGAGGGCCGCGCCGTGGTTGCCGTCTCGCAATGCGGACAGTTGCTTCGCTAACACGGCGATGAGTTCGGCCTGTTGTGTCTGGCCAAGCGAGGGCAGGCGGCCCAATAGCGCTTGATACCGCGCCGCGAATTGCGATGGCCACAATGGCAGGCACGACAGCGTCGAGGCAAGCGACGCCCACAGGCTCTGATGGCCGTTCCGATGTTGCTCGGCAATCGCCTGCGCGAAGTCGAATAATTCCACGCGCTGCTGCGGTGCGTATTGGACAATCGATATGATCATGGCTTGTTGGACGACATGGCTATGTCCAGGGATTCCGTCTGCCGCGCGGAACAGACGCTTGAAGGCCTCCGGCTGTTCGGCGGCCGGCAGCCGTGGCAGCCGGTACCAGAGTGCCACGATGGAGTCCAGGCGCAGGCTGGGCTCGAACTGGATATCTTGCGTTTGGTCGAGCAACTGTTGCAGCGACGCGAGATCCACGACCGTGTCGATTTGTTGGCAGCTGTGCCACGCCAGTCGTCGTTCGCGCAGTATCCGATAGGAGCGTTGGTTCAGCGCGGAAAGCTGCGCGATATCGTCGTATGACAGGTGCGACGCGATTTGCTGGATCACCTCCGGCGGCAGGTCGTCATAGGTGGTTCGGCTTGCTGGCGCGGGCAATGCAGTGCTACAAACGACGTGGTCGGTGCGCGCGGGCCGCGGGGGCGCGGCAGCGGCTTGGACGGAGTATCGGCCGTCGGTTGCATAAACGGCGGACTTGACGGCATTCAAAGCGTCGTTGATGTCGAGATCCATCGGCGGGTCAGTTGGTTGCGATCCACGTTGGGTGAAAGCAATGGGTCAGATTGTATGCCAACAATGTACGGGGACAGGACAGATTTTTTCTTATTGCGTATCAATCTAGCCATGTTACGGTCTACTGATTACATTCTCGGTGTGGGCTGCGCGTGTTCGTGCCCTGGCTTGTGTGCTTACGACCGCGTGTCGTCGCGCACGAACACGCGCAGGCGCTCATGTGTATCGCCTTGGCGTGCGCCTTGCCACACGCGCTTCCAGCCTTCGTAGCCTGCGTCCGGCATCAACATATCATCCTGCACGATCAGCCAGCGGCAGGCGCTCGATGCAGCCGCGTCGGGCGGCACCGGCCGATGCACGATGCCGGTCACGTATTCGAGCATCGGTGCTTGCGATTCGCCAAGGCCGACGCTGACCATGCAGTCGCCGCTGCGCCAGTCGGCATGAAGCGACGTGGCCAGTTGCTCGAATACCGGCGTATAGCTCTTTGCGCGGTCCAGCCACGGCAGCAGCAACGTGAAGACAAGCCCCCAGGCGAGCGTCACGCCGGCGCACCAGACAAATGGCGCTTGGGCGGGTCCGAGCCGTCGTGCATATCGGCACGCGGCGAACCAGGCGACGCACAACGCAATGGCTATCGCCACCGCTGGCGGCTGGAACGGAACCACGTAGTCCAGCGGTAGCCACTTTTGCAACCATCGGGCGGCGCCGTGTGCGGCGATCGGCCGCATCATCACCGCCCAAACGAACCAGGCCAACGCGCCGAACGCGGTAAATAGCACGAGGCTCAGCGTGCTCCATCCGCGTCGCAACGCGGCGGGCAATTGTGCCACGCCATCCGCGCCGAGCACGGCGAGTGGAGCCACGAACGGTAGCAGATACAGTACCCGTGCGGTCGCCGATAGACTCAGCAGTCCGATGCCGAACACGCAGAAAATCAGCGCAATGCTGGTCGCCGGTTCGGTGATCTTGCGCCAGCCGCCACGCGCGAGCGCGTACAGGGCCAGCGGACCGCTCGGAATCGCGCCGATCAGCAGCGCGCGCAGCACCACCGCATGATCGTTATCGGAGCCCAGCCGATCCACCGAGAAACCCAGAAAGCGGCCCACGTTGTTGTCCCAGAACCAAGCGACGAACAGCTCAGGCGAGCGATGGGCGAGCAGTGCTGGCCAGATGAGAAAAAACGGCATGCTTAGCCCCACCGCGGCCACGACCGCCGCGACGTAGCGGCGCGAGCGGCACGCGGGCGTGAGCGCCGGTAATACAGCCGCGGTCAGCGCTAGCACCCCGGGAATGAACAGTCCCTTGGTCATCTGCGCGATGCCAGTGCCGATGCCGAACCATGCCACGTCGGCGAACGCTGCGCCGTGACCGGCTTGCATGCGCAGCGCGATCCGGTACAAGCCGTACAGTGCGCAGACGGTCCCGGTCACCAGTGCGACGTCCGTGAATAAGTCGTGTGCGTGCTTGACCATGATTAGGGTGCCGCTGAACAGCGACAGTGTGATGAGCGTCGCTTGCCATGGATCGCGGCACTCAGGCGCGGCCGCGCCGCCGGTATGACCGTTGTCGCGCGCGCGCAGGCGGCTCCACGCCGCCAACACCAGCAGCGTGACGGCGCCGCACAGTACCGTCGTGAGCCGGGCGCCGTCATGCAGCGGCAGCCATCGCGACAGGCTCCCGGCTACCAGCGCCGCGACCCAGTAGTACAGCGGCGGCTTTTCCATGAACGGCTGCCCGGCGTTGAGGGGGACGATCCAGTCCTTGCCGTGCAGAAACGATTGAATCATGCCGAACGAATAGGTTTCGTCTTGCTTCCACGGCGCGTGGCCAAGTATGCCGGGCAGCAGGTACAGCAGGGCGGCGAGTACGATAAGCACAGTGCGGCGCAGCGCGAGGGCACGCGCGGCCCATGGGCCGGTGGCCGACAGCGCATCCGGCGTTGGCGCGCCTGGAGGCGTGCCGGGAGCCGCCTGCTGCGGCGGGCGAATTGGCTTGGACTTCATACAGCGTTGTGAGATGGTACTGCCCGTTTCGACGGCCAGGTTGACCGGCGGGAGCGACGAGCATACAGCAAGTCGCCCTGTCGGTTTGTCGAATTGCGAATCGCACGCCTGGTCGTCGCGGCTTGGGCGTTCGGCACCAGGCATCGCCGGTCTTCGTGCTGCGGCACGGGGCAGGCTCGACTATAGTGTCGATCATGAGGATCACAATCATTCAACTCATCCAGGCACTGGCGGCGTTGCTGTTGTATTTTGCACCGTCGATCGTGGCTGACCGGCGCAAGCGGCCGGACACGTTGATGCTGGCTCTGTTCAATGTCTGCCTGGGGTGGACGGTTCTCGGATGGCTGCTTGCGCTGCACTGGGCGCTTGGGCCGGTCGCGCGTGCGCTCGATGCCGGCGAGTTGACGGTGCGGCGGCGCACGTTGACCATGCGCATGTTGTCGAACAGCTTGACGCAGCGCGCTCGGCGCACGGATGCGCGCGACGCGCAACGGGAAGCGGATATTAAGGCGGCGCGGGCACGGGCGCGACGCGGTGAATTCTAAAAAGCCGGCGCGCTGGCCGCATGGTGCGGTTTTACGTTGGCGATGTTCGGTTGGCGGTCAAGCGCTATGGACAGATGCGCGGACCGAGAGCTGGCTTCGGCACCGTCGCCGGCTGCCTGCTGCGTGGGCGGTTGCTGCGACGCGAGCCCCTGCAGGATGCGGCGCATCCACATGGCGTCGTGCACGCTGGTGCAGCGCTTGTGACGTTGGCTGCGGGGCTCAGTCCAGGCCGTCGAGCATTGCGCTGAGCATTTCGTCGAACGCCTGTTGGGCGTCTTCCAGCTCCTGCAGTGCCGCGTCAAAGGTAGTCAGCGCGAAGCCCGATGGGCGGCCGTCGCCCTCGGGCGGGAATTGTTTTTGCAGCGCGGCGAATGCACTTTGCACGCCAAGGGTCGCGGTCACCACGCGCTGCATGGCACGCGTTTCCGCGGCGCGGATCTGTTCTACCGACATGGTGTGCATCCTGAATGGTTGGGACAAAAGGGATACTATCAGGGCTTATGCGTCGTTTCGTCGTTCTATGCTGGATCTATTTGATGACGTTCCGAAACCGGACATAGACTGGTATCCGAATTGCCTCACGCCTGCCGTGGCGGCGCACTCGCTGCGCCAGCTCACGCACGAGGTCGCGTGGCGACAGGACTGGATCAACACGCCGCGCGGCCGCATTCCGCTGCCGCGGTTGACCGCTTGGCAGGGCGATCCCGACGCTGTCTATGTATATTCCGGCATTAGGAACGTGCCGGCACGATGGACGCCCACGGTGCTGGTGCTGCGTCGAATCGTGGAGCGTGTGGCCGCCACGCGATTCAATAGCGTATTGCTCAATCGCTACCGTCACGGCAAGGATGGCATGGGTTGGCACGCCGATGACGAAGCGTCGCTGGGCCAGCAGCCTATCATTGGATCACTCAGTCTCGGAGCGGCGCGCACCTTCGAGTTGCGTCATAACGCTACCGGAGCCGTGCATGCGCTCAGACTCACCAGCGGCAGCTTACTCGTGATGCGAGGCCGCACGCAGGCTGAATGGAAGCACCGCGTGCCGAAAACTGCCGCACTGGTTGCTGAACGGCTCAATTTGACCTTCCGTTGGGTTGAGCCTACGCAGCGCACGGCGGCCGGGCGAGCGTGAACGCGGCGCCGGCGCCCATAATACCTATTTCGGACTGCGTGGCGACGAGGACTGGGGCACTGGCCTGCATGCCATCTTTAAGTTGGAGAGCGGCTTCAACTTGAATAATGGGCAATATAGCGAAAGCGGTTCGATCTTCAATCGGCAAGCTTATGTTGGGCTACGGAATGATCAGTATGGCGCGTTGACCCTGGGACGCCAATACGACTCGGTGGTCGATTATTTGGCGCCGCTGTCCGCGGCGGGCTCCGGATATGGCAACAATCTCGCTGGCCATCCGTTCGACAACGACAACCTCGACAACACGTTCTCGATCAAGAATGCGGTCAAGTACACAAGCCCGAACTACTACGGCGTGTAGTTCGGCGGCCTGTATGGATTCAGCAACGCAGCCGGCCAGTTCTCGAATAACCGCACATGGTGCATATGCCGGGCCGACGCTTGTATCCAGGCCGCAGCGCTTCGCGGACTCAGCGCGCCCGGGCGCGCTACATGCTTCTGCGCAGTCCGCCCAGTCCTTTGGACTGCATTATGAATCGAAAGGAGAATGACAAGTGAATCGAGACACCGTGGATCAGGCGGCAGCCACCGTGCATTCGGGTGCGCGTCGAGCCTGGCTGCAAAAGACGTTGGCGTGCGTCGCGGCAGGTCTGGTCGGATCGCCGCTGCTGCGCGCTGCCGCGCAGGGCAATGACGCATTGCTCGATGCATTCATGACCGTGTCCCGCGCATTGACGGGCAAGGCGACGCTGCCTCGCGACGTAGGCGGGCGCCTGGCTGAAGCGCTACAGAAAAAAACGCCGGACCTGGCGCAGCGCGTGCAGCAGCTCGCCGGTGCGTTGGCCTCGGGTAAGCTGAACGATGCACAGACGGCACTGGCGCTGCGCATCCTGCAGGCATGGTACGTCGGCGAGGTCGACGGTATGGTCGTCATCTACGAGCAGGCACTGATAGGCTGCCGGACCCATGGCCGAGGCGGTGCAGCACAGCTTCTCGCATATGACCGACGCGGACCTGACTGCGATCGCGACGTACCTGCACACGGTGCCGGCCGTGCGCGGTGATGCGCGGCGGGCCCGCCACGGATGGGGCAGTCCTGCGCGTGACGTGACCGCACTGCGCGGCGTTGCGCCCGATGCCGCGCGCGATCCCGCGCGCCTCTATCTTGGCAATTGCGCGACGTGTCATCACGCAAGCGGGCAGGGCACGCCGGATGGCTACTATCCGCCACTGCTGCATAACTCGACCGTGGGCGCGACGAATCCGACCAATCTGATCCAGGTAATCTTGCATGGCGTGCAACGCAATGCGGCCGGCAACGAGGTGAGCATGCCGGGATTTGCACAAGACCTGACGAATGCGCAGATCGCTGCGTTGGTGAACTACGTCACGCGACAGTTTGGCAATCCGGCCGTATCGGTCACCGAACGCGACGTCGCGAAGCTGCGCTAGCGGGTCGCATAGAACACCGCGATCACGAAAAACACGGCGAGCGTCTTGATGACGGTGACCGCGAAGATGTCGCGGTAAGATTCGCGGTGAGTCAGCCCGGTGATGGTTAGCAGCGTGATCACCGCGCCGTTGTGCGGCAGCGTGTCCATGCCGCCGCTGGCCATCGACACGACCCGGTGCAGCACGTCTAGCGGAATCTGGGCAGCCTGTGCGGCCTCCACGAACGTGTCGGACATCGCCGCCAGCGCGATGCTCATGCCGCCGGAGGCCGTGCCGGTGATGCCGGCGAGCGAGGACACCGAGATTGCGGCGTTGATCAGTGGATCAGGAATGCGTCCGAGCATGTCACTGACGACCACGAAACCGGGGAGGATTGCAATCACGGCGCCAAACCCGTATTCCGATGCGGTATTGAGCGAAGCCAACAACGCGCCGCTGACCGCGGCCTTGCTGCCGGCGATGAATCGCCGTGACACGCGCCCGAACGCGGTGGTGACGACCAGCAAGATGCCGAGCAGTATCGCCCCTTCGACGGCCCAGACCGCGACCACGCTTTTGAGCGGTGTATTCAGTGGTGCGGCGATGCCCGGGAAGACCTCGGCGCTGACGGTGTGCTCGGCGCCGTACCATTGTGGAAGCAGTTCGGTTAGCGCGAAGTTGGCCACCCCCACGAGCACCACGCGGCGCGATGGCCAGCGCCGGGTGGGGCAGATTCGCCAACTCGACGTGCTCCGGTTCGTTGACCAGCGACGTGCCGTAGCCTTCGCCACGTTTAAGGGCGGCGCGCCGGCGCCATTCGAGATAGGCCAGCCCCACGACCAGGATGAATGCTGCGCCAACCATACTCAGTGCCGGCGCAGCCCAGGCGGTGGTTTTGAAGAAGGTGGTCGGGATGATGTTTGGGAGCTGCGGCGTACCGGGCAATGCATCCATCGTGAACGAAAACGCGCCTAGCGCGATCGCGCCGGGTATCAGCCGCTTTGGGATGTTGCTTTGCCGGTATAGCTCGGCGGCGAATGGATACACGGCGAACACCACCACGAACAGCGACACGCCGCCGTAGGTGAGCAGCGCGCAGACGGCGACGATGACGGCGTTGGCACGCGAGCGGCCGATATACTGGATAGCTACGGCTACGATCGACTCGGAGAAGCCAGATAGCTCGATGACTTTGCCGAACACGGCACCGAGCAGGAACACGGGGAAGTAGAGTTTGATGAAGCCGACCAGTTTCTCCATGAAGATGCCGGAGAATACCGGGGCGACGGCGCTCGGATCGGTGAGCAGTACCGCGCCCAAAGCGGCCACGGGGGCGAACAGGATCACGCTGTAGCCGCGGTAGGCGGCAAACATCAGAAACGTTAATGCGGCGATTACGATCAAAAACGACATATCGACTCCAATCGGCACCATGCAGCGCAGTCGCCTGCAATAGTGTGTACCGATGTCCTGGCTAATTGAGCGGGATGCAGCCACGCCAGATGATGCCGGGTAACAGGATGCACCGGGCACGGCAAGACGGATGCGATACGGGTTTCGTCGGTGTGGCGCCGCTCTTCTTGCACGCGCGCTGCTAGAACAGATGAACATCGATATCGATTAAGCCTTGCTCCGGCGGTAATCGTCACAGGCATTGTCGCACCAGATCGTCGCGGACGATTTGCTCGGGCGGGCAGCCTCTCTCGTAGCCGGAAAAGGACAGTCGGCAAACTTCATCCAGATTCGATGACGATGCAACCATTCGGGTCAGCCAGATTTTTCTGGTCGCGGAACACTGTGAGCGACGATAGGCTGCCGCCAATCTGGTCACGGGTAAAAGGCACGAAGTCTTTCCCGAGCAAATTTTGCGTTGTCAAGGGCGACTGTTTGAACAGTCGATGATGGGGGCACAGAACACTGCGTAAGGTTGGCCCGCCATTCCAGGTTGCGGTGACGGTCGGCAGTTTCGGTCGCCTCGGCACAGCGCTTGGGCGGCCAGCGTTGTCTACCTTGATCGGGCAAGATCGGTATCGGCCGGCGGAAGCCGTGCCGATTGCTGGTAAAGTTTCGAGTCTTTGTTTGACGAAGTAGCGAGGTGGATGTGGCAGTTTTGCAGATTTCCCGGCATAGGCGGCCAATCGTGGCCGCAACGATCGCCGTTGCGGCATTGGCATGGCTTGGCGCGTGCGCGCCGGTCGCCGGCCCGAGTGACGCGGGTCCCACCGACGCGGCGTCGCTGAGGGCCGGGTTTGGGCACGGCGGGCAGCCATCCTCCGCTGCCCCAGCGACGGCGCCGACTCTCGCGGCGGCATCCGGCACCGAAGCCGCGTCGTCGAATGCCGCAAAAGGACAGCATGGCCTGGCACGGGATATTGTGGTAGGTGGCGATTTAGGCTATCACGTCACGTTGAAAATGACTCCCCCGGCGCAGGTGTGCGATGCCGATGCGTTCGTCGATGGTGTGAGAACAGGGTATATCACCACGTGGAACGGCCTGGTTGCCGCCTCTGGCGGCGCGCTCGGCAACGGCGCAATGCACCGGCCGGTGTTCGATCCGGCGCCCGTCGCGCCGTCCGAGGAGCGTTACCGATTACAGTGGAAAGGCGGCCCTGAGCCGGCCAATGCATGTGCAGCATACGGCTACCAGATTGGCAAGGTCATGGGCACCCGCCAAGCGTATATCGACGCGCGTGGCGCTTCCTGATCGCGGCGCGCGCGGCGATTGCCTAGCGTGCATAAGACTGGCGTCGCAGGGGCTGCTTCAGCGCGCCGCCGCTGAACTCTCATCGTCAACGATGGCCAACGATGCGGTTCCAGCCGTGCCGGATCGACGCCTTCAGCCGGTGCCATCCGTCGCTCGCAGGGGCAACCCGTGATGCACCGCGCGTGGCGTCTGCGTTGCCGGCCTGTGCGGATGGGCGATTCAATGGCCGGCGACAGTGGCCCGCCAGCGGGTCGGTGAGCCCCAGTTCATCGGTCAAAGAGCGGGCGACGTTGTGGTCGTCGTCCTTGTCCGGATCGTGTGGCGGCGTGGGTTCGGCACAGGAGGCATCCGGGCGCGCGGTGCGGCCTGTGAGTACATCATCATTTTGTGGTGGGGTGATGTGGCTATCGACGCACCGTGCGCCGGCGGACAGCAACGTGTCTCGCGCCACCGGCACCTGCAGGTGTGCGTAGACGTCGACACTGACTAGCGCTGATCCGTCACGCGATGCTTGCCGATACCGGGCAGCCTGGGATGGAAAGCGTCGGTGGCGAAACACAGCGGCAAGCCAGTGCTCGATCGACTCCCACGAGAGATGGCCTGGCAACTCGTTAGCGCCTGCCGGTGTCTCGGCATCACGCGCCATCGGCGCCGACAGTTTGGTGCCGAGAGGCGATGGCGTATCGTGCACAGTGTGCGCGGCAGCGGTCCCATTGCGTGGCGCAGTGGGGGCCGGCTCGGCGTGCGTCGCCATTTCGGCCTGCTCCTGATTCTCGCTGAGTGGGCGCGCGCTGCGGCTCGCGTCATGGATTTTGATGTCCGGATGGGGGAAGCCGGCTTCGGCTAATGCGTGTTCGGCCCGCATGGCATCGTTGCGGTTGTCGAACACGCCGATCAATGTGTATTTCATTTCACTACTCCATTGGGCGGATGTTCGCTTACGCAAGGAAAACGCAATTTTTAGGCCCAGGAAACGCTATTGCGCATAATGAAATATTGAGTTGTTTTACCGGCAATGTTCGATCGCGGCGTCTCGGGTGGGCAAGCGTAGGGTAGGCGGAAAAAACGGGTTGACCAGCCATTCCCCGTCGCTGCAGCGGGCGATCACGATATACGGCTGGTAGGTTCCATCCGGTTGCGCGCGGGCGAGCAGTTGGCAAGATAACCTCGATGGGAAAACGCACCGTTCATTGCGCATCGTTCATTGTCATGCCCCTTGTCGAGCGGCCATGCAGCACGTGCCGATGATCAGCACGGTGCGACCTCATCCTGCATGAGCGAGGCGAGCACGGTCAATTGAATGCATTTTCCGCTCACGAATGGATCGGGACGTTAGCGTGCTGGCAGGCGTTCCAGCGCCTGCTCGACGTCGTCACGGAATTGCACCAATGCAGCCCATTCCGTGTGGCTCGGCTGCAGCGCGCTCCACAACATGTCGATCAGTTGTTCGGCGGTCGCCTCGATATCCGTAGCCCGCTTGGTCAGCGTCGCATCCCACAACACGTGCTCCATCGGGCCGAAGATCATCGAGCGCAACAGGCGCAGCGGCACGTCACGCCGGATTTGCCCCAGTCGCTGGCCGTGGGCCAGCACATCCATCAGTGGCTTCGTATAGCGGCGTTGCAACTGCATGAATGTTTCGCTTAATTCGTGGTGCTTGGTGCGGCCCTCGGACAGCACCAGCGAACATAGCCCGGTGCCGTTGAGCAGCATTAACCGCAAGTGCGTGCGCACGATGAACGCGAATTGCTGCCGCACCGAGCCGTCGCGCGGCAGGCCGCGCTCGGTCGCTTCGATGATCTCGTCGTACCAATCGCTGATCACGCGTGCGCACAACTCACGCTTGCTAGAGAAGTAGCTGAACACTGTCGCCTCCGCAATCCCCACGCGCTGGGCGATCTCGGCGGTCGTCGCATGCTCGTAGCCGCGTTCGGAAAACACGTCGCGGCCTACGCTCAGGATCTGTCTGACGCGCTGCTGCGATTTGGCGCCTGCCGGCACCCGGCGTGTGGCGGTGTCCCGGGGCAACGGGGGCCTGCCAGAAGTGGGGGCCGGGGGCCCGGTGATCGGGTCGTTCATGACAGTGGGGGAATCGATCATGATATGAGCGTCACTCAAAAAATCTTTGCGTCAAGCGCCGGAGTGGACAAGAATTGCTTTATGTACTCGCTCAATGCTGGTCTTCCCGGTAGGTGAGTGTTACTCAATTCTATGCCAGGGTGCCGTCGACGGTGCACAGGCAGACGCTACTGTCGCGTCGTGTGCCGTTCGGAGGAAAAAATGCGTCACATTCCCGGATTGCAATTTCCGCTCGGCGAGGACATCGAGATGCTTCGCAAGAGCGTCGCCCATTTCGCCGCGAAGGAAATCGCGCCGCGCGCGGCCGACGTCGATCGCACCGACCAGTTCCCCGTGGACTTGTGGAAAAAATTCGGCGACCTTGGCGTGCTCGGCATGACGGTGTCCGCCGAATATGGCGGCGTCAACATGGGGTACCTCGCTCATATGGTGGCGATGGAGGAGATTTCGCGCGCGTGCGCCTCGATCGGGCTGTCGTATGGCGCGCACTCGAACTTATGCGTGAATCAAATCCACCGCAATGGTAATGAAGCGCAGAAGCGCAAGTACTTGCCCAAGCTGGTGTCCGGCGAGCACGTGGGCGCGCTGGCGATGAGCGAGCCGAATGCTGGCTCAGACGTGGTCAGCATGCGTCTGCGTGCCGACAAGAAGCGTGACCGATACGTGCTCAACGGTACCAAGACGTGGATTACGAACGGACCGGACTGCGACACGCTGGTGGTGTACGGCAAGACGGACCTGGAGGCCGGCGCACGCGGGATGACGGCGTTCATCGTCGAAAAAGGCACGAAGGGCTTTTCGGTCGCGCAAAAGCTGGACAAGCTCGGCATGCGTGGCTCGCACACCGGGGAACTCGTGTTCGAGGACGTCGAGGTGCCGCACGAGAACGTACTGGGCCAGGTCGGTGGCGGCGTGAAGGTGCTGATGAGCGGGCTCGACTACGAGCGAGCGGTGCTCGCCGGCGGCCCGACCGGCATCATGCGCGCTTGCCTGGACGCGGTCGTGCCGTATATCCACGATCGCAAGCAGTTCAGCCAATCGATCGGCGAGTTTCAACTGATTCAGGGCAAGGTCGCGGACATGTACACGACGTTGCAGGCTTGTCGCGCGTACCTGTACGCGATGGGTAGCCAGTTGGATAAGCTTGGGAGTGAGCACGTGCGCCAGATGCGCAAGGATTGCGCCGGCGTAATTTTGTACACGGCGGAGAAGGCGACATGGATGGCTGGCGAAGCGATCCAGATTCTGGGTGGCAACGGCTACCTCAACGCGTTTCCGGTTGGCCGTCTGTGGCGCGATGCGAAGCTGTATGAGATCGGCGCCGGCACCAGCGAGATCCGCCGGATACTGATCGGTCGGGAGCTATTTGCTGAGACGATGTGAGGGACGTCAACGATGCCCGTACTCGAAACCAAGCTGAATCCGCGTTCCGACGCATTCCGTGCGAACGAGGCGGCGCAGCAGGCCCGGGTCGCCGACCTGCGCGAGAAGATCGCCGCGCTCGCGCAGGGCGGCGGTCAAGCGGCCCGGGACAAGCACCTGGCCCGCGGCAAGCTGTTGCCGCGCGAGCGGATCGCGCAATTGCTCGATCCCGGCACGCCGTTCCTCGAGCTGTCGCAACTGGCCGCATACGGCATGTACGGTGGCGATGCGCCGGGCGCGGGCATCATCACCGGCATCGGCCGCATTGCCGCGCAGGAGTGCGTGATCGTGTGTAACGATCCGACGGTCAAGGGTGGCACCTACTACCCGATGACCGTGAAGAAGCACGTGCGCGCGCAGGAGATCGCGCAGGAAAACCGGTTGCCGTGTCTTTACCTGGTCGACTCAGGCGGGGCCAACCTGCCGAACCAAGACGAGGTATTTCCGGATCGGGATCATTTCGGTCGCATCTTCTACAACCAGGCGAACCTGTCCGCGCAAGGCATCGCGCAGATTGCCGTGGTGATGGGTTCGTGTACCGCCGGCGGTGCCTATGTTCCCGCTATGAGCGACGAGTCGATCATCGTCAAGGACCAGGGCACGATTTTCCTCGGCGGCCCGCCGCTGGTGAAGGCCGCGACCGGCGAGGTCGTCACGGCCGAGGACCTGGGCGGCGGTGACGTGCACACCCGGCTGTCCGGTGTCGCCGATCATCTTGCACAAAATGATGCGCATGCGCTCGCGATTGCACGTCGCATCGTGGGCAACTTGAACCGGGTCAAGCCGCAGTCGCTTGCACTGCGTGAGCCGAAGCCGCCGCGCTACGACGCGCGGGAGTTGTACGGTGTCATCCCGACCGACACACGCAAGCCGTTCGACGTGCACGAGGTGATCGCGCGCCTTGTGGATGATTCGGTGTTCGACGAGTTCAAGGCGCGCTACGGCACGACACTGGTGACCGGATTCGCGCACCTGTGGGGACATCCTGTCGGCATCGTTGCCAACAACGGTATTTTGTTTTCTGAATCGGCGCTCAAGGGCGCGCACTTCATCGAGTTGTGCTGCCAGCGCAGAATTCCACTGATTTTCCTGCAGAACATCACCGGCTTCATGGTCGGACGCAAGTACGAGAATGAAGGGATTGCCCGTCACGGCGCGAAGATGGTCACTGCGGTCGCGACCGCGCAGGTGCCCAAATTTACGGTAATCATCGGCGGCTCGTTCGGCGCCGGTAACTACGGAATGTGTGGCCGCGCGTACTCGCCGCGGATGCTATGGATGTGGCCGAATGCGCGGATCTCCGTCATGGGCGGCGAACAGGCAGCCTGCGTGCTGGCCACGGTGCGTCGCGACGGTATCGAGGCGAAGGGCGGGACCTGGTCCGCCGAGGACGAAGAGGCTTTCAAAGTGCCAATCCGGGCGCAGTACGAGCATCAGGGCCACCCGTACTACGCGAGCGCCCGCCTATGGGATGATGGTGTCATCGATCCGGCACAGACCCGCGATGTGCTCGGCTTGAGCTTGTCGGCCGCGATGAATGCGCCGATCGGCGAGGCGCGCTTCGGCGTGTTCCGCATGTAGGCGCTGGTGGCTCTCGTGTTCTGCGGATGCGAGGAGGCGAAGCGATGCAATACGACACCTTGACGCTCGGTTGCGAGGATACGCTGGCGACCGTGACATTGAACCGGCCGCAGGTGCGCAATGCATTCAACGAGACGATGATCGCCGAGTTGACGTCGGTGTTCGGCATGCTGGGCCAACGCGGCGAAATCCGTGCGATCGTGCTTGCTGCCAATGGGGTGGCGTTCTGTGCGGGCGCCGACCTGAACTGGATGCGCAAGATGGCAGGCTACTCGGACGACGAGAACCGTGCTGACGCGTGCATGCTCGCGCGAATGCTAGCAACGATTTACCGCTGTCCTAAGCCCGTGGTGGCACGCGTCAACGGCGATGTCTACGCCGGCGGGATGGGATTGATATCGGCCTCGGACATCGTGGTCGCGCAGGAAAATGCACGTTTCTGCCTGTCCGAGGCGCGGCTCGGCCTGATCCCAGCGACGATTGCGCCCTATGTAATTCGCGTGATCGGCGAGCGTGCGGCCCGGCGCTATTTCACGACCGCCGAGCCGTTCGATGGCACGACCGCGTTGCGGCTCGGGCTGGTCAGCGAACTGGTGCCGCAAGTCGCGCTGGACGAGACGGTGCGCCGGCTGGCCGATGCGCTTGTGGCCAACGGCCCCGCTGCGGTCGCCGAATCCAAGCGACTGGTGCAGGACATCGCCGGCAGGCCATTGACCGACGAATGGATGGACGAGACCGCCGAGCGGATCGCACGGGTGCGGGCCTCGGCGGAGGGCCGTGAAGGGGTGGCGTCGTTTCTCGAGAAGCGCGCGCCGAGGTGGCGCATGTGAAGCGGGTCGCGCGTTGGCTTGGCTGTGGGCATTGTGGCGTGCCGCCGGCGCGGTTCAACGGGATAGGAGCCCATGTTCAAGAAGATACTGATCGCCAACCGCGGCGAAATTGCCTGCCGTGTGGCTGCGACGTGCCGTCGCCTGGGTATCCACAGCGTGGCGGTCTATTCGGATGCCGATGCGAAGGCCAAGCACGTCAGTGCTTGTGACGAGGCAGTCCATATCGGCGCAGCGCCAACGGCCGAAAGCTATTTGCGCATCGAGCGGATCATCGATGCCGCTCAACGCACCGGCGCGCAGGCGGTCCACCCAGGCTATGGCTTTCTGTCGGAAAACGAAGCATTTGCGCAAGCTTGCGCGGCGGCCGGCATCGAATTTATTGGGCCGCCGGTCAGCGCGATCGCCGCGATGGGCTCGAAGGCGGCTGCCAAGGCGCTGATGCAGGCCGCTGCTGTGCCACTGGTGCCGGGCTATCACGGCGAAGATCAGGACCCGGCACGATTGCAGCGTGAAGCGGATGCAATCGGCTATCCGGTATTGCTCAAGGCCAGCGCGGGCGGTGGCGGCAAGGGAATGCGGGTTGTCGAGCGGCGCGAGGAATTTGCCGCCGCGCTGGCCTCGTGTCAACGTGAGGCGGCAAGCAGTTTCGGCGACGATCGCGTGCTGGTCGAAAAGTACCTGGTGCACTCGCGCCATGTCGAAGTGCAGGTCTTCGCGGATAAGCATCACAACGCCGTGTACTTGTTTGATCGCGACTGCTCGGTGCAGCGGCGTCACCAGAAGGTGCTCGAAGAGGCGCCGGCGCCCGGCTTGTCGGACGACACACGCCGCGCCATGGGGGCGGCGGCGGTTGCCGCGGCCCGCGCGGTCGATTATGTCGGTGCCGGTACCGTCGAGTTCATCATGGCGCCGGGCGGCGAGTTCTATTTCATCGAGATGAACACGCGGCTGCAGGTCGAGCATCCCGTCACCGAGAGGGTAACGGGACTGGACCTGGTCGAGTGGCAACTGCGTGTCGCCGCCGGTGAAAAGCTGCCGTTGCAACAACATGCGCTGCACGTGAGTGGCCATGCGATCGAGGCGCGGATCTACGCGGAGAACCCGGCGCGCGGCTTCTTGCCGTCGACCGGTACCCTGCTGCACCTGCGGATGCCAGATGCCGTCGAGTTCAGTGTCGGTGCACAGGGCGGCCCGGCATCGCGTGCACCGGTGCGCATCGACAGCGGGGTGCGGCAGGGCGATATGATCACGCCGTACTATGATCCGATGATCGCCAAGCTGATCGTGCACGGCGTGGACCGTGGCGACGCGTTGGCGCGGTTGTCACGCGCGCTGCGCGAGATCGAGATCGTCGGTCCGCATACGAATATCGAATTCCTGCATCGGATCTCGACCAGCGAGCCGTTCACGCATGCCAAGCTCGACACGGGCTTGATCGAGCGCCATCATGCGGCCTTGTTTGCGCGCCGCGAAAAGCCGGTGGGCGAAGCACTCGCGCTGGCCACTGCCGCGTTGCTGGCGCGTGAGCGGGATACGTCGCCTTGGAGCGTACTGTCGCATTGGCGCTTGAATGGCCCCTATACGCAGGTCATCGAATGGCGCGATCTCGAGCGCGCAGGCGATGCAAGGCTCGCGGTGCGCTTCCAGTGCGATGCGAATGGCGCGGTGCTAGAGCTGAACGGCAAAGCATTGCCGTTCGCGTGGTGGGGCGGCGACGGCGCGCATGAATTGAATATGGTCCTCGGCGTGCGGCGCATCACCGGACGCGTATTCATCGACCGCGATACCTTCCATGTTTTCTTGCGCGGCGACGCGTTTGCGTTCGAATGGCAAAATTTACTGGCCCATGCGGCGCACGCCGAGCACGGCGAAGGGCGGCTGACCGCGCCGATGCCTGGCAAGGTGATCGCGGTGTTGGTCGAACCCGGTGCACTGGTCAACAAAGGCACGCCACTGATCATGATGGAGGCGATGAAGATGGAACACACGATCGAGGCGCCGGCGGCCGGCAAGGTCGAGCAGATCTTGTACGCGGTCGGTGACCAGGTGGACGACGGCGCACAGCTATTGACGCTGGAGGTGACTTCATGACGGAGGACAGGAGCGACCCGGTGGCCAAGCCCCGCAGCAACGTGCCCGGGTTGCCCGGCTGGGTGAAGATCGTCGAGGTGGGGCCCCGCGATGGCCTGCAAGCGGAAAAAGTGCAGGTGCCGACCGACGTTAAGGTGGAATTGCTCGACCGGCTGAGCGCGGCCGGCTTCGCAAACATCGAGGCGGCGTCATTCGTGTCACCGAAATGGGTGCCCCAAATGGCCGACGGCGCCGACGTGATGGCCCGCATCCAGCGGCGGGCAGGCACGTTGTATTCGGCGTTGACCCCCAACATGCAAGGTCTCGAAGCGGCGCTGGCCGCGCGCGTGGACGAGGTGGTGATTTTTGGTGCGGCAAGCGAAGCGTTTTCGCAACGCAATATCAATTGCTCGATTGCTGAATCTCTCGCGCGTTTCGCCCCTGTCGCGAAGGCCGCCAAAGAGGCCGGACTGCGGTTGCGCGGCAGCATCTCGTGCTCGCTTGGCTGCCCGTACCAAGGGGACGTCGCGGTCGATGCCGTGGTCGATGTGGTGACCCGGATGCGCGATCTCGGATGCGATGAGATCGACATTGCTGACACCATCGGCGTAGGTACCGCGAACCGTGTGCTGGAGGTGGCCGAAGCCGTGTCATCTGTCTTTCCGCTCGAATGTATCGCCGGGCACTTCCACGATACCTATGGACAAGCACTGGCGAACATCTATGCGGGGCTGCAGGCCGGTATCACCATTTTTCATTCATCGGTCGCGGGCCTCGGCGGCTGCCCCTACGCGAAAGGCGCGACGGGCAACGTGGCCACGGAAGACGTGTTGTACCTGCTCCACGGACTTGGGATCGAGACAGGTGTCGATCTAAACGCAGTGGTCGCGGCGGGCGACTTCATCAGCCGCGCGATTGACAAGCCCAACGGCGCACGCGCCGGCAGGGCGCTGCTTGCCAACACAGTGTAGATCAGCTTCAGGGCGGCGTAGACGACGCAGTCCGCCTCCGCGCGCCGAGGAACGCGCGGGCTCACGCCAGCATCCGACGCATCGCGACACCCAACGCCGCCCACACGGAAACGCTGGGTAGGTTCACCGCACCGAATTCGGTTCAGGGTTCAGTGTAGCACTTACGATTGCGTTCTACATTGACGTAGTGCGCTAGATGCCGCTGCCGGCTGGCTTGACCAAGCGGTGGCGCCTCGCAGACTGACGACTACGAATAGCGAAGACTTTGGCTGGAAACGTTTGCTGAATGCGTCCACGCATCGACCAGATGCAGGCCACCAAACGGGCAGCGGAGCATGGCCGATTCGGAATCCGTACAAGATATCGTCGCGAGCGTTTCACCAGACCGGCTTCGATTCGCGGCCGGGCCGGCTGCATCGCTTACAATTGGGGCATAAGCGAAAAGTGCCCGTCGCAGCGCTGCGACGGGCCGTGACTTTCTCTCCCGCACACAAGCGATGACCGAGGACGCGACACACATTACGATGACAACCCTGCTGCGCCCCGGCGGACGCTGGCCCGATGACGTGATGCTGTGGCACGTGCGGGTCCCGCTCGCTCCCACTGCGTGGAACCGGCTACAGGCGTGGTTATCCGACGATGAACAGCAGCAGGCATTGCGCTATCGACGTGACGAGGATCGGCTGCGCTTTGCTGCGACGCGTGCCGTACTGCGAACGTTGCTCGCTAGGCATACCGGTGGCGTGCCGCTGTCGCTGCGCTTTTCGTCGGGACCGTTCGGGCGGCCGGAACTTGACGGCTACGGCGACACGTTGTCGTTCAACGTCACGCATGCAGGCCAGCATGCGTTCATTGCGCTATCGGACAGGCGCTGCGTGGGTGTGGACATCGAGTGCATCGAGCGTGTGCTCGACTGGCAGGCATTGCTCGGCACGGTATGCACGGACGCCGAGCAGCGTGCGCTGCGCATGAGCGGCCACGTGCACGGCGCTCACGGGTTTTTCCGCTGCTGGACGGCCAAGGAGGCCGTGCTCAAGGCGCTAGGCGTCGGTATTGGGTATGGCTTGCAGCAGGTGTCGGTGGATCCATTTGCCCAAGGCGTGCAGCGCGTTGATGCACCGGCGAGAGGTGCATGGGGGGATATCACGGCGCTGCAACTGCACTGGATCGACGATGTTGCCGGCTATGCCGGCTGTATCGCGTTCGGGCCACCCGGCAGCGTTAGCGCACATCCGCGCCAAGCCCCCACTTCTGGCTGAGGCCGCGATACCCGTCGTCATCGAGCATCGCGTCGAGCACGGCGTTGATTGCCTCCGCAGCTTCGGGTCGTCCCCGCACACCGCAAACTCCATTCTTGTCGGGTACAGCAGCGCGCCGACGATCTTACCGTTGAGTTGCGCGTATTTAAGGTCGGATGAACCGGCCGTTATGGGTCGGCAGCGCCGCGCCGGCATGGGAATGGTTGTTGCGCACCATTGTTTTCCCGCTGCTCGACTTTCCGGAGCGTGTTGCCATGACCCAGCGACGCATCATCGATGTTTTCCGTTACGATCCCGACCGGGACGAGCGCCCCCGCATGCAACGCTACGAGATCGAGCCGCAGCCCGAGGACCGGATGCTGCTCGACGTGCTGGGACGGCTCAAGGCGCTCGATGAGACGCTCGCCTACCGTCGCTCGTGCCGCGAGGGGATCTGTGGCTCGGATGCGATGAACATCAATGGCGTGAACGGATTGGCCTGCCTGACGAACATGCAATCGCTACCGGTGCACATTCAACTCAGGCCATTGCCCGGTCTGCCAGTGGTGCGTGACCTAATCGTGGACATGACCAGCTTTTTCAACCAGTACCACTCGGTTAAGCCATATCTGATCAACGAGACGCCGCCGCCGGAGCGCGAGCGGTTGCAGACGCCGCAGGAGCGTGATCAACTCGACGGATTGTATGAATGCATCCTTTGTGCGTGCTGCTCGAGCGCTTGCCCGTCGTACTGGTGGAATCCGGACAAATTCGTTGGCCCGGCTGGCCTCTTGCAGGCGTACCGGTTCATCGTGGACTCGCGCGACGAGGCCACTGGCGAGCGCCTAGACAATTTAGAGGATCCGTATCGACTGTTCCGCTGCCGGACGATCATGAACTGTGCGGATGTCTGTCCGAAGGGCTTGAATCCCGCGGCCGCTATAGGGCATATTCGCTCCATGCTGGCGCGCCGTGCGCTCTAGCGAGCTCATGCCTATGCTATCGCGGCAGCGAACGAATGTCCCCCGTCGGATCCTCACCGGTGCGTGTCGCGCTGTCTTGTAGGCCCATTGGGGCAGCGACGCCGGCCACCTCGAGAGGGCGAGTGCCGTTGCCGGTTGCGCGGATGCGCGCAATCAACGGCAGATGATCAGACGCGACGCGCGCAAGCGCACTACGATGCACTTGGACATCGATCAGCCATTCCCCGGGATGGACCCAGATGCGATCCAGCGAGAGGATTGGCCAGCGTGCCGGAAACGTGCGTGGCGCCGGCGCCCGACGAAAATGCCCGACCAGCGCGCGCAATGCACGGCCGTGCACGAACCATTCGTTGATGTCGCCCAGCAGGATCACCGGCAGTGCGCTGCTGTCGAATGCGGCAAGCAGCGTGCGCACCTGTGCGCTGCGCTCGATCGCCGACAGCCCCAGGTGCGTTGCCACTACGCGCAGTACGCCGTCCGCATATTCGATGTCCGCATCGAGCGCGCCGCGCGGTTCACGCCGCGTGAACGACAAGTCCAGCGTGCGTGCCGCGCGAATCGGCAGCCGTGACAGCACCGCATTGCCGTAGTCTCCACGCTCGGTCTGCAGCGTTGGCCCGGCAACCGCCTCCATGCCGGTGGCATGCTGCAAATCGTCCAGCACGCCGGGCGCGTTGGAGGCGCCGTTCAGCGGGACCTCTTGAAGGGCGATGATGTCGGCATCCAGTTCGGCAACAACGCCAGCGATGCGTTGCGTTGAGCGTTGCCGCCATCGACCACCAGCGCCATGGATGTTGTAGGTCGCAATACGCAGTTCTGAGTAGGCCATAGTGGTCAATGTTTTTTCAGCAACTTGTGCAATAGAATTGACAGCGCCACCAGCGCGGCGCCGATGCCTATGAGCAGCGCGAGTGAGCCTGCGTCGGGACGCCGGATCGATGCGATCAGTTGGTGTGCGAACGTCACGGTCAGCACCGCCCCCGGGGCCATGCCAAGCAGCGTGCCGAGCAGGAAGTCGCATATCCCGATATGGGACGCACCGGCCACCAGGTTGACGATTGAGAACGGCGCGACTGGCACCAGTCGTAGCACCAAGATGGTTAGCAAACCACGCTTGCCGAGGCGCTCGCTCAGGCGATTCGCGCGGGAGCCGGCGAGCCGGCGCACCGCGTCGCGACCCAGCCCGACGCCGACGTAGTAGGTGGCCGCCGCAGCCAGCATCGAGCCAACCAGCGCGTATACCGCGCCCGGCCATGTACCAAAAACCAGTCCAGTGGCGGCGATGAGCAGTGTGATGGGCACGGCCGCCAGTGAAGCGACGACGTAGCCCAGCAGCACGATCGCTGGCGCTAGCGGCAATGCGGCCAATCGTTCGCCCCAATGCACGACATTGGCCACGCTCAATACCTGACCGGCGGGGGTGAAGCGCCACAGCGCGGCCAGCGTGGCTAATGCGAGTGCGAGGGCCCCGAGGAGAAGGAGCCGGGCCGCCGAGCGCGCGCCCTGATCATCGTCGAGGAACTGCCGGACCAGCGCGTCCGCCTCTACTGGAACTTCTGGGTCCGCCCACGCGCTGACCGGCACCAACGCTTCGAGTTCGGGCGCGATGGTGGGATCCAGTGGCATGAGCGTGCGTGCGTGGTGCCGCAATGCGTCGATCGCACTGTTCAAGCGACCATGATGCTGCAGTGCGGCAGCCACCGCTTCGGGCGAGACATCCAGGTGTTCGGCCAGTAGCCGGTTTCGAATCGACGCGATCACCGCACGCACGCGGTCGCTGCCATTGGCGTCCAATACGACGTTACATTCTGTGTCGAGCACCATTGAGCGGTTGTTCAGGTTCGCGCTGCCGACGCAAAGCCGCTCGTTGTCGCTGATCATCAGCTTGCTGTGTACGTTCAGGCACCCCGTGCGCAGCCCGTCGATGTGCGGGCACCAGAGCCGGTAGTGTCCGTGGCGATCGGCCCGTGTGAGCGCGCGGTGTAGCCGCGCACGCAGCGCGCCCATCGTCGCTTCCTGCAGCCAGCCGCTGTGGTTGCGCGGCACGACCGCCGCGACGTCGGGCGCGTGTGGGTCCCCGAGCCGTCGGCTCAGCGCATCGCGCACGACAGCGGCGGTCAAGTACTGGTTCTCGATGTAGAGATTGTGCTGCGTGGCCTCGATGATGTCGACGGTGAGCGCACGGATGTGCTGCACGCCACGCTCGTTGCGGTAAGGTGGCGCGGTCAATGCAATGCCGAGCACGACGTTGTGCACGTCCACCGGCACGCTCGACGGCCATGGGTCGGTGCCGCCCAGGTTGCGGTCGGCGCGGATCGCCAGCGCCTTGCCGCACGCGCGGCGCCAGCGGCCTCGTGCCAATTGGCCGATCGCGCGCGCGGCTTCGCCATCGAAGACCGTGTGGACATCGTGGAACGGGTTGTACGGCGAGCCGTCGGGGTTGCGGCGCCAAGGATCGTTTGCAGCGTGAGCCGGTGTGTCCCAGCGCGCGCGGGTCAGGTCCAGCCCCCCGACGAACGCGAGCCGGTCATCGACAACTACGAACTTTTGGTGGTGCGAAGCGCCGCGTGGATGTGTATTATCCATTCGGAATAGGATCCGTCGATGCGAACGCCAGCCGGTTGAATAGACGGGCACCCATTCTCGTTCGAACGCGTAGATCATGGCGAAATCCCATGCCAACACGTAAATCCGCAGCCGCCGGTTGGCGCTGGCCACGGCTTGCAGGAAAGCGCCAAGCGGCTCCGGGAAGCCGTCTGCTGCGCCCTGCGGTACCAGCTTCATTCGACTGTTGATATCCCAGCCGACGATGAAAACGGTATGCTGCGCGCCGCGGATGGCTTCGCGCAACGCCGAGAAATACACGGCGGCGTCGATCAGCACGCTGAAGCGATCGGCGTGGCACAGTGAGTCGCAGTTGCGGCCGACTTCCAGCAGCCCATGGGTTGAGCGGGTGTGCAACGTTGCTCCTTTGAACGCGGGATATGACGCGGGTCGGCATCCCTGTCGACGCGTGCAGCAAGCCGCGTGCCGGTGAGTTGGACGCGACGAACGGTTGGCTCGGCGCGTGGACGCCGACACGGCGCCGGCGCGGCGGTGCGACGCCCTTCGCTGGCGAGCGCGCCAGGTTATCTCGTTTCGCATGGCTGTCGCGCCACGGGCATTCGCGTCGTCAATCGGATTGAAGCTATCGACCATGCCGTATCGCTTGCCGCGCGAGTTCCGACGCAGGGCCGATTCATCAACCTTAGTGTAAGACCGTGTCTGGAAGTACGAGGCCAATCCCATTATGGCTGAGTCAGTAAGCGCGGCGACTCCTTGATTGTTTCTGTGCCCGGCAGCGTTCGAGCAGGCGCGAATCGCTGGGATGGGCGATCGCCTTTTCCATCACCGTCGTATCGACGATCACCCGCTTCAGACTCGAGGTCTTGATGACGTGGGCCCGCTTTGCTGCTTCGATCGTCTCGACCAACAGTTCTTCAACGCCGGCTTCGTCCAGTCGCTTGCGCCAGCGCGTTAGGCTCGATGGGTCGAACGGCAGCCGGTTCTGCAAATACGTCTGGCCGGTGGACACTTGCCAGTACGGGTTCTCCAGCCACTGCCAGACCGCGTCCTTATCCGACAGCCCGAAGGCGTGCTGCAAGTACAGCAGCCCCGCGATCAAACGCGGCGACGTTGCCGGCCGGTCCCGCTGCGATACGAAGTTCGCGCCCATCGCCGTGCTCAATCGGTCCCAGTCGATCAGTTCGGCCAATTGCACCAACGGATGCTTCAAGTCGATCTGCTCGCGCAGCGGTTGGCGGAATAAATCCCCCTCTGGCACCGGCGTCTTCGGATCCATTCAACCCTCGTCGAAATTTGCAGGAAACTCACGCCAATATGCCGACGAATCCACGTTTCAGCCCCTTCCAGCATTGCTAGGCGAAGAAGCGCACCTTCATTCCGTATGGTGGCGCAAGGTAGCTGGCGATGGCGGGAAAGGGTGGCCGGATCGGGCCGAAACACGACAGAAACGCTGGGATGCGCGGCGGATTGCGACCCCCACGCATGCATCATTCACGTGCCCGTGTGGGCGGGTGGTGATACTCGGTTTGGTGTCATCCGGGATGCTGCTTTCACAAACACGGGCTTTACCTTGACAAGCGCTGCTATCTCGGCCTTTGCTGCCCGATAGCGGTGCAGCTGGCCAGTGACCATTGGCCACGCCGCAGCACTCAAGCGCAGCACGCGCTTGGCGTTGTCAGCACGTGAAGTATGGGCCTAAACCCTGAATTGCCCTGATGATTAGTGGCAGATCTGCTTCATCTCGGCTTCGGACAAGCCCGTCATACGCCTTACCGTCTCGCGCTCCAAGCCGTTTGCTAGCAACGTGCGCGCGATCTTCAGCGCAGCTTCCTTTTGCCCTTCTTCACGCCCCAGCATCCGGCCACGCTCCAGGCCTTTTTGCTCGAGCTTCTGTGCAATCGTCATCAAAACCTCCTCGTGTTGCGGGGAACGGAGCGCCAATTCTCGGATAAATCGCTCCGGATCCGTCGTGTCGCCCCACTGCAGCATATAATGCATCAGCGACACCAATTGCTCGTGCGTAGTGTACCCCGCGAGCAACAGGCTTGCCAGTTGCTCTACCAGGGTCGCCAAATCGCGTTGCCGGATATGCTTTTGCAGCAATTCCAGCATCGCCATGCGTCGATGCGTGATGATTTCATCATCCGGAATTACGGTGACATCCACCAATGGAAAGCCTCCCGCATACAGCTGCGACGCCAACTCAGGCACCTCGAAGCTATCCAGCCACCGCATCGAGTACGGATACGGACTGACCTGCCCGTGATAAAACAGCATCGGAATGACCAGCGGTAACTGGTCATGACCGGCCTCTAAATAGCGTTGCATGGCGGCTATCGCGTAACGCATTAGCCGAAACGCCATATGACGCTCCGGCCGACTTTGATGCTCGATTAGCGCATACACGTACCCATCGCCCTGCCGGGTCTGCAGCGACCACAGCACGTCCGAATAGTAGGCACGTAGATCTTCTTCCACAAAGCTGCCCGACTCCAGACGCAACGTGTCCAGGTCGCACTGCGCCAACCACTGCGTGGGCAAATGCAGGCTTAAAAAGTCCCGTGCGGTTTCCGGATGCGTGAGGAACTGCTTGAAGAGCGCATCGTGCGGCGTCATCGTTGAGGAGCGTTTCATAGCGGACGTGGATTATGGGGGCCGCTTACTTTACCATCGCGCGCGCGGGGCACACTCCCACGGTGGCCCTTTGTTGCGAGGACAGAAATGGACATTTCAAACCAATTTTCTGCACGCATTTTCTCTGTCTTTGCGCGCGTTGGATGAAGGGAAACGGCCAGCCGAGTCGGTCGCACCAGTGGCGTAACGATTTGTACGTCACCGTCACAACGCGCTCAAGCAGCAGTTCTCGATGTCACGCAGCCCCAGGCTGAAGCGAAAGTACCACCGAACCGCGCAGCTCATGATCGACGCGCCGGGAAACGGTAACCGTGATAGAGCCTTTCGCGTCATGCAGTTGCGTCAGGGCATTGTGGCTGGAACAGTAAGCACGGCGGTTTCTTGATTGTTTCTTAAAATATCGCATTGGGTTAATTTTATGGTTAATTGTTGTTAGCTAATTGGCGCAGGTGTAATTTTATAAATTTGAATAACATAAATATCTTCGTATTTCTTGTCAGCTGCGACAGCTCAGTTACCGGCGACATGCTGTTTGAATGCTTTTCTGTTCTGATTTTGTCGGTTTTGAGGAAGGAAAAAAGCTTTGGCTGCTTGAAATTACGATCTATAGTGTTTTTGCATCACAGTAACTGTTCATGTGGGCACGAAACCTCATCCTTGCGCGTGGTGCAGTTTATCCAAAAAATGGGATGATTCGTCGGCAGGCGCGACTGCCGTTTCATACAGGCGATGTCTGGAGTAAACGTAATGACGAAGTATCCTAATATAGCACCAGCCCAAGTTGTCTTATGCGGTATGCACACTTCCCCCTATCCTTCTTGCCTTGAGCCTGCTTTGTAAGCGGCGGCGCGATGGCGCCTTAATTGCGGGCAATAGCCCACATGGGCATGGATATAGTTGAATTGTTCACGTTTCAGTTGTTAATCTGCAATGTTGTATCGTCCCATTGGGGGCAACGCTTTATCGAGTCCAGTTGACTCCCTAAGCGGGGAAGCGGTTTTGCGGATTCCATGCAAGTTGATGGACAGCAAAACAGCAGGTATGGCTGGTCACTCAACAGACGGGTAATGTATGTTTAATGCAGTCAGCGCGGTTTGCTGCCACGCTTAACATCAGTATGCCTAAGCAGAGCGGTGAGCCACTGTGGCCCGTTGGGTATGAACATTAGCAGCGCTGTATGGGCTTGTGCCGTTGGGGTTGGTTTGGCATGCACATGGGTTGCCATATTGGCCAGTGATTGCTTCCGATTTTTCATGGTGGGCATGGTATCTGCTAAGAAGACCTATAAAGTTATCCCTTGAAAGATTGTCGATTGGTACAAGCAGAAGCAGACGTAATAGTTATTGTGAAATTTGTACTGCTAAAGGTTGCACAAAGTCAAAGATGATTGGTTGACTGATTCAGCTATGTAAACGGTTGCTTCTCGTCTGGATTGGAGCTCAATGATGTCTATTAGCGTCACGCCACTTACGTATCCGTTATCCACTGCCCAAACGGAAATCTGGCTTGCTCAGCAGCTCTATCCAGACAGCCCTGCCTATATCATTGGTCAGTACACGGTCATTGAAGGCGTCGTTGATCCAGCCTTGTTCGAAGCGGCGTTGCGGCAGGTGATCCATGAAGCGGATAGCCTGCGGTTGTATTTCGTTGAGACCGATGAAGGCATTCAACAGTATGTTGGTTCGCTAGCGTGGTCGCTATCGCGGGTTGACCTCAGTGCGGAAGCGGACTCGCAAGCCGCCGCTCAAGCATGGATGCGCGCCGATTATGAACAGCCATTGGATATTTTACAAGGACCGCTGTTCCATTATGCATTGCTGAAAACCGCTTCGGATCAGGTGCTGTGGTACCAGCGCTATCACTCTATCATGATGGATGGCGTGGGTATGCACCTTATCGCGCAACGCGTCGCGCAGGTGTACAGCGCGATGTGTGAGGGTGCCAAGCCCGCTCCATGCACTTTCAGGTCCGTATCTCAGTTGTTAAAGAAGAATGCCCAATATCGCAATTCGGCACAATGGGCGCGCGATGAAACGTATTGGCTCAAGCGTTGCGCTAATTGGCCTGAACCGGTGGTATATGCAGGCCAGCTTGCGAGCGCCTCTCATCTCCATTTATGCCATACTGCTGATTTTGTCCAGTCCGATAGCCAGGGGATTGATACATTTGAGTCTTCTGCAATTGATTTAGTCCAACTTGTTACTGCCGCCATGGCGGCCTATCTGCATCGGCTAACCGGGGTGCAGGATGTGGTACTCGGCGTCCCGGCGACGGTTTGCCCGAGTATGGGCCGATGCGTCCCCGGTAGGGTATCCAACATACTGCCGGTACGGCTGACTGTTCGGCCAAGCACAAGCCTCTCGGCGCTGAAGGACCAAGTAGCAAAAAAAATTCATCAGGGACTGCGGCATCAGCGCTATCCGATTGATGCGTTACGCCACGTATTGGGATTGACGCCCACTCAGCGGTTGTTGAGTTCCCTATTGGACGTCGGAGTGGTGGATAACCATCTGTTATTTGGTGCGTCTTCGTCAACGAGCCATTTTTTAGCCACTGGATCGATCGAAAGTCTCCTTGTCGTGGCCCATGCTCAGCCCGATAGCCCTATGCTGCGGATTGCTTTGGATGCGAACCGCGCATTCGACACGGCAAGTGAACTCACCACACCTCAATATGGTTTCCTAACGTTCATTAGAGCGCTCAACGCCGAGCCTATTCGGCCTATCAGCGGCGTTGACTGGCTCAATGCAGCGCAGCAGCAGCGCTTGCTTGTCGAATGGAACACCACCGCGCAACCGGTGCCTGACGCGACGCTGCCCGAGTTGTTTGAAAAACAGGTCGAGCGTACCCCTGATGCCACTGCACTGGTGTGCGTAGATCAGACGCTCAGTTACGCGGAGCTGAATGCTCAGGCAAACCGTTTGGCTCATCGGCTGATCCGGCTGGGGGTGGTAGCGGAGACGCCCGTGGCAGTGTTGATGCAGCGCTCGTCCGAGCGCGTGGTCGCAGCGTTGGCCGTCATCAAAGCCGGCGGCGTCTATATGCCACTGAACGAGCAATGGCCTGATACTCGGCTGCACACGTTATTGAGTGAGACGCGCGCGCCCATTGTACTGACTGATCACGCCTTGCAAGCGCGCTGCGCTGTGCTAAGTACCCACGTCATTGCCGTCGATGCCGATGCGTCACTCGATGATGAGCCAAGTGATAACCCCGCTGTGGTTTGCTCGCCCGAGCAACTGGCGTATCTGATGTACACGTCGGGTTCGACCGGCCAACCCAAAGGCGTGGCCATTGTGCATCGCACAGTACGCTATATGGCCCTGGACCGGCGTTTGTCCGAAGTGCGAGATCGTGTACTACTGCATTCGTCGCACGCCTTTGATGTCTCCATGTATGAGCTGTGGACGCCGCTGCTCTGTGGTGGCCAAGCAGTCATTGTGCCGCCGGGCGAGTTGGATGTGCGAGTGCTGCAAGAGACCATCCGAGCGCATCAGGTGAGCGCGCTGTGGTTGACCGCAGGGCTGTTTCAGGTCATGGCCGAAGGTGACTTGAGCTATCTGCGCAGTGTGCGTCAGCTGACGGTGGGTGGGGATATTGTCTCGTCCGTGGCGGCGCAGCGCGTGCTCGAGCACTGTCCCGCACTGCGCTTGATCAATGGGTATGGGCCTACTGAGACAACCATTGCTACGGGCCATCTGCTCGAGGGGCCGTATCAAGCGCAAGCGTCTATTCCGATAGGCACGCCACTGGATAACGCCAGGGCCTACGTGTTAGACGCGTGCTTGCGTCCGGTGCCGGTTGGCGTAGTGGGGGAATTGTATATAGCCGGTGAGGGCGTGGCCAGGGGTTACTTCAACCGACCGGAGTTGAGCGCCGAGCGTTTCATCGCTAACCCGTTCGATGCGAGCGGTACGCGGCTGTACCGAACGGGCGATCTGGCGTACTGGCGCTCGGATGGCGCGCTGGATTTTATCGGCCGGGCGGACCAGCAGGTTAAGGTTCGGGGCTTTCGAGTGGAGTTGGGTGAGATTGAGGCGGTGCTTCAGCACCACCCAGCCGTCGCGCAGGCTGCGGTGATTGCTCGAGAGGATCAGGGCGGGAGCCAACAACTGGTTGGCTATATCGTGCTTGACCAAGGGCCTGTCGAGCGAGATTTTGCGACGGAGGCGGAGCAAGTCGAAGCATGGCAGAAGGTCTACGATACGTACTATAAAGACGACGCGGACTATGCATTTGGTGAAAACTTTAATATCTGGAAGAGCAGCTACGATGGTCAGCCGATTCCGTTGTCGGACATGCAAGCGTGGCGCGCGGACGCGGTCGCACGTATTCGTGAGTTGCAACCGCGGCGGGTGTTGGAGATTGGCGTAGGCACGGGACTGCTGCTCGCGCACTTAGCGCCCCATTGTGAAGCGTATTGGGGTACGGATATTTCCGCCCCCGTTATTGAAGCGCTCAAGCTTCAAGTGGCGCAGCACGCTGAATTAGCGGCACGCGTTGAGTTGCGCACGCAAGCCGCACATATTACTGAGGGCTTGCCGCAAGGCTATTTTGACACTATCGTCATTAATTCCGTTGTCTTACATTTCCCGAACGCTGATTATTTGCTTGATGTGTTACGTCAGGCGATGGCGCTACTTGCGCCGGGAGGCGCTCTTTTCGTCGGGGATGTGCCAGACTTGCGCTTGTTCGAGTGCTTCACTAGTGCCGTCCAATTATACCAAGCGGATCCCAGCACGGATGACTATGCCAGTTTGCGCCGACGGATCAAGCAAAGCCAATTGGCCAGAAAGGAATTGCGCCTGGCACCGGCCTTCTTCAGTACGCTGCACCGCGCCATTGATGAAATCGCGGCGATTGATATTCAGCTCAAGCATGGCGATTACCATAATGAATTGAGCCGTTATCGCTACGATGTGGTGCTGCGTAAAGGGTCGGTCAACACGCTACCGCTGGCGCACGCGCCGCAACTGCATTGGGCAGAGGCCACTACGCTTGAGGCGGTGAAAACGCATTTAGCCACTGAACGTCCCGCCTGTTTGCGAATTGTCGGTGTGCCCAATATGCGCGTAGCGTGCGAACTTGAAGCCACGCAGGCGTTGAATAACGCTGATTGTGATCTTGAACTGATCCAGCATCGGCTCAAAACGGGTCATGCACAGACTACTGCGCCCACTGTTGAAGATTTCTACGCATTGGGTGAGTCGTTGGGTTATTGGGTCGGTGTTACGTGGTCGGAACATACTGCTCCGGCATGTATAGATATTGTGCTGGTGCAGGCACGCGACATGGCTTGCGCCGTCCCGACGGATCTCTACTTGCCGCCTTCCTCCAGTAGTGGGCAAACCCCTCATGCTTATGCAAATAACCCGACAAGCTTAGATCAATTCGCGGATATTCGTCAGTATGTAGCAACACGACTACCCGAATACATGGTGCCGGCCGTTTTCATGCGTTTGGATACATTGCCGCTCACGCCGAACGGTAAGCTTGATCGACGTGCGCTGCCGGCCCCAGACAGTGCACTGTTAGGTCAACTATATGAAGCGCCGCAAGGGGAGTTGGAAACCACGCTTGCGGCGATTTGGGCCGAGCTGCTCGGGGTCGAGCGGGCGGGGCGCCAAGATAGCTTCTTTGCACTGGGTGGTCATTCGCTGCTTGCAATACGGATGATCGAACGCTTGCGTCGGTTTGGGTTGACAGTCTCGGTACGCACGTTGTTCGACTCGCCCACGCTGAGCGCACTTGCCGAATCGCTTGGCCAGCACCGTGAAGTGACGGTGCCACCCAACGTAATCACACCCGATAACACGACAATCACGCCGCAGATGCTGCCGCTCATCGACTTGGCTCAAGCGGACATCGATCAAATTGTTGAACGGGTGCCGGGTGGGGCGGCAAACATCCAAGATATTTATGCGCTTTCGCCACTGCAAGACGGGATTTTGTTTCACCACTTGCTGGCCACTGACGGCGACCCGTATCTGCGGATGGTTCAGAAATCATTTGAAAATCGGGAGGAACTCGATCGCTACCTCAATGCAGTCCGGCAAGTCGTTGATCGTCACGATATTTTGCGTACTGCCTTTGTATGGGAGGGCCTGTCTGTACCTGCTCAGGTTGTCTGGCGCCATGCACCGCTGTCGATTACTGAACTTGTCTTGGATCCGGCCCAGGGACCCGTTATCGAGCAACTGACCCATCGCTTCAATCCTCGTCGTCACCGCATCGATTTAACTCAAGCTCCGTTGATGCATTTTGTGCTCGCGCAAGACAGCGATGGCCGCTGGCTGCTATTGGAATTGGTGCACCATCTAATCGACGATCACGCGACACTGGAGGTCATGCACACTGAGGTGCAGGCGTTCCTTGAAGGCCGTGGCGACACATTGCCACCGGCTCAACCCTTCCGTAACTTGGTCGCGCAGGCACGCCTGGGCGTGAGCCAAGAAGCCCATGAGCGTTTCTTCACTGACATGCTCGCTGACGTGGACGAACCGACACTGCCGTTTGGGCTCACCGGCGTGCATCGTGACGGCGCGGAAGTCACCGAAGCGCAGCGAAGGTTGCCACAGGCATTGAACAAACAGTTGCGTGCGCAGGCCAGACGCCAGGGCGTGAGCGTGGCCAGCTTATTTCATCTGGCGTGGGCGCAGGTGCTCGCGCGTGCGAGCGGCCAGCAGCGGGTAGTGTTTGGCACGGTGTTGTTCGGGCGAATGCAAGGGGGCGATGGCGCGGGCAGTGCGATGGGGCCGTTTATCAACACACTGCCGTTGCGAGTGGAGCTAGACAGTAGCGTTGAGCATAGCGTGCGGGATATGCAAGCGCGCTTGGCTGCGTTGCTCGAACATGAACATGCGTCGCTCGCACTCGCGCAGCGTTGCAGCGGCGTGCCGGCGGGCATGCCACTCTTTAGCGCACTGTTTAATTATCGGCACAATGCGGCGCGGCCGGTTGAGGGCCAACCGGTAGATAGTGCAAGTTTGTTAAATGTAGAAGGACGTACCAACTACCCACTCACGCTGTCGGTGGATGATGCTGACCAAGCGCTAAGACTCAGCGTTCAAGTGGTGCGGCCGTTTGACGCGAACCGTGTGTGCGGTTATATGCAGCAGGCACTGGAAAGCCTAGCCGAAGCGCTCGAATATGCACCAAATTTGCCGGTTTGGCAATTAGAAGTGTTGCCTCGTGAAGAGCGTACCCTGCTGCTTCAGACATGGAACGCGACGATGACCTCCTATCCGGCGCACGAGTGCATTCATCAGTTGTTCGAGGCGCAGGTGGAGCGTAGCCCGGATGCCATCGCACTGGTGTATGAAGAGCAGACACTGAGCTATGCGCAGCTCAATGCACGGGCCAATCGGCTGGCGCATCGGCTTATCGATTTGGGCATCCAACCTGGCAACTATGTTGCCACGCTGCTCGAGCGCTCAATTGATTTGGTGGTGGCGCAGTTGGCCATTCTTAAGGCAGGGGCAGCGTATGTACCGATTGATCCGCGCGCTCCCACAGAACGGCAAAGCTGGATCATGAGCGATTGCGCCGCCCAGTTGTTGCTCACCGACGCGCACACTGAAGTTGCGGCTTCTGCGTCTACAGCGCTATTGCGTTTGGGCTCGCCAGACAAAGAGGACGCGGAACACACGCCAACGACTTGTCCGCAACCGGCCTGCTGCAGCCTTGATACTGCTTATGTGATGTACACGTCTGGCTCCACCGGCATGTCCAAGGGCGTGCTGGTGCCGCATCGAGCGATCGCGCGGCTAGTGATCAACAATGGCTATGTTGATGTGGAGGCTGATGATCGCGTCGCGTTTGCGGCTAATCCGGCCTTTGACGCGAGCACCTTTGAAGTCTGGGCGCCGTTATTAAATGGTGCGGCGGCTGTCGTGATGGATCATGACACGGTGCTGACTCCAGCGCTGTTTGCGCAAACCCTGCGCGAACAGCGCATCAGTGTTTTGTGGTTGACCGTGGGTTTGTTCAATCAAATGGCCGTGGAATTGGGCCCAGTTTTTCCCCAACTCAAGGCCTTGATTGTCGGAGGTGATGCACTAGATGCAAGCGTGGTGGGGCAAGTACTGCGAGAGACGCCGCCTCAGCAATTGATCAACGGTTATGGTCCGACCGAGAGCACCACGTTCGCGACGACGTACAGGATCACTGCGGTGCCCAAGGGCAACGTCAATATCCCGATTGGGCGGCCGATTGCGAACACACGGATTTACCTGCTCGATGCGCACGGTCAGCCGGTGCCGCTCGGTGCGGTCGGCGAGCTGCACATCGGTGGCGCGGGGGTTGCGCATGGCTATCTGAACCGCCCGGAGCTGACTGCAGAGTGCTTTGTGCGTGATCCGTTCTCAAATGAACCGGATGCGCGAATGTATAAGACGGGCGATTTAGCGCGTTACTTGCCCGATGGCAACTTGGAGTTTGTCGGGCGCAACGATGAGCAAGTGAAGATTCGCGGCTTTCGCATCGAGCCCGGTGAGATCGAGGCGTGCCTGGTGCAACATGAGCAGGTGCGCGATGCGGTGGTGCTTGTGCGGGGTGAGAGCATTAATAAGCGGCTTGTCGCGTATGTGGTGGCCGAGCCGAATGAGGCGCTGGTCAGCGAGCTGCGCACGCATGTGGCTGCTCGTTTGCCCGAGTATATGGTGCCGGCTGCATTTGTGCGGTTGGATGCGTTGCCCTTGACGCCCAATGGCAAGCTGGATCGACGTGCGTTACCTGAGCCAGATGCTGGTGCACTCGCGCATCATGTCTATGAAGCGCCGCGAGGCGAATTGGAGACCACGCTGGCTCAAATCTGGGCCGAATTGCTCGAGGTGGAGCGTGTGGGTCGGCACGACAGCTTTTTTGCACTCGGGGGCCATTCGCTACTGGCGGTGCGCTTGATGAACCGAGTAGGCGCGCTGGGTGCCGACGTGCCGCTTGCGGCCCTCTTTGCATCGCCGACGCTGGCCGCGTTCGCAGCGGTGGTGAGTGCGCAACTGAACCAGCAAACCAGTGCGCTGCCTGAGATCACGCCGGTCTCACGCGAAGGCGGCTTGCCGCTGTCGTTCGCCCAGCAGCGGCTATGGTTCCTCGCACAACTTGATGAAGTCAGCGCTAACTATCATATACCGCTTGTCCTGCATGTGCATGGGTCGCTAAATCGGGACGCATGGCAACAAGCGCTGGGTGCACTGTTCGCGCGCCACGAGGCGCTGCGCTCGACGTTTGTGAGCGTCGAGGGTCAGCCGCAGGTGCAGTTGTTGCCGGCCGGCACAGGCGTGCCGCTGCACTGGCATGATTTGCGTGGGGTGCCTGATGCCGACGCGCAGCTGTCGCGTTTGACTGCCGATGAAGTGCACGCGCCGTTTGATCTGGCGCGCGGCCCGCTGATGCGTGCATGCGTCATTCAGCTCGCCGATGACAACTATCAGTGCGTGCTCACACAGCATCATATTGTGTCGGACGGCTGGTCGCTTGACGTGCTGATAAGAGAACTCAGTGCATTGTACGCGGCAAGCGTTGGGGAGCAGGCCGTCCCACTGCCGTCGCTGGCGATCCAGTATCCGGATTACGCGGCTTGGCAGCGTCAATGGTTGTCGGGTGAGCGGCTTCAAACGCAGAGCGACTACTGGCGTACGACGCTGGCCGATGCGCCGGTACTGCTGGAACTACCGACGGACCGGCCGCGCCCGGCGCAACAGTCGTTTGCTGGTGCACACGTGCCGGTGCAGATCGATGCATCGACCACGCAAGCGCTCAAGCGCTTAAGCGCTGAGCATGGCACGACGCTGTTTATGACGGTGCTTGCGGCTTGGAGCGCGGTGCTCGCGCGCCTGTCGGGCCAGGATGATTTGGTCATTGGTACGCCCAGTGCAAATCGGGGGCATGCTGCGATCGAGCCGTTGATTGGCTTCTTTGTCAATACGCTGGCGTTGCGTGTCGACTTATCTGGCGAGCCCAATACGAGCGAACTGCTTAAGCGCGTGCGGTGTACGACGCTGGACGCGCAGGCGCATCAAGATCTGCCGTTTGAGCAAGTGGTCGAGATCGTGCAGCCGCCGCGTCGATTGAATCATACCCCGCTGTCTCAGGTGATGTTTGCGTGGCAGAGCAACGAGATAGGGCAATGGAGCTTACCCGAGCTGGATGTCAAGCCTGGTGAGCTTGAGTACGACATGGTTCGGTTCGACCTGGAAATGCACCTGTATGAAGCAGGTGAGGGAATCACCGGGTCGTTGCACTATGCGAGCGCGTTGTTTGACCCCGCGACGATCGAGCGGCATGTGGGGTATCTGAAGACGATGTTGCAGGCGATGGCGGCTTGCCCACAGCAACCGGTGGCGACGCTTCAAATGCTAGGAGCGGATGAGCGTCAATTGCTGCTTCAGACGTGGAACACGACGACAGCTTTCTACCCAGCCCACCAGTGCATTCATCAGTTGTTTGAGGCGCAAGTGCAGCGCAGCCCTGATGCCACTGTGCTGGTGTATGAAGAGCAGACACTGAGCTATGCGCAGTTGAATGCCCGGGCCAACCGCCTCGCGCATCGGCTCATTGAATTGGGCGTCAAGCCAGATACCCGAGTGGTGCTCTGTGTCGAGCGCTCGCCGGCGATGGTCGTGGGGCTATTGGCGATTCTGAAGGCCGGTGGTGCATATGTGCCGCTCGACCCCGCGTATTCGTCCGAGCGCCTCACGCATATTCTCGCTGATACTGCACCCACGATTGTATTAGCTGATGCGGCTGGTTGCGCTGCGCTCGGTGATGCTGTACGTAGCTCGTGCACGGTGGTTGATCCCAATAGACTGCCGGAGGCAGCGGATACCAATCCGTCAGTGTCAGGTCTGAAGGCGCACGACCTCGCGTATGTGATTTATACGTCCGGCTCGACCGGTACCCCGAAGGGCGTGATGGTTGAGCATGCGCAAGTGGTGCGGCTGTTTGACGCGACCCACTCCTGGTATGGCTTCAACGAGCACGATACCTGGTGCCTGTTTCACTCGTTTGCGTTTGATTTTTCCGTGTGGGAGCTGTGGGGCGCGTTACGTTACGGCGGCAAGCTAGTGATTGTGCCTCATCATATTGCCCGCTCTGCCCAAGCGTTTCATCAATTGGTCTGTGAGCAGGGCGTCACCGTATTGAACCAAACACCCAGTGCATTTAAGGCCTTTATCGCTAGCCAAGCACAAAGCGCCTTATCGGATCAATTACGCTATGTGATCTTTGGTGGGGAAGCGCTGGAGCCTGCCATCTTGCAGGCATGGTATGCCACGCGCGATGAACGCCGTCCGCAATTGGTCAACATGTATGGGATTACCGAAACCACCGTGCATGTGACTTATCGGGCACTTCGACAACAGGACAGTGAGCAAGCGGGCAACCCCATTGGCGTACGGATCCCCGACCTGAAGATTTATCTACTGGACGCGCATGGTCAGCCGGTGCCGCTCGGTGCGGTTGGCGAGTTATACATCGGTGGCGCGGGGGTCGCACGAGGCTATTCGAATCGCCCAGAACTCACGGCTGAGCGCTTTGTGCGCGATCCGTTCTCGGATGCCCCCGATGCGCGAATGTACAAGACGGGTGATTTGGCGCGTTATTTGCCCGATGGCAACCTGGAGTTTGTTGGGCGTAACGATGAGCAAGTGAAGATTCGCGGCTTTCGCATCGAGCCCGGTGAGATCGAGGCGTGCCTGATGCAACATGAGCAGGTGCGCGATGCGGTGGTGCTCGTGCGGGGTGAGAGCGTGGATAAGCGGCTTGTTGCCTATGTGGTGGCTGAGGCCGATGAGCAGCTGGCCAGCACGCTGCGCACGCATGTGGCCACTCACTTGCCCGAGTATATGGTGCCGGCTGCGTTTGTGCGTCTGGATGCGCTGCCGCTCACGCCCAATGGTAAGCTCGATCGGCGTGCGCTACCCGAGCCAGACGCTGGTGCGCTTGCGCATCACGCGTATGAAGCGCCGCAAGGCGAGCTGGAGACGACGCTTGCGACGATCTGGGCGGAGTTGCTCGGTATCGAGCGTGTGGGCCGGCACGATAGCTTCTTTGCGCTTGGCGGCCACTCACTGCTGGCAGTGCGCTTGATGAACCGAGTCAGGGCGCTGGGGACTGACGTGCCGCTCGCAACCCTGTTCGCATCGCCGACGCTGGCTGCGTTTGCGGCGGCGGTGAGTGCGCAACTGAACCAGCAAACCAGTGCGCTGCCTGAGATTACGCCGGTCTCGCGCGAAGGCGACTTGCCGCTGTCGTTCGCGCAGCAACGGTTGTGGTTTCTCGCACAGCTTGATGGTATCAATGGGACTTATCACATCCCGCTTGTATTGCGTGCGCGTGGGCCTTTCGATCGGGCCGCATGGCAACAGGCATTGGATGCACTGTTTGCTCGCCATGAAGCGCTGCGCTCGACGTTTGTGAGCGTCGAGGGTCAGCCGCAGGTGCGGCTATTACCGGCCGACACGGGCGTGCCATTGCACTGGCACGATCTGCGCGGGGTACCCGATGCTGACGTGCAGCTGGCACGTCTAAGTCACAGCGAAGCGCGTGCACCGTTCGATCTGGTGCACGGGCCGTTGATCCGCTCGTGTGGTATCCAATTAACCGACGACGAACACGTACTGCTGCTCACAAAGCACCATATCGTGTCGGACGGTTGGTCGATTGGCGTGCTGGTGCGCGAGCTCAGCGCGCTGTATGCAACGCGCGTTGGGGCGCCAGCCGAGCCCCTACCCGCGCTGGCGATTCAGTATCCGGATTACGCGGCCTGGCAACGCCAGTGGCTGTCGGGCGAGCGACTGGAAGATCAGAGTGACTACTGGCGCGCGACACTGGCCGATGCCCCCGTGCTGCTGGAGTTGCCAACCGACCGACCGCGTCCGGCGCAGCAATCGTTTGCCGGTGCACACGTGCCGGTGCAGATCGATGCACAAACCACGCGTGTGCTGAAGCAGCTAAGCGCTGAACACGGCACGACGCTATTTATGACAGTGCTCGCGGCGTGGAGTGCGGTGCTCGCGCGCTTGTCGGGCCAGGATGATCTGGTTATTGGCACGCCCACTGCGAACCGAGGGCATGCTGCAATCGAGCCGTTGATTGGCTTTTTTGTTAATACGCTGGCGTTGCGCGTGGATTTGGAGGGCGAGCCGACGACGATGCAACTGCTCGAGCGCGTGCGGCGAACGACATTGGATGCGCAGGCGCATCAAGATTTGCCGTTCGAGCAGGTCGTTGAGATTGTGCAGCCGCCGCGCCGGCTCAATCACACGCCGCTGTTTCAAGTGCTGTTCGCGTGGCAGAGTAATGAGACAGGGCAGTGGCGCTTACCTGGGCTGGACGTCACCTCTGGCGAGCTCGAGTACGACATAGCCAGGTTCGACCTGGAAATGCACCTGTATGAAGCAGGTGAGGAAATCATCGGGTCGTTGCACTATGCGAGCGCGCTGTTTGACCCTGCGACGATCGAGCGGCACGTGGGGTATTTGACGACGATGTTGCAGGCGATGGCGGCCTGCCCACAGCAACCGGTGGCGACGCTTCAAATGCTAGGGGCGGATGAGCGTCAGTTGCTGCTTCAAACATGGAACGCGACAGCAGCTCCTTACCCAGCGTACCCGTGCATTCATCAGTTGTTTGAAGCGCAAGTGGAGCGCACACCGGATGCTACTGCGCTGGTATATGAAGCGCAGACCCTAAGACTATGCGCAGCTCAATGCACGGGCGAACCGTCTCGCGCATCGGCTCATTGAACTGGGCGTCAAGCCGGATGCGCGGGTGGCGATTTGTGTCGAGCGCTCGCCGGCGATGGTGGTAGGGCTATTGGCGATTATGAAGGCGGGCGGCGCGTATGTGCCGCTCGATCCCGCATATCCATCTGAGCGCCTCACGCATATTCTCGCCGATACCGCGCCGGCCATTGCGTTAGCGGATACGGCTGGCCAGTCTGCGCTGGGCGACACGGTTCTGGCCTCGTTAACCGTACTAGATCCCAACGTACTGCCAGAAAGAGCGGCCACCAATCCACAGGTACCTGAGCTGACTGCTCACCATCTTGCATATGTGATTTATACGTCCGGCTCGACCGGCACGCCGAAGGGCGTGATGGTCGAGCATGCTCAAATTGCTTATCTATTTGATGTCACCCAACTCAACGATGCACAGAAGGAAAATCAAGCGTCAATAAACCATCCAGTTTGGATGCAACAAGCTTATGGGCTAACGCCTGGCGATCGTGTCCTTCAAAAGGCACCTTTTACTTTCGATGTCTCTGTCTGGGAGTGCTTTTGCACATTGCTCAATGGCGCGACCCTCGTCGTGGCAGCGCCCGGTGTCCATAAGGATCCGTCTGCCTTAATGGAGTTGATGATCCGGCAGCGCATCACGACGGTTCATTTTGTGCCTTCCATGCTCGGCATGTTCCTCTCTACTGACGGTGCTCAGCGCTGCACGGCTGTAAAGCGCCTACTTTGCACGGGAGAAGCCCTCACGAGTACGCATGTCCGGCTTTGCCAGCGTCTTTTACCCCACGCACAACTGCATAACTTGTATGGCCCCACCGAAGCAACGATTGGTGTGGCCGCTTGGACTTGTCCAGCAGAGTATTCGGAGGACACTATTCCGATTGGTCGGCCCATTGCCAATAACCGACTTTACCTACTGGACAGACACGGTCAGCCGGTGCCGCTGGGTGCGACTGGCGAGTTGTACATCAGCGGTGCAAGTGTTGTGCGTGGTTACTTGAATGGACCTGACCTGACCGCCGAGCGCTTTTTGCTCGATCCGTTTAGCGATCGTGAGGGCGCTCGCATGTATAAAACGGGTGACTTGGCACGTTACCGACCTGACGGGAATTTGGAGTTTTTGGGACGCAATGATCACCAGGTCAAGATTCGAGGTCTTCGAATCGAGTTGGGCGAAATTAAAACATGCCTGGTTAGACATCCGCAGGTGCGAGAAGCTGTAGTGCTTGCGCTGGGTGAGGGAATTGACAAGCGGCTCGTCGCTTACGTCGTAGCCGAACCGGATCAACAGCTTGCCCATGCGTTGCGCGCGTATCTTACGGCCAGGCTGCCTGAATACATGGTGCCGGCCGCGTTCGTGCGGCTCGATGCGCTGCCGTTGACGCCCAACGGCAAGCTCGATCGACGTGCGCTACCCGAACCAGACGCAAGTGCGCTGGCGCAGCAAGCGTATGAAGCGCCGCAAGGCGAATTGGAGACCACGCTCGCGACGATTTGGACGGAGCTACTCGGGGTGGAGCGTGTGGGCCGGCATGACAGCTTCTTTGCGCTCGGGGGCCATTCGCTGCTGGTAGTGCGTTTAATGAACCGAGTAGGCGCGCTGCTAGGTGCTGACGTGCCGCTGACGTCCCTCTTTGCATCGCCAACGCTGGCCGCGTTCGCGGCGGTGGTGAGTGCGCAACTGAACCAGCAAACCAGTGCGCTGCCTGAGATCACGCCAATCTCGCGCGAAGGCGGCTTGCCGCTGTCGTTCGCGCAGCAACGGCTATGGTTCCTCGCGCAACTCGATGGGGTTAGTGGCACCTATCACATCCCGCTTGTCCTGCGTGTGCGTGGGCCTTTCGATCGGACTGCCTGGCAACAAGCGCTGGATGCCCTGCTCGCGCGTCACGAGGCATTGCGCTCGACGTTTGTCAGTGTCGACGGTCAGCCGCAGGTGCAGCTGTTGCCAGCCGGCACAGGCGTGCCGCTGCACGGGCATGATTTGCGTGGGGTGCCCGATGCCGACGCGCAGTTGTCGCGTTTAAGTGCCGATGAAGCGCGCGCGCCGTTCGATTTGACGCGCGGGCCGTTGATGCGCGCCTGCGTGATCCAATTGGCTGACGACGAGCACGTACTGGTGCTGACACAGCACCATATTGTGTCGGACGGTTGGTCGTTTGGCGTGCTGGTGTACGAGTTAAGCGCGCTGTACGCCGCGAACGTTGGGGCGCAAGCCGATCCGCTGCCAGCGCTGACGATCCAGTATCCAGATTACGCGGCCTGGCAGCGTCAGTGGCTGTCGGGTGAGCGGCTTCAAACGCAGAGCGACTACTGGCGTGCGACGCTGGCCGATGCGCCGGTACTGCTGGAGCTACCGACGGACCGGCCGCGCCCGGCGCAACAGTCGTTTGCTGGTGCACACGTGCCGGTGCAGATCGATGCATCGACCACGCAAGCGCTTAAGCGCTTAAGCGCTGAGCATGGCACGACGCTGTTTATGACGGTGCTTGCGGCTTGGAGCGCGGTGCTCGCGCGCCTGTCGGGCCAGGATGATTTGGTCATTGGTACGCCCAGTGCAAATCGGGGGCATGCCGCAATCGAGCCGTTGATCGGCTTTTTTGTCAATACGTTAGCGTTGCGTGTGAATTTGGAGGGCGAGCCGACGACGGCACAATTGCTCGAGCGCGTGCGGCGCACGACGTTGGACGCGCAGGCGCATCAAGACCTGCCGTTCGAGCAAGTGGTCGAGATCGTGCAGCCGATGCGCCGGCTCAATCACACGCCGCTGTTTCAAGTAATGTTCGCATGGCAGAGCAGTGAGACAGGACAGTGGCACCTACCCGGGTTGGAAGTCACGCCCGAAGAACTCAAATACGACATCGCTAGGTTCGACCTTGAGCTGCACCTGTATGAGGCAGGCGAGGAAATCATCGGATCGTTGCATTATGCGAGCGCGTTGTTTGACTCCGCGACGGTTGAACGGCACGTGGGATATCTGACGACGATGTTGCAGGCGATGGCGGCTTGCCCACAGCAACCGGTAGCAACATTTCAGATGCTGGGAGCGGATGAGCGTCAGTTGCTGCTTCAGACATGGAACGCGACGGCGACTCCCTACCCAGCCCACCAGTGCATTCATCAGTTGTTTGAGGCGCAAGTGCAGCGCAGCCCTGATGCCACTGCGCTGGTGTATGAAGAGCAGACACTGAGCTATGCGCAGTTGAATGCCCGGGCCAACCGCCTCGCGCATCGGCTCATTGAACTGGGCGTTAAGCCGGATGCCCGAGTGGCGATTTGCGTCGAACGTTCACCGGCGATGGTCGTAGGACTATTGGCGATTCTGAAAGCCGGTGGCGCGTATGTGCCGCTCGATCCCGCGTATCCATCCGAGCGCCTCGCGCATATTCTCGCCGATGCCGCACCCATGATCGTGCTGGCCGATGCGGTTGGCTGCGCCGTGCTGGGAGAGGTAGCGCTCGCGTCGTGCACGGTGATTGATCCAAATGAGCTGCCTTCCCTAGCGCATACCAATCCGTCTATTTCAGGCCTTACCGCCCGCGATCTTGCCTACGTGATTTACACGTCCGGCTCAACCGGCAAACCCAAGGGCGTCATGATCGAACATCGTAATGTGGTCAATTTCCTGGTTTCGATGTCTTCCTCTCCTGGCATGTCGAGTCACGACCGGTTGCTTGCCGTGACCAGTATTTCTTTTGATATTGCTGGATTAGAGCTTTACTTACCGATGAGCCACGGTGCGGCAGTCGTCATTGCTAGCCGTAGGGAAGTTACCGACCCGAGCATACTTCAAAAGCTTATTAAAGAACACGAAATTAGCTTGATGCAGGCCACGCCAGCGACTTGGCGGGTTCTTTTGGAGCAGTCAAAGCATATGCCGAGTCTGACGGCTCTATGCGGAGGGGAAGCATTACCGTCTAGTTTATCAATAAGGCTTCGCGACGCTACTAAAGTTACATGGAATTTGTACGGACCTACCGAGACTACCATTTGGTCTTCTATTTACTGTATTGCTGAGCATCAAGATGCGGTTGGGCCGACAACCCCTATTGGTAGGCCTATTGCGAATACGCAAATTTATCTACTTGATACGTATGGCCAGCCGGTGCCGTTGGGTGCGGTCGGAGAGCTATACATCGGTGGTGCCGGTGTCGCCCGTGGCTATTTGAACCGTCCAGAACTGACTGCTGAACGCTTTGTACCTAATCCGTTCTCGGATACTCCCGACGCACGCATGTATAAGACAGGAGACTTGGCCCGTTATCAGAACAGCGGTAATTTGAATTTTGTTAACCGTGCTGACCACCAAGTCAAGATACGTGGTTACCGGATTGAGCCGGGCGAAGTTGAAGCTGTACTGCAACGCCACCCTGCTGTAGCACAAGCTGCTGTTATCGCACGAGAGGACCGTTTCGGAGATAAAAATTTAGTCGGTTATGTTGTCCTTAGAAATATATCTATTGAATCCGATCCTGCAGCAGAAAAGCATCAAGTCAATGAATGGAAAAGTGTCTATGATGCTTATTACAGTAATGAGCAAGATTATCCTTTCGGCGAGGATTTTAGTGTTTGGAAGAGCAGCTACGATGGTCAACCGATTCCACTGGTGGATATGCAAGCGTGGCGCGCGAATGCGGTTGAGCGTATTCGTGAGTTGCAACCGCGGCGAGTGCTGGAGATTGGCGTAGGCACGGGACTGCTGCTTGCACACCTGGCGCCTCATTGTGAAGCGTATTGGGGCACGGATTTTTCTGCGCCTTCCATCGAGACATTACGCGCTCAGTTGGCGCAGCAGCCGGAACTGGCCTCCCATGTTCAACTGCGCACGCAGGCTGCGCATGTCACCGAGGGCTTACCCGCAGGGTATTTCGATACCGTTGTGATCAACTCGGTGGTGCAATATTTCCCCAGCGTCAGCTATTTAACGGATGTGCTCCGCCAAGCGATGGACCTGCTGGTGCCCGGCGGGAGCGTTTTCATCGGTGATGTGCGCAACCTTAGCCTGCTGAACTGTTTCACCACAGCGGTGCAGTTGCACCAAGCCGATTCGGCCACCGATGACAGGTCCAGCTTAGAGCGGCGTATCAAGCAAGCGCTACTTGCAGAAAAAGAGCTACTGCTAGCACCCGCCTTCTTCAGCGCACTGCTAGACAGGATTGACACGATTGCGGCGGTCGATATCGAACTCAAACGCAGCGACTACCATAATGAATTGAGCCGATATCGCTACGACGTGGTGTTGCGCAAAGGGCCCGTGAACACGTTGTCGCTTGCTCAAGCGCCACAGTTGCGTTGGGGACGAGGGGTCGTCGAGATGGATGCACTACAGACATTGCTTGCCACGGAGCGTCCCGCCCAGCTGCGCATCACGGGTGTGCCTAATGCGCGGCTAGCGCTGGAGATGGAGGCGATGCAGGCGCTTGAGCATAGCGATGATATCAGTCTGATTCAGCGTCAGCTCATGACCGGCAACGCGCAGGCGATTGGATTGGAACCGGAGGACTTCTCTGCATTAGGTGAATCGCTTGGCTACTGGGTCGGCACCACTTGGTCAGAGCATGATGTCCACGCCTGCTTGGATGTTGTATTCGTACAAGCCAGTGAGATGGCCCAAGCGGTGCCCACCGATGTGTACCTTCGGCCTTCGGACGACGATCAAACGTCACCGTTCCGCTATGCTAACCAACCGACCCGCTTCGATCCATTTGCAGACGTTCGCCGCTATGTGGCGACACAGTTGCCTGATTACATGGTGCCGGCCGCGTTCGTGCGCCTCGATGCGTTGCCCCTGACACCCAATGGCAAGCTCGATCGGTGCGCGTTGCCGGCGCCAGACGCCGACGCACTCGCGCATCAAGCGTATGAAGCACCGCAAGGCGAGTTGGAGACCACGCTCGCGACGATCTGGGCGGAGCTATTGGGCATCGAGCGTGTTAGCCGGCATGACAGCTTCTTTGCGCTCGGTGGCCATTCGCTGCTTGCGGTGCGGTTGATGAACCGGGTTAGGGCGCTGGGTGCCGAGATGCCACTAACGAGCTTATTCGCGTCGCCGACGCTGGCCGCGTTCGCGGCGGCGGTGAGCGCGCAGCTGAACCAATCAGTCAATGCATTGCCTGAGATCACACCGATCTCGCGCGAAGGCAGCTTGCCGTTGTCGTTCGCACAGCAGCGGCTATGGTTCCTCGCGCAACTCGATGAGGCAAGCGCTAACTACCATATCCCACTTGTACTGCGTATGCGCGGGCCTTTCGATCGGGCAGCATGGCAACAAGCGCTGGATGCCCTGTTCGTGCGACACGAAGTGCTGCGCTCGACATTTGTGAATATCGAGGGTCAGCCGCAGGTGCAGCTGTTGCCGGCTGACACGGGCGTGCCGCTGCGCTGGCATGATCTGCGTGAGGTGCCCGATGCCGACGCGCAGCTGTCGCGTTTGACCGCCGATGAAGCGCGCACGCCGTTCGATCTGGCGTGCGGGCCGCTGATGCGCGCATGCGTGATCCAATTGGCCGACGACGAACACGTACTGATGCTGACAAAGCACCATATTGTGTCGGACGGCTGGTCGTTTGGCGTGTTGGTGCGCGAGTTGAGCACGCTGTATGCGGCCAGCGTTGGAGCCCAAGCTGATTCATTGCCGCCGCTGGCAATCCAGTATCTGGATTACGCGGCTTGGCAGCGTCAATGGCTGTCCGGGGAGCGGCTTCAAACGCAGAGCGACTACTGGCGTGCGACGCTGGCCGATGCGCCGGTGCTGCTGGAACTACCGACGGACCGGCCGCGCCCGGCGCAACAGTCGTTTGCTGGTGCACACGTGCCGGTGCAGATCGATGCATCGACCACGCAAGCGCTTAAGCGCTTAAGCGCTGAGCATGGCACGACGCTGTTTATGACGGTGCTTACCGCTTGGAGCGCGGTGCTCGCGCGCTTGTCAGGCCAGGATGATTTGGTCATTGGCACGCCCAGTGCCAACCGGGGACATGCCGCGATCGAGCCGTTGATTGGCTTCTTTGTCAATACGCTGGCGTTGCGTGTCGACTTATCTGGCGAGCCCAATACGAGCGAACTGCTTAAGCGCGTGCGGTGTACGACGCTGGACGCGCAGGCGCATCAAGATCTGCCGTTTGAGCAAGTGGTCGAGATCGTGCAACCGCCGCGTCGATTGAATCATACGCCGCTGTTTCAAGTGATGTTTGCGTGGCAGAGCAACGAGATAGGGCAATGGAGCTTACCCGAGCTGGATGTCAAGCCTGGCGAGCTTGAGTACGACATGGTCAGGTTCGACTTGGAAATGCATCTGTATGAGGCGGGTGAACAGATTACCGGGTCGTTACATTATGCGAGCGCGCTGTTTGACCCCACGACGATCGAGCGGCACGTAGGGTATCTGAAGACGATGTTGCAGGCGATGGCCACCTGCCCACAGCAACCGGTGGCAACACTGCAGATGCTGGGTCCGGATGAGCGTCAGTTGCTGCTTCAGACGTGGAACGCGACGCAGCGCGAGTATCCGTCACACCAGTGTGTGCAGCAGTTATTCGAAGAGCAGGTGGCGCGCACACCCGAGACGACGGCGCTGGTGTATAAGGACCAGGTGCTTAGCTATGCGCAGCTCAATGCAGAGGCCAACCGCCTCGCGCATCGGCTCGTCGATCTGGGCGTTGAACCCGGGCACTACGTGGCCACGCTGCTTGAGCGCTCGATTGATTTGGTGGTGGCGCAGTTGGCCATTCTCAAGGCAGGGGCAGCTTACGTACCGATTGATCCTCGTGCTCCCACGGAGCGGCAAAGCTGGGTCATGAGCGATTGTGCAGCGCAGTTGTTGCTCACCAATGCGCACACCGAAGTTGCGGCTACGCGGCCCACAGCGCTATTGCGTCTGGACTTATCAGATAAAGCGCAAACCGAGCACTTTCCAACGACGTGTCCACAACCGGCCGGCCGCAGTGTTGATACGGCTTATGTGATGTACACGTCTGGCTCCACCGGCATGCCCAAGGGTGTGCTGGTGCCGCATCGAGCGATCGCGCGGCTAGTGATCAACAATGGCTATGTTGACGTTGGAGCGGATGATCGCATCGCATTTGCGGCCAATCCGGCTTTTGACGCGAGCACCTTTGAAGTCTGGGCGCCGTTATTAAATGGCGCGGCGGCTGTCGTGATGGATCATGACACGGTGCTGACTCCAGCGCTGTTTGCGCAAACCCTGCGCGAACAGCGCATCAGTGTTTTGTGGTTGACCGTGGGTTTGTTCAATCAAATGGCCGTGGAATTGGGCCCAGTCTTTACCCAACTCAAGGCCTTGATTGTCGGAGGTGATGCACTAGATGCGAGCGTGGTGGGGCAAGTGCTGCGAGAGAGGCCGCCTCAGCAATTGATCAACGGTTATGGTCCGACCGAGAGCACTACATTTGCGACGACTTATAGGATCACTGCGGTGCCCAAGGGCAACGTCAATATCCCGATTGGGCGGCCGATTGCGAACACCCAAGTTTATCTGCTCGATGCGCACGGCCAGCCGGTGCCGCTCGGTGCGGTTGGCGAGTTGTACATTGGTGGTGCGGGAGTCGCGCATGGCTATTTGAACCGCCCGGAGCTGAGCGCCGAGCGCTTTGTGCGCGATCCGTTCACAGATACGCCTGATGCGCGGATGTATAAGACAGGCGATTTAGCGCGTTACTTGCCCGATGGCAACTTGGAGTTTGTCGGGCGCAACGATGAGCAAGTGAAGATTCGCGGCTTTCGCATTGAGCCCGGTGAGATCGAGGCGTGCCTGGTGCAACATGAGCAGGTGCGCGATGCGGTGGTGCTTGTGCGGGGTGAGAGCATTAATAAGCGGCTTGTCGCGTATGTGGTGGCCGAGCCGAATGAGGTGCTGGTCAGCGAGCTGCGCACGCATGTGGCTGCTCGTTTGCCCGAGTATATGGTGCCGGCTGCATTTGTGCGGTTGGATGCGTTGCCCTTGACGCCCAATGGCAAGCTGGATCGACGTGCGTTACCTGAGCCAGATGCTGGTGCACTCGCGCATCATGTCTATGAAGCGCCGCGAGGCCAATTGGAGACCACGCTGGCTCAAATCTGGGCCGAATTGCTCGAGGTGGAGCGTGTGGGTCGGCACGACAGCTTTTTTGCACTCGGGGGCCATTCGCTACTGGCGGTGCAACTCATCGAGCGTCTGAGGCGTCGGGGTTTAGGGTTGTCCGTGCGTGCATTATTTGACATGCCGACGTTAAGTGCGCTGGCTCAATCATTGGGCCAGCACCGTGAAGTGATTGTGCCGCCCAATGCAATTACTCTTGACACTACTACGCTGACGCCGCAGATGCTGCCACTTATTGACCTGACTCAAGCCGACATTGACCGCATTGTCGAGCAAGTGCCGGGCGGGGTGGCAAACATCCAAGACATTTATGCACTGTCACCGCTGCAGGACGGTATTTTGTTTCATCATCTGCTGGCCGCCGACGGTGATCCCTATCTGCTGTTTTTTCAGAAGGTCTTTGCCGATCGGAAAAAGCTGGATTGCTATCTCGATGCAGTTCAGCAGGTTGTGAACCGCCACGATATTTTGCGTACAGCATTTATTTGGGAGGATATATCTACGCCTGCACAGGTCGTTTGGCGTGATGCGCCGTTATGGATTATGGAGCTTACGCTAGATCCGGCCGAGGGGCCGATCCTCAAGCAATTGACCGAGCGCTTTAACACCCGCCGATATCGCATCGATCTGACACAAGCGCCATTAATGCATTTCGTCATTGCGCGAGACAGTGATGGCCGCTGGCTATTAGTCGAATTGGTTCATCATTTAATCAATGATCATTCGACACTGGAGGTCATGAATAAAGAAGTGCAAATTTTTATTGATGGTCGGGGCGACACATTGCCGCCGGCTCAGCCGTTCCGTAACTCGATTGTACAAGCGCGACTGGGCATGAGTGAAGAGGAGCATGTATGCTTCTTTACCGACATGTTGGCTAACGTGGATAAGCCTACGCTACCGTTCGGATTAGCCGATGTACATTGCGATGGCAGCCAAATTACCGAGGCGCATCGAGCGCTGCCGCAAGAGTTGAATGATCGGCTGCGCGCGCAGGCTAGGCGCTTGGGTGTGAGCCTGGCCAGTTTATGCCATTTGGCCTGGGCGCAAGTGCTTGCGCGCGTGAGCGGACAGCAGCAAGTGGTATTTGGCACGGTGCTGTTTGGACGAATGCAGGCCGGTGACGGGGCAGACAGCGCGATGGGACTGTTCGTTAATACTTTGCCAATGCGTGTGGATTTGCATAGTCATGCTGAGTACAGCGTGCGAGACACGCACGCACGTTTAGCTGCGCTACTCGAGCACGAGCATGCTTCGTTAGCACTCGCGCAGCGTTGCAGTGGGGTGCCGGCTGGCATGCCATTGTTTAGTGCATTGTTCAATTATCGACATAATGCAATGCCTTTGGCTGAAAGCCCAACGATAGACGGCGTTGAATTGTTAAGCGCAGAAGAACGGACCAATTATCCGGTCACGTTGTCGATAAACGATTTTCAGCAAGCCTTAAGCTTGAGCTGCCAAGTGGTACAGCCAATCGACCCAAATCGTGTGTGCGGGTATATGCAGCGGGCACTGGAAAGCCTCGTCGAAGCACTCGAGCATGCGCATGACAAACCGGTTCAGCAACTGGAGGTGATGCCAGAAGACGAACGAACTTTGCTGCTCGAAACTTGGAATATGACGCAGCGCGATTATCCGTCGCATCGGTGCGTGTACCAGTTGTTCGAAGAGCAGGTAGCTACAACACCTGAAGCCATTGCAATTATCTTTAAAGAACAAAGCATTAGTTACGCGGAGCTGAATGCTCAGGCAAACCGTCTGGCTCATCGGCTGATCCGGCTGGGGGTGGTAGCGCAGACGCCCGTGGCAGTGTTGATGCAGCGTTCGCCCGAGCGCGTGGTCGCAGCGCTGGCCGTCATCAAAGCCGGCGGCGTCTATATGCCACTGAACGAGCAATGGCCTGATACTCGGCTGCACACGTTATTGAGTGAGACGCGCGCGCCCATTGTACTGACTGATCACGCCTTGCAAGCGCGCTGCGCTGCGCTAAGTACCCACGTCATTGTCGTCGATGCCGATGCGTCACTCGATGATGAGCCAAGTGATAACCCCGCTGTGGTTTGCTCGCCCGAGCAACTGGCGTATTTGATGTACACGTCGGGTTCGACCGGCCAACCCAAAGGCGTGGCCATTGTGCATCGCACAGTACGCTATATGGCCCTGGACCGGCGTTTGTCCGAAGTGCGAGATTGTGTACTGCTGCATTCGTCGCACGCCTTTGATGTCTCCATGTATGAGCTGTGGACGCCGCTGCTCTGTGGTGGCCAAGTAGTCATTGTGCCGCCGGGCGAGTTGGATGTGCGAGTGCTGCAAGAGACCATCCGAGCGCATCAGGTAAGCGCGCTGTGGTTGACCGCGGGGCTGTTTCAGGTCATGGCTGAAGGTGACTTGAGCTATCTGCGCAGTGTACGTCAGCTGACGGTGGGTGGGGATATTGTCTCGTCCGCGGCGGCGCAGCGCGTGCTCGAGCACTGTCCCGCACTGCGCTTGATCAATGGGTATGGGCCTACTGAGACAACCATTGCTACGGGCCATCTGCTCGAGGGGCCGTATCAAGCGCAAGCGTCTATTCCGATAGGCACGCCACTGGATAACGCTAGAGCCTACGTGCTAGACGCATGCTTGCGTCCGGTGCCGGTTGGCGTAGTGGGGGAATTGTATATAGCCGGTGAGGGCGTGGCCAGGGGGTACTTCAACCGACCGGGGTTGAGCGCCGAGCGTTTCATCGCTAACCCGTTCGATGCGAGCGGTACGCGGGTGTACCGAACGGGCGATCTGGCGTACTGGCGCTCGGATGGCGCGCTGGAGTTTATCGGCCGGGCGGACCAGCAGGTTAAGGTTCGGGGCTTTCGGGTGGAGTTGGGTGAGATTGAGGCGGTGCTTCAGCATCACCCGGCCGTCGCGCAGGCTGCGGTGATTGCTCGAGAGGATCAGGGCGGGAGCCAACAACTGGTTGGCTATATCGTGCTTGACCAAGTGCCTGTCGAGCGAGACTTTGCGACGGAGGCGGAGCAAGTCGAAGCATGGCAGAAGGTCTACGATACGTACTATAAAGACGACGCGGACTATGCATTTGGTGAAAACTTTAATATCTGGAAGAGCAGCTACGATGGTCAGCCGATTCCGTTGTCGGACATGCAAGCGTGGCGCGCGGATGCGGTCGCACGGATTCGTGAGTTGCAACCGCGGCGGGTGCTGGAGATTGGCGTAGGCACGGGACTGCTGCTCGCGCACCTAGCACCTCATTGTGAAGTGTATTGGGGCACGGATTTTTCTGCACCCTCCATCGAGACATTGCGCACTCAGTTGGCGCAGCGACCTGAACTGGCTTCACACGTTCAATTGCGCACACAGGCTGCGCATGTCACTGAAGGCTTACCCACAGACTATTTCGATACCATCGTGATTAACTCGGTGGTGCAATATTTCCCCAGTGCCAGCTATTTAATGGATGTAGTCCGCCAAGCGATGGAGCTGCTTGTGCCCGGTGGGAGCGTTTTCATCGGGGACGTGCGTAACCTTAGTTTGCTGAACTGTTTTACCACCGCGGTGCAGTTGCACCAAGCCGATTCGGCCACTGATGATAGGTCTAGCTTAGGGCGACGTATCAAGCAAGCGCTGCTTGCAGAAAAAGAGCTGATGCTAGCGCCGGCCTTTTTTAGCGCACTGCCCAATAGGGTCGACACCATTGCGGCGGTCGATATCGAGCTCAAGCGCGGTGACTACCATAATGAATTGAGCCGCTATCGCTACGACGTAGTGCTGCGCAAAGGCCCCGTCAACACCTTGTCGCTCGCTCAAGCGCCGCAGCTGCGGTGGGGACAAGGGGTAGTCGAGATTGATACACTACAGACATTGCTCGCGACGGAGCGTCCCGCCCAGCTGCGCATCACGGGTGTGCCTAATGCACGGTTAGCGCTGGAGATAGAGGCGATGCAAGCGCTTGAAAATGGCGATGACATCAGCGCCATTAAGCGTCAGCTCATCACCGGCAATGCGCAGGCGATTGGATTGGAACCGGAGGATTTCTCTGCGTTGGGTGAGTCGCTTGGCTACTGGGTGGGTAGCACGTGGTCAGAACATGATGCTCATGCCTGCATGGACATTGTGTTCGTGAAAGCCAGTGAGATGGCCCAAGCCATGCCCACTGCTGTCTACCTGCCGCCCTCAGACGATGGCCAATCGTCATTGTTTAACTACGCGAATCAACCGGCCAGCTTCGATCAATTTGCTGACGTTCGCCGCTATGTGGCGACACAGCTGCCTGATTACATGGTGCCGGCTGCATTCGTGCGCCTGGATGCGCTGCCGCTCACACCCAATGGTAAGCTCGATCGGCGTGCGCTACCCGCGCCCGATGACGACGCACTTGCGCATCAAGCGTATGAAGCGCCGCGCAGGCGAGCTAGAGATGACGCTTGCGACAATCTGGACGGAGTTGCTCGGTGTCGAGTGTGTCGGTCGGCATGACAGTTTCTTTGCGCTCGGTGGCCATTCGCTGCTGGCAGTGCGCTTGATGAACCGGGTCAGGGCACTCGGTGCTGAGATGCCGCTGACGAGCCTATTTGCGTCGCCGACGCTGGCTGCGTTTGCGGCGGCGGTGAGTGCGCAACTGAACCAGCAAACCAGTGCGCTGCCTGAGATTACGCCGGTCTCGCGCGAAGGCGACTTGCCGCTGTCGTTCGCGCAGCAACGGCTTTGGTTTCTCGCACAGCTCGACGGCGTCAGCGATACTTATCACATGCCGTTTGCGCTGCGTGTGCGCGGGCCTTTCGATCGGGCTGCGTGGCAACAGGCATTGAATGCGCTCTTCGCTCGCCATGAAGCGTTGCGCTCGACGTTTGTGAGCGTTGATGGTCAGCCGCAGGTGCGGCTATTGCCGGCCGACACGGGCGTGCCATTGCACTGGCACGATCTGCGTGGGGTACCCGATGCTGACGTGCAGCTGGCACGTCTAAGTCACAGCGAAGCGCGTGCACCGTTCGATCTGGTGCACGGGCCGTTGATCCGCTCGTGTGGTATCCAATTAACCGACGACGAACACGTACTGCTGCTCACAAAGCACCATATCGTGTCGGACGGTTGGTCGATTGGCGTGCTGGTGCGCGAGCTCAGCGCGCTGTATGCAACGCGCGTCGGGGCGCCAGCCGAGCCCCTACCCGCGCTGGCGATTCAGTATCCGGATTACGCGGCCTGGCAACGCCAGTGGCTGTCGGGCGAGCGACTGGAAGATCAGAGTGACTACTGGCGCGCGACACTGGCCGACGCCCCCGTGCTGCTGGAGTTGCCAACCGACCGACCGCGTCCGGCGCAGCAATCGTTTGCCGGTGCACACGTGCCGGTGCAGATTGATGCACAAACCACGCGTGTGCTGAAGCAGCTAAGCGCTGAACACGGCACGACGCTATTTATGACAGTGCTCGCGGCGTGGAGTGCGGTGCTCGCGCGCTTGTCGGGCCAAGATGATCTAGTCATTGGCACGCCCAGTGCGAACCGGGGGCACCGTGAGATCGAGCCGTTGATTGGCTTTTTTGTCAATACGCTGGCGTTGCGCGTGGATTTGTCCGGCGAGCCCAATACAAGCGAACTGCTTAAGCGCGTGCGACGTACGACGTTGGATGCGCAGGCACATCAAGATCTGCCGTTCGAGCAGGTCGTTGAGATCGTGCAGCCGCCGCGCCGGCTCAATCACACGCCGCTGTTTCAAGTGTTGTTCGCGTGGCAGAGCAATGAAATAGGGCAGTGGCGCTTACCCGGACTGGATGTCACGTCTGCCAACCTCGATTACGACATGGTCCGGTTTGACCTAGAAATGCACCTGTATGAAGCAGGCGACGAAATTATCGGGGCATTGTGCTATGCGAGTGCGTTGTTTGACCCCGCGACGATTGAGCGGCACGTTGGATATCTGACGACGATGTTGCAGGCGATGGCGGCTTGCTCACAGCAACCGGTGGCGACGCTTCAGATGCTGGGAGCGGATGAGCGTCAGCTGCTGCTTCAGACATGGAATGCGACGACGGCTCCCTACCCAGCCTACCAGTGCGTTCATCAGCTGTTCGAGGCACAGGTGGAGCGTAGCCCCGATGCTACTGCGCTGGTGTACGAAGCGCAGACACTAAGCTATGCGCAATTGAACGCACGAGCCAACTGCCTCGCGCATCGGCTTATTGAATTGGGCGCCAAGCCGGATGCCCGAGTGGCGATTTGCGTCGAGCGCTCACCGGCGATGGTCGTGGGGCTATTGGCGATCATGAAAGCGGGCGGCGCTTGTGTGCCACTTGATCCCGCGTATCCGTGCGAGCGCCTCGCGCATATTCTGAATGATGCAGCACCAACGATCCTACTAGCTGATGCAACGGGTAGAGCCACGTTGGGGGAAGCGGCGCTTGCGTGCCGAAGCGTACTTGAGCTGGATGTACCGCTCGATCAAGCTGCACCCAACCCACGGGTAGCCGAACTGACGCCTCGCCATCTGGCGTATGTCATTTACACGTCTGGCTCCACCGGCACACCGAAGGGCGTGATGATCGAACACGTTCAAATCACACGCTTATTCGAGGTGACAAAGTCCAAGGGCATCTCAAATGAAGATCAGGTGCTGATTGACCGGCAACGAGGTTATAGTCTGACGCCCGCTGACCGCGTTCTCCAAAAAGCACCCTTTAACTTCGATGTATCAATTTGGGAGTTCTTTTGGACGTTGCTCAATGGCGCGACCCTTGTCGTAGCCGCCCCCGATGCTCATAAAGAGCCTGTCGCTTTGATCGATCTCATTGCCCGGCAGCGCATCACGACGGTTCACTTTGTGCCTTCCATGCTGAGTATTTTCTTGGATACGGAAGGCGTTCAGCGCTGCACATCCGTGAAACATTTAATTTGCGGTGGTGAGGCACTGTCCGGCGTAACCGCCCGGTTGTGTCAAACGCTGCTGCCCGACGTGCAAGTGCACAACCTGTATGGGCCAGCTGAAAATCCCATTGGTACAACGTTTTGGACGTGTCCAGCAGCATGCGCAGAAGACACTATCCCAATTGGGCGGCCCATCGCGAACACGCAGGTCTACTTGCTTGATGTGCACGGCCAGCCGGTGCCACTCGGTACGGTTGGGGAGTTATATCTCAGCGGAGTCGGTGTCGCCCGTGGCTATTTGAACCGTCCCGAGTTGACGGCTGAGCGCTTCGTACCTAATCCGTTCTCGGACGCACCCGATGCACGCATGTACAAAACGGGCGATTTGGCTCGTTACCGACCCGATGGCAATCTGGAATACCTAGGCCGCAATGATGAGCAGGTCAAAATTCGGGGCTTTCGCATTGAGCCGGGCGAAATCAAGGCGTCTCTTGTGCAACACCCGCAGGTACGTGATGCGGTGGTGCTCGTGCGAGGTGAGGGCATTGATAAGCAGCTTGTTGCATATGTGGTAGCCGACGCCGATGAAAAGTTGGTGGATACGTTGCGTGCGCATGTGGCCGCTAGCTTGCCCGACTATATGGTGCCGGTTGCATTTGTGCGCTTGGATGTTTTGCCACTCACGCCGAATGGCAAGCTTGATCGACGCGCGCTGCCTGAACCAGATTTGGCACCAACCCAATATCGCATTCCTCGTACGCCACATGAACAGACATTGGCGGAACTTTTCACAGAAGTGCTGAACTTGCCTCGCGTAGGCATTGACGACAGTTTTTTTGACTTAGGTGGTCATTCTTTGTTGGCCATGCGTTTGATCGATCGTATTCGCAAGGTGTTAAAGGTTGACCTTACCATTCGCACGGTATTTGAAGCACCCACTGTCGCCGGTTTAGCACAACGTTTGGCCCAGCTCAATGGTGTTCAAGAAAGTTCGTTTTCTGTTTTGCTTCCTCTCAAGCCTAAAGGCAGTCGTCCTCCTCTTTTCTGCATGCATCCTGGATTCGGTTTGAGCTGGAGCTACATTAGCCTGTCAAGTTTTTTAGACAGTGACCAGCCCCTCTATGGAGTGCAAGCCCGTGGGTTTGACGGCGCAAGGCCACTTCCGTCTACCATTAATGACATGGTGTCAGACTACTTAGAGCAAATTCGCCAAATCCAGCCAGAAGGACCTTACTACCTGTTAGGGTGGAGCTTGGGAGGCATAGTCGCGCATAGCATGGCCGTCCAACTTGAGCAGCAAGGTGAAAAGGTGGCGTTGTTAGCTTTACTAGATAGTCGGCCAGGATCGTATTTTGTAAACAAAGAAGGCGAAATTGACCAGGAAATGGTGAATGCTGCCCTTGCCGATCACTACGGTGATGAGTTTATTAAATCCATGAGTAAAGAATTCTTGGAAAATGCTTATGAAATTGCAAAAAATAATCCACGAATTTTAAAAGATTTTTGTCCGGCGGTGTACGCTGGTAATGCGGTATTCTTTCGAGCTACCCGAACAGAGGTTGAAGATGATGTACTAATTTCTCCTGATGTGTGGAAGCCCTACGTGCTTGGAAATATAGAAGTTTATGATGTGCACTGTAGTCACGGAGAAATGCTCAGGCAGGAACCAGCGACTGTAATTGGCGAAATTTTAGCTCGTAAGTTGAATGAGCCGGTGGATAAACATATCCAAGGAGAGACTGATGCAGTGCAGTAGGTCTTTACGGAATATTAGGTCGTTTAAAACTATCCAGGGAGTGTATCGGGGCTGTCTAACTAGTCCCGATGATGAGGCTAGCATGAAAAAGCATGGCACATAAATTTTGAATTAATTTATGCTGTTTCGATTAATTGGGTGCGATCTGCAGTGTGGTTGTATCTGAGCATGAATGTTTGGTGTATTGAAAATGCTTAGTAACCTATACTTTTGAAAGGGGTTTTTATGAATAACATGCTAGAAATTACAGGTGAGCGTATAAGGGCGAGTGATATTGCCAGGGTAGCATATGATTTTGATATTCATGTTCGCCTTGGGCAAAAGGCATGCGAGTCTATTGTTGCGTCACGAAAGTTGCTTGACGATCTTCTTTTGCAAGGAAAGGTAATTTATGGTGTAAATACAAGTATGGGTGGGTTTGTTAAATACCTTATCCCAGAAAAGTATGCCACGCAAACGCAAGAAAACCTCATTGCAGCAGTCGCAACAAACGTTGGTCCATACTTTGATGATTCTGTGGTTCGAGCGACGATGTTGACGCGTATCAACTCGCTTGCGCGAGGGGTATCTGCAATTTCGCTAGAGAACATTCAAAAATTTGTAGAAATTTTTAATAAAGGGATCTGCCCTTGCATACCTCAGAAGGGGTCTCTTGGTACCAGTGGAGACTTGGGTCCACTTGCTGCTATTGCATTGGCACTAACTGGAAAATGGAAGGTTAGGTATCGAGGGGAAATCATGAGCGCATCGGATGCGCTACGCAAGACTAATATTGAACCACTCAGACTTAGTTATAAAGAAGGTTTGGCGTTGATAAATGGAACTTCAGCCATGACTGGGTTGGCGTGTCTAATGGTAAGTGATGTGGAGAAATTAATTAAGTCGTATGAATCAATAACGGCTTTAGCTTTAGAAACGTTGAAGGGAAAACGTAAGGTGTTTTCGCCGTTGGTGCATGAAGAAAAACCGCATCGAGGTCAGCAAGCGTCCGCAGCAAATATCTATAATGCGCTTGCAGACAGTAATATGATAAGTAGTGAGGATGATGTATCAAAAAATCTTCGTTCGCAACTTTTCGATAATGTGATAGATAGTGTTGCCGATCAAATCGAAGATGCATATTCTTTGCGTTGTACTCCGCAAATAATTGGACCGATTAGGGATGCTGTTGATTATGTTAAGTGCGTAGTGGAAAATGAGTTAAATTCTAGCAATGATAATCCTTTGGTTATTCCGAAGCATGGTGATGTGTACCATAATGGGCATTTTCATGGGCAGTATATTTCGATGGCGATGGACCATTTATCTATCGCATTGGTTACGCTGAGTAACTTGTCGGATCGGCGTATCGATAGATTTATGGATAAAAATAATAGCAATGGATTGCCACCATTTCTTTGTGCGAACGAACAAGGAATTCGGCTTGGATTGATGGGAGGCCAGTTCATGAGTGCTTCACTTGCCTCGGAAAACCGGTCTTTATGTGTGCCAGTTTCCATTCACTCATTGCCCTCAACAGCTGACTTCCAAGATATTGTATCACTTGGTCTTGTGGCCGCTCGGCGTGCACAGGAGATATTTAATAATACTGTTTATGTTATAAGCTTCGAACTTCTGTGTGCGTGTCAAGCAGCTGATATTCGTGGTGCTGATAAATTAGGAACTCATACTGCTATGCTTTATAATTCAGTACGGTCTTTTTTGCCGTTTTTTGAAAAAGATGAATCGCTTACGCCGTATCTAGAAAATATTGCTATGTTTATTCGAAATGAAATGGCTCAGTCTTTGGGGGGCGACTGATAGCCATGTTGTATAAAATTTGTGTATAAACAATGGGGGTAAGCGTGTTGGTAAATAAAATTATCTGATGGAGAATTCAATGCATGATGCTACCCTTGTGATTTGAAATTTTGATTTTGTGGTTTGAGATAAATTTAAAGGAAAAGCTTTTATAAATGCGGTATGAGCAATTTACCTTCCAACGTCACGCGGCACGTTGACGCTTCCATGGTAGAGCAATTATTGTGTTCCGGTGCCAGTGGCGTGTCGATCGGTAAGTTGTTTGAACAGTTTCTACCATTGGCTCGGGAACGCCTAAAAATCTGCGTTGCGTTGTTCCGTGTCTTTGTGATTGAATCTTGGGAAATGAGGGTTATTGAACAACCTCATGAATCTCCGGACACAGTTTGCCATTTAAAATATCGGTAAGCATACGACTGTGTTTCTGATTAGTAACAAGCGAGAAGTGATGGAAGTGCTGGCGGGGTGGGGCGGGGCGCCGGCGGCGGTCAGCGTAAAAGAAGCTGGCAGTGGTGCGGGAGAGTTTTGATGTGGGCAAGACCGTCTCAATGGCGGCGCGTCAACGCGGCGTGAATCTGAATCAGCGATTTCATTGATGTAAGTAGCATTAGGACGGCAGCCAGCGCGGCTGAGGACATCCGTGTCGGCATTAGAACTGGAGGCGCTGAAACTGATTAAGTCATTTCAACGGCTGCTGGGCACAAAACGATGGGAGTGAAAATCCTGTGCGAAGTCGTGCAGTACGGTTGAGCAAAAAATAGATGGCGTGCTTGTCTCGTTGCCGCTGGACGAGCAGTGAAGCAGCTCTGCGAGGTTCCGGTGTAGCGTGCTCGAACGTGGCGGCAACGCTGGCACGGCCGACCGATTGGCGAGACAGGCGCACGAGTTGGGCAACGGGCGATGCTGGCCTGGTCGGAGAGATTCGGCTGATCATCGCCGAGCTATCGAGCTACGGCTATCGGCAAGTCTGGGGCGTATTGCGCCAGGCGCGCGGGGTGAAGACGATGAAGCGCGCCTACGTGGCTTTCATGCTCAAACCGACGTGGCCAGGCTGCGCGTCATCTCGCCATTGCAGTCGAGCACTACAACGAAAAGTATCCTCATAGCGCGTTGAAATATTGCTTGCCATGCAAGTTCCGACGCAGGATCGATTCATTAATTTGAGTTTGAGGCAGTGTCCGGGACTAAGGGGGGGGCAACTCCAGGCGATTTTTCCGTTATTCAGGATAAAACTCTTGCGATAGCACGTCATCGACCGACCACAGCAGCCCTGCCGGAAACACATCGAGATCTAGCCCAGTTTCGTTGCTTGCAAGGCTGCGGGCCTTTGACCAGACGATATCGAGCCACGCGGCATCGCTGAACTTACCGCAAAGGCTCGGGGCCTCGTTCAGTACATAGGCGACTTCCTTACGCTGCGTGCGGATCGTGAACTGCCAACTCTTGCTGCGGCGCGAAGGCTGAAATTGCCACTTTAGCAGATGAGCCAGCAGTACCGACATCCGGCTCGCCAACTCGCGTTGCTCGCTCTTACCCACGTCCTCGATCTCCTCGGCAATATGCTCGACATCGATGGCCGACAACTTGCCGGAGCGTAGCAGGGCGGCCTGCTCGTTTGCCCACGCAACCACGTCCTGCTCGTATCTCGTTCCCATGTTCGTTTCACTCACACAATAGAGTTAAATAATAAATGCACTTGTACACCATTTCAAGATCGCTTAGCTACTCTGCCGATGGTCTTCCTGGCAGCTCCCAGAACTTTGTTAGGACACACACGACGCTGTGCACTGTTTGGTGCAGCTAGATAAGCCTTCCATCTCGAGCAGTACGTTATTCTGACCAGCGGCTATCCGAAATATTCAGCCGGTCGTTGCAGCTGGCCAGGGTTGGTGCACATGCACTTCTGTTATGCAGTGCAGAAGCAGCGAGTCTTCCCACGGCTTATCCAATATTCGACATCATGGCTGTAATTTTAAAAAATTGACGTGACGTAGATCAAGAAAAGCGCTGTGTGTCCGGATGTCCGCTTATAAAAATAGAGCACTATGCTAGTTTAGTCCAACATGATTTTTTCTGCACTTCGCGCTTAAGTCAAGAGCGGGAGAACGTGGAGCACAGGTGAACGAGATTTTCCAAAGAATTAATTGCATAGATATGGACAACATAATTATTACCTCTTTTTCGACCACTGCTACCTTCCTGTATCGGTGGCGTGCTGCTCAAATGCTTTTCTATGTTGATTTTGGCAGTTTTGCGAAAGAAAAATGTTTGGATGGTACGCGATTTGGCTCTACAGCGACTTTACCTCGTTGGTAAGCCATGCACATGAAAAGGAGTTTATCCTCGTGCGTAGTGCAGCAAACAACGTTGTTAAAAGCTTTGTGAAGTTTTCAATATGCTGCGCTGGCTGGTCAGGAGTGGCGCGCCGTGGCGTAGGCTGCGAACGATTTGCCCCCTGGGAAGCGGTCTGCCAACAGACGCAGCGCTGGATGCGCGCGGGGGGGTTTCGAGGCGATCGTGCACGACTTATGGGAAATGCTGCGCATATGCGATGGGCGCAAGGCGCAGCCTAGCGCCATAATCCTGGATAGCCGCATCTTACAGTCCACGCCGCAGTCCGGTGCGCGCGCCGGCTACGATAGCGCGAAGCGCCGCAAGGGTTTCAAGATACATCTGCCAGTCAACATGCTGGGGCAATTGCTAGCACTGCATGTGACGCTGGCCAACAAGCAGGATCGTGCGCAAGTCGAGCAATTGGCTCGAGCGATACAGTTACGACGCAGGACCACTTTATCAACCTTAGTGTAAGATCGTGTCCGGATGTATGGGGGCAATCCAGCTAATGGCTAAAAAGCCGATCGCTGATCCTCCGGCGGTGATACGGGGGCCATCCCGGGCTCAGTGGCGTGGCGGCTAGCCCTGCTGCTCGAGCTGCTGTGCCAGCTTCCCTGCCCGCCGCAGCGCGTCGACGATTTGCGCATAGGCGCGCTGTCGCGTCGGCTCATCGGGCGCCCGTAGGGCAAACGATGGGTGGTAAGTTGGGATGACAAAGTGCCCGCCGTACTCAATCGTTTGGCCCAACGAACGCTGCAGTGTCACGGTCCGATCTTGCAGCACGGCTTTGAGCGCTGTCGCGCCAAGAGCGACGACCACCGCGGGGGCGACCGTATCGAATTCACGGTCGAGCCAGTAGTGGCACGCTTCAATTTCGCGCTGTGCGGGCGTTTTGTGCATGCGCCGCTTACCGCGCGGTTCCCATTTAAAGTGCTTGACGGCATTCGTCACATAGACATCGTCGCGGGCAACGCCGGCCTCGCGCAACGCGTCGTCCAGTAGTACGCCAGCCGGACCGACAAATGGCCGGCCTTGTCGATCTTCCTGGTCGCCGGGTTGTTCGCCGACCATCATGATTGGTGCATGAGCGGGTCCCTCGCCCGGCACCGGCTGCGACGCGTCGTGCCACAGCGCACAGCGCCGGCAATCGTCCAGGCCTTGCGGCTGCTGGTGCGGTTCGATTTCGATCTTTCCGTGTTCCTGCGTCGTCGGTTTGCGCGTGGTCATCATGCGCTCGGTCATAACGAAACTCCTGGCAACCCTCTTGCACGATGCGTGCCTGCGGTCCCGGGTCGCCGTGCTCCAGATGCCGTGTACACGCCATGCATTTTTGCCTGTGGATTGTAAAAAGCAGTCGCGTAACGGCGACGTGATAGTGGGGCCGCGTATGCGAGCATGCGGCACGTCCGTTGCTCGACGCTAAAGGCAATCGTTCACTCATATTCACGGAGGTTGTCCATGCATCGCGTTCAGGAAATCATGTCTCGGGACGTCGTCCATATCAGCCCGTCCGATACGATTCGACATGCCGCCGAGTTGATGGACCAGTACGATATCGGCGTGCTGCCGGTATGCGAAAGCCGCAAGCTGACCGGCATGGTTACGGACCGCGATCTTGCGGTGCGCGCGCTGGCGGCCGGTAAGGAACTTGACAGTCCGGTGAGTGAGGTCTGTACGCCGCAGGTCGAATGGTGTATGGAAGATGACGATTTGGATGCTGTGCAAAAGCGCATGGCCGACGCGCAACTGCGTCGCATGCCGGTGATCAATCGTCAGAAGGAACTGGTGGGCGTGCTGTCGCTCGGAGATGTCGCCACGCGTAGTGTCGGCGCGTCGCATGACGAGGTGGCCAATACGCTGGAGGGCGTGTCGCAGACGCGACATCACTGATACACAAGACGGTGGCGCTTGCCCCGCGTGAATGGCGTGTAAGTGTTTCACGTCGGCGTGACGACCGGTGCGGCCACCACGCCGACATTGCGGCGTAGTGGTCCAGGAAAGCGGTTAGTTTTTGCCCGAAGGCTGCGCAGGCGGATTCTCCTTATCGTCCTGGCTGCCGTGCGACGGTTGCTCGTCGGGCACGATTTTCGTCACGCCGCCTGTCGCGGGCGGATCGCTGGCAGGAAAGGTGTCCTCGACCGACTTATCGATTGCTTCCTCTTTCTTGTCACGCGAAATGTGTTCCTTGTTTGACATATTGGTCGTGGCTCCATAAAACAACAACCAACAGTCTCGCAAACCGCGTGCCTGGAGGGATTGGCTAAGCGGCCGGCGCCCCTGGGCGCCGGCTCAACAGTTGTCATCTTAGCGGCTGCTGTCATCGGTAGTGGCTGCTCCCATCGCCTTGCCTTGCTGGGGTGGGCGGGTTGTCGGGAGGGGGCGGCGGCTGCGCCACGGCGGCTTAGCGCGCTATCGCCCCGGAAATCGCAGTGAGCCGCTCGTTCAGTGCGCGCTGCGTGTCGGCGTCCAGGCCGCCGTCGTGCTGGCTGGCGATGCGGGCAGCGTCCCGTTGCACGTCGTCGAGCCGGCGCTTCAAGTCGGCGCCCGCCGCAGCCGTATAGTCGCCGCGCGTCACACGCACATCGATCAGTAGGCGTTCGTTGGCGATCCTAGCATTGACTTGCTCATACCGCTGGATACCTTCCAAGAGCGCGTTCGGATGGACGGACGGGGGCGGAGGCGTCTGCGCGATGCAGCCGCACAATAACAAACTGCTAATTAAAATTGGGACAAAGCGGCGCAATGGCATGGCAACGATGAAACAGGCTCGGGGCAAATCGGCCCGGTCAGTTGATGACGAATGGGTGATAGTACCGTATTCGATTTGTAAACCTCGTTAGTAGCAAATCAATTCAATATACGAATTGATGTTGAAAGGAAAGTGCCGCCGGCAAAGGCAAGTGAATGCAACGTCATGCTGTCGGAGGTCAACGTGAGAACACAGGGCGGGATCGCATTGAGCGCTGCGCTGTAGTCTCCGTGGTTGTCCGGCACGGTGGAGCCCGAATCCTGGGTGCATTCGACGGTGATCATTGCGCCAGCGAGCGGTTGGCCGGTCGCCGCCGGCCGGACGAGGGACGGCTTGCATACCGGTCCCGTTGAAACACCCGTCGAACCCGAAACAAGCTTTGCGGGGGCACGCATACAGCGTGGCCAGCTTGGCCATGCCCAGCACACCGAGTGCCAGCCGGGCGAGGCGCCTATTCGCTGTGATCGGAATGTCCACTTACTTGGCCTTGACTTGAATTCGGATGAGTGCGGCCCCCTCGCGCGCAGCGGCCAATGAGACCCTGTGCGTCGTCGCCCGGGGCGAGGGGGAGGACGGCGTTTACGCGCTTTTTACGCCGCGCGGGTCATTCTTGCCGTGCGATTTATGGCACTGCGGATAGCCTATTAGATGCCTTGGCGCATTAATGGAGAACATAACAATGGACCTCATCTACCTCGCCGGCATCGTCCTGTTCCTGGGGCTGTGCATGGCGCTGGCGACCGGCTGCGACAAGCTGCGCCGCACACCTGGAGGCCGCTCATGATGGCGTGGATGACATGGCTGGCCGGCATCGCGACGCTGCTGGTGCTGGTGTACCTCGTGTATGCACTGCTGCGCGCGGAGGATTTGGAATGAACGCCCATTCGTTGTTGCAGGCGGTGCTGTTCATCATCGTGCTGATCGCGCTAGCGCTGCCACTTGGCCGCTATATGTGCGGGGTGTTGGATGGCTCGTCGGTGCTCGTGCGCAAGCTGGGCCGCCCGCTGGAACACGGGCTGTATCGAGTCGCGGGCGTTGATCCGCAGGCCGAGATGTCGTGGAAGCACTATGCGCTCGCGGTGCTGCTGTTCAACGCGCTGGGGGCCGTCGTGGTGTATGGCCTGCTGCGACTGCAGCAATGGCTGCCGGCCAATCCGCAGGGACTCGGCGCGATGCCGCCCGATGCCGCGTTCAACACGGCGGTCAGTTTCGTGACCAATACCAATTGGCAAAACTACTCACCGGAGTCGTCGGTCAGCTACCTGACCCAGTTGGCGGGCCTGGCCGTGCAGAACTTCTTGTCCGCGGCCACCGGCATCGCGGTGGTGGTCGCGCTGATCCGTGGGTTTGCACGCCATACCGCGCGCACCATCGGCAATTTCTGGGTCGATTTGACGCGCGTTACGCTTTACATTCTCGCGCCACTGGCGATCGTCGTGTCGTTGGTGCTGGTGAGCCAAGGCGTGCTGCAGAACCTGAAGCCGTACCAGCAGGTATCGACGCTGCAGGTAACGACTTATCCGGTGCCCAGGACCGACGCGCAAGGCAATCCGGTCAAGGACGCGCACGGCAATGTGGTGATGCAGGATGCGAAGGTGGACAAGCAGACCTTGGCCATGGGGCCGGTCGCATCGCAGGAAGCGATCAAGATGCTGGGCACCAACGGCGGTGGCTTCTTCAACGCAAACTCGGCCCACCCGTTCGAGAACCCAACGCCGCTGTCCAACTTCGTGCAAATCCTGTCGATTTTAATTATCCCGGCCGGATTGTGCGTCGTCTTCGGGCGCATGGTGGGCGACCGCCGGCAGGGCTATGCGGTGCTCGCGGCGATGACGATCGCATTTGCGGTGGCATGCTTTGCGGAAATTTCCGCGGAACAATCCGGCAATCCGCTGTTTGCGTCGCTGCACGTGGACCAGCAGGCGTCGGCGCTACAAGCGGGCGGCAACGCCGAAGGTAAGGAAGTGCGCTTGGGCATCGCGCAGTCCGGCATCTTCACGGTGGCGACCACGGCAGCATCGTGCGGCGCGGTGGATAACACGCACGATTCGCTCACGCCGCTGGGTGGCTTTGTGCCGCTGCTGCTGATGCAACTGGGCGAAGTGATCTTCGGTGGCGTCGGCTCCGGGCTCTACGGCATGCTCGTGTTCGCGTTGCTCGCCGTGTTCGTCGCGGGATTGATGATCGGGCGCACGCCGGAGTACGTCGGTAAGAAGATTGAATCGTTTGAAATCAAGATGGTGGCGCTTGTGGTGCTGCTCACGCCGTTCCTGGTGCTGGTGGGCACGTCGATCGGGGTGCTTTCGCCGTTGGGCGTGGCCGGTATCGCCAATCCCGGGCCGCACGGCTTCTCCGAAGTGCTGTATGCGTTCAGCTCGGCAGCCAACAACAATGGCAGCGCGTTCGGCGGGCTGTCGGTCAATACGCCGTTCTACAACGTGTTGTTGGCGATTGCGATGTGGTTTGGCCGCTTCGGCACGATCGTGCCGGTGCTGGCGGTCGCGGGCTCGCTCGCAAGCAAGAAGCGCATTGCCACGACGCCGGGCACGTTGCCCACGCACGGTCCGTTGTTCGTCGTGTTGCTGCTCGGCACGCTCGTGCTGGTCGGCGCGCTGACCTATGTGCCTTCATTGGCGTTGGGACCGATCGTCGAGCAGTTAATGATGATCGCCGGCCATTGATTTCGAGGAAAGCATGACTAACGTCAATCCATCGCCTGCCCATCGCGCGGACAACCTCGGGCAGGCCCGTACCGCGGTCCATTCGATGTTCGATCCGGTGCTACTCAAGCCGGCCATCGTCGATGCGTTCAAGAAGCTCGCGCCGCGGACTCAACTGCGCAATCCGGTAATGTTCTGTGTCTACGTGGGCAGCATCCTGACCACAGTGCTGTGGATCGCGGCGCTTGCCGGGCAGGCCGAGGCGCCGGCCGGCTTCATTTTGGCCATTGCGTTGTGGTTGTGGTTCACGGTGCTGTTTGCCAACTTCGCCGAGGCGTTGGCGGAGGGCCGCTCGAAGGCCCAGGCCGCGTCGCTGCGCAGCGCCAAGCACAATGTGATGGCCAAGAAGCTGAACGAGCCTCACCCGAAAGCGCCGATCCGTATCATAACGTCCACGGATTTGCGCCGCGGCGACGTGGTGTTGGTCGAGGCGGGTGACACGATTCCGGCGGACGGCGAAGTCATTGAAGGCGTCGCGTCGGTCGACGAGTCGGCGATTACCGGTGAATCGGCACCCGTCATCCGCGAGTCTGGCGCAGACTTCTCGTCCGTCACCGGCGGCACACGGGTGCTGTCGGACTGGATCGTGGTGCGGGTCAGCGTGAATCCCGGCGAGGCCTTCCTGGACCGGATGATCGCGATGGTCGAGGGCGCGAAGCGACAAAAGACGCCCAATGAAATCGCGTTGACCATCCTGCTAGTGGCGTTGACGCTCGTGCTGCTGTTCGCGACCGCGACGCTGTTGCCATTCTCGATGTTCTCGATCTCCGCGATGAAATCCGGTCACGTCGTGACGATCACGGTTCTGGTCGCGTTGCTGGTGTGCCTGATACCGACCACGATCGGTGGATTGCTGTCGGCGATCGGGGTGGCCGGCATGAGCCGGATGATGCAGGCGAACGTGATCGCCACGTCCGGCCGCGCCGTTGAGGCTGCCGGCGACGTCGACGTGCTGTTGCTGGACAAGACCGGCACGATTACGCTTGGCAACCGGCAGGCGTCGGCGTTCATGCCGGCACCGGGCGTGTCCGAGCAGGAGCTGGCCGATGCCGCACAGTTGGCGTCGCTGGCCGACGAGACGCCGGAAGGCCGCAGCATCGTGGTCCTTGCCAAACAGCGTTTCAACATTCGCGAGCGGGATATGGCCAGCCTGCATGCGCAGTTCCTCGGTTTCACTGCGCAGACGAGGATGAGCGGCGTTGATCTGCCGGAGCGCGAGATCCGTAAGGGTGCGGCTGACGCGATCCAGCAGTATGTCCAGGCGCATGCAGGGCGCTTTCCTCAGGAAGTGCGCGCGGCGGTCGATGACGTAGCACGCCGCGGCAGTACGCCGCTGGTCGTCGCGCAGCGGCAGCTAGGCGCTGGTGGCCAAGCCCGCGTGCTCGGCGTGATCGAGCTAAAGGACATCGTCAAAGGTGGGATCAAGGAGCGCTTTGCCGAGTTGCGCAAGATGGGGATCAAGACGGTGATGGTGACTGGCGATAATCGCCTCACCGCGGCAGCGATTGCCGCCGAGGCCGGCGTCGATGATTTTTTGGCCGAGGCCACGCCAGAAACCAAGCTTGCGACCATCCGCGCGTACCAAGCCGACGGGCGGCTGGTGGCGATGACCGGCGATGGCACGAACGACGCCCCGGCGCTGGCGCAGGCCGACGTCGCGGTCGCGATGAACACCGGCACGCAGGCGGCAAAGGAAGCGGGCAACATGGTCGATCTCGACTCGAATCCGACCAAGCTGATCGAGATCGTGGAGATCGGCAAGCAAATGTTGATGACGCGCGGCTCGCTGACCACGTTCTCGATCGCCAACGATGTAGCGAAGTACTTCGCGATCATTCCGGCGGCCTTCGCGACCACCTATCCGCAGTTGCACGTGCTCGACGTGATGCGGCTCACTTCGCCTTCCTCCGCCATTTTGTCGGCGGTGGTGTTCAACGCGCTGATCATCGTGTTTCTAATTCCGCTCGCGCTAAAGGGGGTTAAGTACCGGCCGCTGGGTGCCGCTTCGCTGCTGCGGCGCAATCTGTTGATCTATGGGTTGGGTGGCATTGTGCTGCCGTTCCCGTTCATCAAGTTGATCGATATGGCGATCACGGCCCTGGGCTGGGCCTGATCCGTTCCGTGCAACCCTTGCCGGGCGGGTCGGCGTCTCTTCGTTTGCCTCCGTCCGGCCTTTTTCGGGGCGGCGCGCTGCTCCATTGTGAATCATGATCATGAACACTTTACTGCGTCCCGTACTGGTGCTGTTCGTCGCGCTGACGGTGATCACGGGCATCGTCTATCCTGCCGCGGTCACGGCGATCGCACAGGCTATTTTTCCAATCCAGGCCAACGGCAGCCTGATCGAAAAGGACGGCAAGTTGATCGGTTCGGCGCTGATCGGACAGCAGTTCGATAGAAACGACTACTTCTGGGGCCGACTGTCGGCGACGACACCGAATCCGTACAACGCGCAAAGCTCGAGCGGATCGAACCTAGGCCCGACCAATCCGGCGCTGGCGCACGAGGTGAAGGCACGGCTTGCCGCCTTACATGAAGCCGATCCAACCAACACGGCGCCGGTGCCGGTGGACTTGGTGACTTCATCAGGCAGTGGCTTGGATCCGGACATCAGCCCCGCGGCGGCAGCTTACCAGGCCCCCCGCGTGGCGCGGGCACGAGGCCTTTCACAAGCGCGGGTCGACGAGTTGATTGCCCGCCATACGACCGGTCGGCAGTTTGGCTTGCTGGGCGAGCCGCGGGTGAACGTGCTCAAGCTGAATCTGGCGCTGGATCAGATCAAGCCGGCGCATTGAGGAAACGGCGCAATGATAATGGACCCGCCCTATATATAGGTGCGTGGCGCCGCTGGCCCTGGGCCCCATGGGTGCTCCGGGGCGGAACGCGACAAACCCTGTGCTTCATAGAGGCCTTGGAAGCGAAACACGACAAATCCTGTGCTCCATTGGTGCTCCGGGGGGACACGATAAATCCTGTGCTCCATTGGTGCGCCAGGGTGGAGCACGACAAACCGTAGCACCGCCCGTGCTCGCTGAATCGGGTGGTGTTGTGCGCGGCGCGCGGGTGAGCCGCAACGGCCCATTTCCTGCGGGAATTTGCATGTGCAGCCCGGGCTATCACACCGTCTGCCGAAAATGGCGATTGTGAATTCATACCGTCTAAATTTAGCAACGTTGGACACGCTTTTATTTCTTTCTTCTACAGGTGTCGAGGTATGCTTCGGCCGCACGGAAAATTAAATGAACGATCGTTCGGAGAAGATTAAATGAAACGACTGGTACTCTCGGCCATCTCACTCGGCGTGCTCGCCGCTACCTCAGCAGCCCACGCCCAAAGCTCGGTGACGTTGTATGGCGTTATCGATGAAAGCATTACCTTCTTACATAACCAAGGCGGCAAGAACCAATGGTCCACAGTTTCCGGCAACCTACAGGGGTCGCGCTGGGGCTTAAAGGGTGCGGAAGATTTGGGCGGCGGCTTGAAGGCGATCTTCCAGTTGGAAAACGGCTTTAACCCAAACAATGGCCGTCTTGGCCAAAGTGGCCGCGAATTCAGCCGTCAGGCTTATGTAGGGTTGCAGAATGATGTATACGGCTCGGTAACGCTGGGTCGCCAATATGTGCCGGATACGGATCTGGTACAAAGCATCACGGGCGATAACTACTTCGGCTCCGGGTTCGCAACGCCGGGCGACGTCGACAACTACGACAACAGCGTCCGCGTCAACAACTCGGTCAAGTACACGAGCCCGGTCTGGGCCGGCTTCCAATTCGAAGGCTTATACGCGCTCGGTAATCAGGCCGGCTCGTTTGGCGACCGCCGTGCGTGGGGCGCTGCGCTGGCGTATACGAACGGCCCGATCGCCGTGGCAGCGAGCTATCAGTACTACAACGGCGGCAAGGTTACCAACGGCGTGCGGGACTTCTCAGATTCCACCACGACGGCAACCAACACAACGACCGACTCGATCTTCAACGGCCCGGTCAATGGTGCCTACACGTCGGCTGCGTCGCTCAAGATCGCCCGTGTCGCCGGCCAGTACACAATCGGCCCGGTCAACGTCGGCGCGTCGTACAGCAATGCGCAGTACACGGCGGACTCCGCTTCGTCGTTCGGCCAGACGCAGAAGTACAACACTGGCAACGCGTTCGCGACTTACCAGGCCACGCCGGCGCTGCTCACGGGCATTGGCTACAGCTACACGAAGGGTTCGGGCAACGCGTCGGCCAAGTACAACCAGGTCAGCCTGGGCGCCGACTACAGCCTGTCCAAGCGCACCGACGTGTACCTGGTGAGCGCATGGCAAAAGGCCACCGGTCAGCAGGACGGTGCGGGCTCGCAAGCTCAGGCTTCGATTAGCTCGTACGGTTTTGCCGGTGCGAACGGCGGCGCGCAAGAGTACGTTGCGCTGGGCCTGCGCCACAGGTTCTAAGCGGCACGCAACCTGCCCCTGCGGGGGGACCAGCATGGCCGGTTCGACGCAGCGGGCAACAAAAGCGCAGGCTTGACCTGCGCTCGGACTGCTGACGAAACCCCACGTTTTTCGCAGCGTGGGGTTTCGTCTTTAGACGGGCGCGATGTTGGCACGGTTTTGTGTGCTCGGGCCAAGCAGGATCGCGAGATTAGCGATTAACCGCTGCAACGGTGCGTGAGCGCCAGAAGACGTGTAAAAGCGCCAGCGGACGCGCCAGCAGTAGCGCAATCTTCTTGATGTTCCGTGCCGCGGCTGCCAGCAACACTGTTCGGCCACATTGCGAAGCCCATGCGTTCTGGCATGGCGATGCCCGTGCAATTAGAGCGATACCCGCGGGCGGATGTGCGCGAGCGCATTGTGCCGCCGGCACCCTAGCGCGTATCGACGAATCCTTCTGCCTGCAGTCCTCCTGCGACATCGCAGATCACCGCCTGGCTGACGCCGTGGATTTGCGCAAGCACCCTGCCGGCGGGCAGCTTTGTGCCCACCGGATATTGGCCGGATGAAATGGCGGCGATCCATTGCTCGATATCATGTTCGGTCAATGGGTGAGGTCTGGCCGACATCGGAAAGGTCGAGTATGCAACGTATCAGGTTTGCATGTTATATGAGAGCTGGGTGATGGGACGAACATCCTTGTGCGAATGCACGATCGCGTTGTGCCATGGTCATACAATCGACAGCGCGCGAGCGGTGCTGTGACAACGCAGGTGTTTGAAAGGGAGCCAACTCATGCAGGAGCCAGAACCGACCGCCGGCGGGCTCGCGAAGCTGCCGGAGCAGGGCGCCGAGACCGGCGGCGACGACGGCGTGTTCATTGCGCCGGAGCACGCGAATGTCACCTCCGGCCGGCGGTACGTGCTGAAGTCGGGCGACACGTTCGTCGTCAACGATCCGAATGGCGATATTCTAGGCCATGACGACGGCCTGTTCGTCAACGACACGCGGGTGCTGTCGCAACTGCAACTCACGTTTGGCGGCCGGGCGCCATCGCTGCTGTCGAGCAGCGTGAGCAGCGACAACACGGCGTTCACCGCCCACTTGACCAACCGGTCGCTGCCGCCATTGGGTGGCGGGCATACGCCGCAGGGCGTGATCCATGTCGAGCGTTTGAGGGTGCTGTGCGGTAATGTATTGAACGAGGCGATCACGCTGACCCATTACGGCACCGAGCCGGCGGTCGTACCGCTGTCGCTTTCATTTGCCAGCGATTTTTTAGACATGTTCGAAGTGCGCGGCTCGCCGCGCGGCCGGCGCGGCACGCTGGCGACGCCCTATGTCGACAAGGGCGAGGTCGTGTTTAGCTACCAGGGTTTGGACAATGTCGAGCGGATTGTGCGCATCGCTTTTTCTCCTGCTCCGGACAAGCTGATGCCGGGGCGCGCCGACTATACGTTGACGTTGCCGTCCGAGGCGTGCCTGTCGGTTTACCTGCAGGTCACGGTTGTTACCCGGCCAATCAACGAGACCGCCGCGCCGGTGCCCGGTCCGGTGTCGAAGCCGCCAGCCGGCTTGAGCGGCGCGGGGCGGGCGGCGGTACGCGCCGCGCTGGCCGAGTCGCACCGAATGATGCGCGATAGGCGTCGCGCCAGTGCAAGGCTGCGCTCGAGCAATCCATTGTTCAATGCTTGGATGGAACGCTCGTTTGCCGATCTGGGATTGTTGACCACGGATCGGGACACCGGACCCTATCCATATGCGGGCATTCCGTGGTTCTCAACGCCATTCGGGCGGGACGCGGTGATGACGTCCTTGCAGACGCTGTGGGTGCAGCCGGCGCTGGCTCGTGGCGTGCTTCGCTTTCTCGCGGCCCAGCAGGCGCGCGAGGATTCGGCGTTTCGTGATGCCGCGGTGGGCAAAATCATGCATGAGATGCGCAAGAGCGAGATGGCGGCGACCGGAGAAGTGCCGTTTGCGCTGTATTACGGCGGCGTGGATACGACGCCGCTGTTCATCGTGTTGGCCGGAGCCTACCTTGAGAGGACCGGCGATGGGGCATTGATCGACGAATTGTGGCTGGCGCTGGAGTTGGCTGCGCAATGGATCGCACGGGTATGCGATCGCAACCCGTTTGGATTGCTCGACTATCAGCGCGCGGCGGACAGCGGCCTGGCCAACCAGGGCTGGAAGGACAGCCACGATTCGGTGTTCCACTCGGACGGGCGCATACCGGACGGACCGATCGCACTGGTCGAGGTACAGGCGTACGCGTGTGCGGCGTTCGAGACAATGGCGCGGCTGGCGCAGCACCGCGGCAGCGCCACGCTCGCCGCCCGCTACACGACGCGTGCCCAGGCGCTGCGCGAACGGGTCGAGGCGATGTTCTGGATGCCCCAGGAAGGTTTTTATGGGATTGCATTGGACGGGCATGGTCAGCTGTGCCGCGTGCTGGCCTCGAACGCCGGGCATCTGCTGGCGTTCGGGCTCCCGGACAAGGCGCGTGGCGAGCAGGTCGCGCATACGCTCGAATCCGCGTTGTTCTACACCGGCTGGGGCCTGCGCACGCTGGCCAGCGGCCAGCCCCGATTCAATCCGATGTCGTACCATAACGGTTCGGTGTGGCCGCACGATACCGCGCTGTGTGCGCGCGGCATGGCGCGCTACGGCGAAAAGGACGCGGCGGTGCGGTTGCTGCAGGCCCTGTTCGAGGCAGCGGTCCACTTCGACATGCGGTTGCCGGAGCTGTTCTGTGGCTTCACGCGGCGGCGCGGCGAACCGCCGACCGCCTATCCGGTCGCGTGCCTGCCTCAGGCCTGGGCGGCAGGTTCGCCGTTCATGATGCTCGAGGCTTGCCTGGGCGTGACCGTGGACGCGCAGCGGGAGGAAATCCGTATCGAGCGCCCGCGGTTGCCGGAAGGCATTGATTGGCTGGAAGTCGGCGATCTACGCGTGGGCAGCCGGACTATATCGTTGACGTTCCGCCGCGTGGGGGAGCAGGTGGTGCCGGCGGTGGACCGCGGTGACGCGCGCGTGATCGCGTTGCTTTAGCGCGGTACGGATCGATGCATCGAAGCCGTACCAGAACGCGAAACTGGATCGTTATGCCAAAACAGACCTCGTGTGGCGTCGTGATACTCAACGAACTCGGTAGCGTGTTGCTGTGTCACGCAACCGAGACGCGACACTGGGACATCCCGAAGGGTCAGCCCAATCCGGGCGAGGCACCGATCGACGCAGCGCTGCGCGAGACTCGCGAAGAGACCGGCTTGACGCTCGACGCAGCAGCGCTGGTCGAGCTGGGGGCGTTTTCTTATCGATCTGACAAGGAATTGCACTTGTTCGCGACCCGCGTCTCGACGTGCGACGTCGATATCCGCGAATGCGTATGCACGTGCCTGTTTCCGAGCTACCGGAACGGAAAAATGATTCCCGAAATGGACGCGTTCCGGTGGGTGCAGCCGACCGAAGTGAGCCGCTACACTAGCGCCAGCCTCACGAGACTGTTCGAAACCAAACTTTCGCTGCCGGCGCTGCACCGCCAACTGAGCGGTGCAGCAGCGTGATCTGCGTTATTCGTTGATCAGGGAAGGTTCGCGCTTCTTGCCGTGGATCCCGGCCGGCGTCCGTCCTCGCCCGGGCCACGTGGTCCCGCGGACGCGGGCTGACCAAGAGTGAGTCGGGCCGCATTTTCCGGGGGCCCGCAGGGGTACGGTGGGCGACGCACGGGCGGTTGGCCCATGCGCTGCCTTGCATTCAACTGCCGTCGGGTGTCCTCGCCGAACTGCGAGGCTTGCCGACGGAGCGTGTGTGGGGCAGTGGGCCGTCCGGCCCGCCGTGGCCGTTTTCACTGTCGCGGTCTTGACCCCATAATGCATCCGGGAGATTGCGCTCCATCTCGTCGCGGGTAATCTGTTCTGCCAATTGTCGAGATTTTGGGGTAGCTGGGCCTGCTGGCCGGTTCGCTCCTGACATAACGCACTCCTTGTGGTTGGACAGGTCACCTTACATCTAAGCACATTTCACGACTACGTCAAATCCGCATGCTCAGTGCTAAGCACCTTCCATTCCCGATAGGACGCGTGATGCGAGCTGGCGCCGCCGTGACTTCAAGATCCCGAATTGGAGCTTGGTCCGCGTGTCGTGCGCGTGCGCGCCTTTCCGATCGGGATGGACTTTCCGGCTGTCTGCGCAGCGTGCGTAGCCCCGGCTTTTCGATCGCCGATACGAGCGGTGTGTAGCCGTGTGTGAGCACCCTATGCAACGGTCTTCGATACTGATGACACGCGACGTTGACGGGGTTGAGCCAGTGAAGTGCCGCAGGACAATTATGAGTGGCCGGCGCAGCGACTGACCGACAGATTGGCCAGTCGAATAGCGTTGCCGGCCAGTCGAACAACGTTTCGCTATCTTGAAGCAGTGTGCTTTGCCGGCCGGCCAAGCCGGCGAGGATTACATGCCAGCAGCGGTCGGCACGCCGCGCGAGCGGCCCGAACTCAAATATTCGGCAATCGAGTCCTGCGTGATTTCGCCGAGATAGCCGCCTTCCGGATCGACGACCGGCAACCACGGCGAGTTAACCTCGAACATCTTTGACAACACCACGCGCAGGTTATCCTCCGCATTCACGGTGGTCGCAAATTCACGCATTTTGTCGCCGCAACGTGCCGGGGTGGATGCGCCTTCACGCGCGGCACGACGCGATACGTAGCCTAGTGCGCGCCGCGCGTCGTCGGTGACCGTCACATAGCGATTGTCGGTATCATCCATGACGCTGAGCGCTTGGGCAAGCGGGGTATCGACGTGCACGGTTTGGGCGTGGGTTGCCGCGTCGCTCGCCTTGACCAGCAGCAGGCGCTTGAGTGTGCTGTCGTGGCCCACGAACGCGCTGACGAATTCGTCCTTGGGATGGGCAAGCAACGTGTCGGGATGATCGAACTGCACCAACTGGCCGCGCCGGAACACGGCGACCTTGTCGCCTAGCTTGATCGCCTCGTCGATATCGTGGCTGACCATGATCACCGTTTTCTTCAGCGCACGTTGCATTTGGAAAAATTCGTTCTGGATCGACTCACGGTTGATCGGGTCAACCGCGCCGAACGGCTCGTCCATCAACATCACAGGCGGATCAGCCGCGAGCGCGCGGATCACGCCGATGCGTTGTTGCTGACCGCCAGAAAGCTCGCGCGGATAGCGCTTTAGGTACAGCTTCGGGTCCAGCGCGACCATCGACATCAGTTCGGTCGCGCGCTCGCGATAGCGCGACTTGTCCCAGCCCAGCAGCCGTGGCACGACCGTGATGTTCTCCTCGATCGTCATGTTCGGGAACAAGCCGACCTGCTGGATCACGTAGCCGATATGGCGACGCAGTTCCACTTCGTTGACGTTCGCGGTGTCCTCGCCGTTGAGCAGCACCCGGCCGCCGGTCGGCTGGATCAGCCGATTGATCATTTTCAATGTCGTGGTCTTGCCGCATCCCGAAGGGCCGAGAAAAATGCAGATTTCGCCCTCGGCAACGGTCAGGCTGACGGCGTCGACCGCCCGTACCGCACTGCCGTCCTTGCGCGTGAAGGTCTTCGTCAAGTGGTCAAGTTCGATCATGTCTTCGCTACTCCCTTCGGTGTCAATGCACGCTGCAGTGCGTGCAGCAGCAGGTCTGCGACGATGGCCAGCACGCTCACGAGCACCGCCCCGATCACCAGCCGCGTCATGTTGCTTTGGCTGATCGCGCGCAGTACCAACTCGCCGAGGCCTCCGGCACCGATGACTGCGGCAATGGTCATCACGCCGATGTTCATGACGACGGCCGTGCGTACGCCGCCGATGATTACCGGCACGGCGAGCGGTAGCTCGACGAGCCTGAGCCGTTGCCACCGCGTCATGCCGATGCCGGTACCCGCTTCGCGGATGCTAGGATCGACATTGCGCAGCGCCAGGTAGGTGTTGCGCATAATTGGCAGCAGCGAGTACAAGAATACCGCCACGATTGCGGGAGCGGGGCCGATGCCGGCACCCCAGCGCGACAGCAGCGGAATCATCAGGCCGAACAGCGCAATCGACGGCAGCGTGAGCACGATCGTCGCGCAGCCGAGCAACGGACCGGCCAACCAGGCGCATCGGTTGATCAGGATGCCGAGCGGCACGCCGACGAGAATCGCACAGCCCACGGCGGTACCAACCAGCGCGAGATGCTGCAAGGTGAGCGACGCCAGTTCCTGCCAGTTGTTCGAGAAATAGTTCATCAGGTCCATCGGTTCTCCTGGCTTAAGGCAACGCGTGCGTGCGTAGGAAATCGGCGGCGACTGCGCTGATCGATTCCTCGTCGATGTCCACGCGCTTGTTCATCTCAGACATCACTTCGCTGTTGATCTGCGCGGACAGTGCATCGAGTTGCTTCGCGAGTTCTGGGTGCTGGTCTAGCACGTCGCGGCGCACCACCGGCGTTGCGTTGTACGCTGGGAAAAAGCCGAGATCGTCGTCGAGCACCGTGATACCAAAGCCTTTGATGCGTCCATCGGTCGTGTAGACGAGTCCAAACATGGCTTGGTTGTTGTGCAACGCCGTGTAGACTAGCCCGGAGTCCATTTGCTTGATATCTGAGCGACGCAGTCGTAAGTCGTACAGCGCCTGCAATGGCCGCAACCCGTCGGGCCGGTTCGCAAACTCCGCGTCCATCGCAAACCAGTGCCGCTTGCGCGGGTCGTCTTGTTGGATCTTCGCGGCCAGTTGCGAGATCGTATGGATGCCGTCGCGTTTGGCGCGCTCGCTAGGCATCGCCAGCGCGTATGTGTTGTTTAGCGCCGACGGTTTGAGCCACACCAGGCCACGCGGTTTGTCCAGATCGCGTACGCGGCGGTACGCGGTCTGCGGATCGAGCTTCTCATGAATTCGGTTGTAGACGATCAGTGCCGTACCGGTGTAGTCCCATACGATGTCCAATTGCCGATTCTCGAGCGCGCTGCGCATCAGCACGCTGCCCAGGCCGCTGCGGCTCTCGACCGTGTAGCCGCGTGAGCGCAGGTATTGTGACGTGATTTCCGCGAGCAGCAATTGCTCGGTGAAATTCTTGCCGCCGACGACCAGCGTCGCTGCGTGTGCCGGTATCACGCCCGCCAGCGCGGTGCTGGCGAGCAGCCAAGCAATGACGCATTTAAGCAAACGGGTCATAAGTTCTCCTGTGCTTGCGTTACAGTGCCAGTCCGCGCCGCGCTAGCGCGGCGCGAGCGATGCCGGCAACGAGTGCGTCCAGCGCGAGCGCCAGCGCAGCAGTTGATGCGGCGCCCAACAGCAGCATGGCCGGATCATTTAGATAGATTCCCGGGAAAATCAATGTGCCGAGGCTATCGGCGCCAATCAGGAAAGCCAGCGGCGCGGTGCCAACATTGATGGCGAGCGCGGTGCGCACCCCGCCGATGATGATCGGCATCGCGTTGGGAAGTTCGACCTTGAACATTGATTGCAGCGATGTCATGCCCAGGCCACGCGCCGCCTCGCGCCACGCGGGCGGCACCGCGCGCATGCCTTCGTATGCGTTGCGGGCAATCGGCAACAACGACGCGAGCCACAGTGCGACGATCGCCGGCGCGGCGCCGATGCCCAGCACCGCGAGGGCCAGCGCGAGCACCGCCAATGACGGCACGGTGTTGCCCACGTTCAGTACCTGCATTAGCCGCTCCGCATGCCGTGGGTTCGACGCGCGGCTCAGCAAGATGCCCGCGGGGATGCCGGTGAGCAGCGCGAGCGCGATCGACGCGCCGACCAGCAGCAGGTGCGCGCCGGTGTAGTACAGTAAATCAGCGTGATACTTGCACAGCACATCCAGCCCGATTGCGCGGACCAGCGCTGTCACGATCAGTGTCAGCACGATGAAGCTCGACAATAGCTTCGCGCGACGACTCGTCATCGTTGAGTTCTCCTCGTGGGTTGCCGATACAGCACGCGCCCTAAAGCAAAGACAATGGCGGACCACGCGCGGGCACGAGGCCCGGCACGCTGGAGGCGGACGGCACAATGCCGTCACATGCTGCACGGTTGCCCGCTGCGCGGTCGCATGTGCGACGATGGCCGCTGGACGGGCAGAATGTCGTCCGTGGACGACTGGCGGAAGGACCGGGCGCAACGCGCCGCCGAGTCCACTAAAGCGCCCGGCACGGCCGGGCAGATGAAAGGGTCCGCCGATGTGGACCCACCTTTCATGCAACCGTATTGAAATTGCGCGAAAAAGCCTGAATTACGCAGTAATTACCACGATCTTGTATTGCAGACGATAACATTCTATTAAATCTTTGCGCAAAAGTCCAGCGTTGGCAGGGAAAATGCAGTCACCGCCGTCCGAGCGTCGCTGGACGCAGGTTGTGCTTACGCCTCGCCGCGCGTGGTGAGCCCGTAGCGTTTGATCTTCTCGTACAGTGTCGCCTTACCGACTTGCAGGCGCTCGGCCGCAGTCGATACGGCACCACCGTACGCCTCCAGTGCCTGTGCGATCAGCGCGCGCTCGAACTGCTCGACGCGCTCTTTCAGGGGCTGCGCGTCGTTGTCCGCACGGATGGCGTGCCGCACATCGTCCAAGCCGATGCCGAGCACGAAGCGATCGGCGGCGTTGCGCAACTCGCGCGCGTTGCCCGGCCAGTCCTGCTGCATCAGCGCGTGCCGCTGCGCGTCGGTGAGCACGCGCGCCGGGCGCTGGTAGCGCAGCGCTGCATCGAGCACAAAATGCTCGAACAGCGGCATGATGTCTTCGCGACGCTCGCTGAGCGGTGGCAGGGTGATTGTCACGACATTCAGGCGGTACAGCAGGTCGCGTCGGAACGTGCCGGCCGCCACATGCTCGTTCATGTTTCCCTTGGCCGCTGCAATGATCCGTACGTCACTGTGCACTGGCGTGTTCGAGCCCAGCCGTTCCAGTACACCATCTTGCAGCACGCGCAACAGCTTTGCCTGCAGCGCGAGCGGCATGCTTTCGACTTCGTCGAGAAACAGCGTGCCGCCCGATGCATATTCGAGCTTGCCGACGCGGCGTCGCGTCGCACCCGTGAAGGCGCCTTGCTCGTAGCCGAACATCTCCGACTCGAACATCGACTCGGGTAGTGCTGCGCAGTTGATCGCGACGAACGGTCGGTTGCGGCGCGCGGATTGTTCATGCAATGCCCGTGCGATCAATTCCTTGCCGGTGCCGGTTTCGCCGTTGATCAGCACGGCGGCATCGGTCGGCGCGACGTTGGCGATCATCGTGCGGACCTGGTCGATCGCCGCGCTCGTGCCGATGATGTGCACGGTGTCGGGACGCTGGGCCGCCAGCTCTCGGCGCAGTGCACGGTTCTCTAGTTGCAACGCGCGCCGTTCGAGCGCGCGGCGCACGGCATCGGCGAGGCGCTCCGACGAAAAGGGTTTTTCAATAAAGTCGTACGCGCCTTCGCGCATCGCCTGCACCGCCATTGAGATATCGCCATGACCCGTGACGACGATCACGGGCACATCCGGCGCCCGCTCGCGCATCAGCGACAGCAGTTCCAGGCCGCTCGCCCCGGGCAGCCGGACATCCGTGACGATCGCGCCGGGCACGCTGGCGCCGGCAGCGTGCATCGCGTCTAGCGCGGCTTCTACGCTCGGATAGCCGGTCACGTCGAAGCCGCCGAGCATTAGGCTCTGCACGTTGGCGTGCCGTACCAGCTCGTCGTCTTCAATGAACAATACCTGCAAGCCGTCGGTCATGGTCGTGGTTGTTCATGCGGTGGTCAATGGCGTGGGTGATGCGTGGTCATGCCGGCGCGTCCTGGCTCGAGCGCGCATACGCGCGTGGCAGCGTCATCACGAAGCATGCGCCGCGCGCCGTCGCATCGCGATCCTTGTCGCGCGCGGTGGCCACGCTCAGCGTGCCGCCCGCGTCGCGCACGATCGACGCGGCAATCGCCAGCCCGAGCCCCAGCCCTTGCCCCATTTCCTTGGTGGTGAAAAATGGCTCGAACAGCCGGGGCAGCAGGTCGGCGGCGATGCCGGGACCGTTGTCGATGACGGCGATCGCTACGACGTCGGGGCGCGTGTCGACTTCGATGATAATGCGCGCCGTCGGGTGGCTGGCGAGCGCATCGGCTGCGTTGCCGATCAGGTTGATCAGTGCCTGCTCGACGCGCAGGTCATCACATCGCACAGCGGGCGACGTATTAAGTGCATTCAAATCGAATGGCGCGCGCTTGCCACCGGCGTGCACACTCACGACTCGCACGTCGATGCCGGCAAGCTTGTCGCGCAACATCACCAATGCGTTGCGCAGCGCCTGCGCGACGATGGCGTGTGCATCGCGCGGGCGCCGCTTGCTGACGAATAGTTTCAACTGGTTCGTGATGCGCCCCATCCTGTCAATCAGTGTCGCGATGGCCTGCAGGTTCTCGCGTGCCGCATCCAGCGCGTTACGCTCGATCAGCACCCGTGTGTTATCCGAAAACGTGCGCAGCGCGGCGAGCGGCTGGTTCAGCTCATGGGTGATGCCAGCGGCCATTTGCCCGAGTGCAGCCAGTTTACTGGCTTGCACGAGTTCGTCTTGTGCAGCGCGCAGTTCCGCTTCCGCGCGCGTGCGCTCGCTGACTTCGCGCGTGAGTTGCTCGTTGGCTGCCGACAGGTCCGCGGTGCGCTCCGCGACGCGCTGGTTCAACTCTGCATAGGCGCTCTGCAGCATCCGGCGACCGTACTCCATTTCGCGCAGCTTGGCCCGTCGTAGCCGCCAGTAAAAGCCCAACAGCGCGGCAATCAGCAGCGCCAAACCGGTCGCCACCGTCATCGCGCGCGCCCGTGCATCGACATCGTCCAGCGGCGACAGTACCGTCAACTGCCAGCCAAGCTCGCTCAGCGGCTGTTCGGTTTGTAGATACAGCGGTGCCGGTGGGCCCGAGCCGAACCGTACTAGCTCCGCCCCTGCCGCGCGCGTGCGCACCTTGGTCAGCGGCAACGGCTTCAACGGCTCGTCACTGTACTGCTCGGTGTCGCGAATCCATGCCGACGCCTGGTTCGACAACGGGCGCGTCGTATGGTACCGCCACGATGGGATCGATGACAGGATGACGATACCGTTGGCATCGGTGACGAACAGCGGCTCGGACCGGTCTTGCGGCGGGAACCAGCTCAGGTCGATCTTGATCACCACGACGCCGATTTGAGTCCCATTGTATGAGACCGGCTGGGAAATATAGTAGCCGGCCTGATGCGAGCGCGTGCCGATCCCGAAAAAGTGGTCCTCGCGTCCCGCGACCGCGGCGACGAAGTATGGCCGGAAAACATAGCGCATCCCGACGAAGCTGTCGGGTTCGCGCCAGTTGCTGGCTGCTACGCACAGGCCGTCGCCGGTGATCAGGTAGGCTTGTGACGCCTTCGAGCGCTGTGCGATTTCCTCCAGGTAGCGATTCGCGCGGGCGACCGCTTCACCGTTTGGCTGCCGCAGCGCATCCTGCACCAGAGGATGCGTGGAGAGCAGGTACGGTAGGGGCTCGTAGCGGTCCAGCGCGGCTTGCAGTGTGGCGCTCGTGCGTGCCGCGCGCGCGGCCGACGCCTCGCGCAAGCGGTCGATCGCATGGGTGCGCGCGCTCGACCAGGCCGCGACGCAGCTTGCGATGATAACCGCGGCGAGCACCAGCAATACGGCGGTACGGCGTAGCACGGCGAGATGTCAGGAGAGCAGCGGATGGGTGCATCATTGTGGCACAACGCCGTGCGCTCGCCTATGCGGTCGCTTCCGCTTCGATGCTTGCCGGCTGGCGCATCACGCGCTTGAGCTTGTCGCGATCGAGCTCATGCTCCCACGCGGACACGACGACCGTTGCCACGCCATTGCCGATGATGTTGGTCAGCGCACGACACTCGCTCATGAAGCGGTCGATGCCAAGGATCAGCACCATGCCGGCGAGCGGAATCGTCGGCACGACTGCCAGCGTCGCGGCGAGCGTGATGAACCCGGCGCCGGTGACGCCGCTCGCGCCTTTGGATGTGAGCATCGCGACGGCCAGCAGTGTCAGCTGCTGGCCCCATGTCAGGTCAGTATGGGGTCGCCTGTGCAATGAACAGAACGGCCATCGTCATATAAATGTTCGTGCCGTCGAGATTGAACGAGTAACCGGTCGGCACGACCAGGCCGACGACCGAGCGCGAGCATCCGAGCTTCTCGAGCTTTTCCATTAGGTGCGGCAGCGCCGCCTCGGACGAACTGGTGCCGAGCACGATCAGCAACTCCTCCTTAATGTAGCCGAGAAAACGCACGATGCTGAAGCCGACGGCACGCGCAATCGTGCCGAGCACAACCAGCACGAACAGCAATGACGTCAGGTAAAACGTGCCTATTAGCTTGAGCAGCGGCAGCAGCGAGCCGACCCCATACTTGCCGATCGTGAACGCCATTGCGCCGAACGCGCCGAGCGGTGCAACCTTCGTAATCAGGTGCACCATGCCAAAGAACACCTGCGAGATGCTGCTGATGAATGCGGACACTTTGGCGCCGCGCTCGCCCAGGTGGGCCAGCACACTACCGAACAGGATCGCGATTAGCAGGATTTGAAGGATGTCGCCTTGCGCGAAGGCGCTAAAGAATGTGTCGGGGATCAGGTGTATCAGGAAGTCGACTGTCGTCTGGCCATGCGCTTTTTGCACATATATCGACGCCGCCTTGCTGTCGAGCGTGGCCGGATCGACGTTCAAGCCCACGCCGGGCTTTAGGATATGCGTAGCGGCCAGGCCGATCAGCAGGGCGAACGTCGAGACGACCTCGAAGTACAGCAACGCCTTGCCGCCGACGCGGCCCACCTTCTTCATGTCCTGCATGCCGGCGATGCCGGACACCACGGTGCAGAAAATGATCGGTCCGATCACCAGCTTGATCAGCTTGATGAACGCGTCACCCAGCGGTTTCATTTGTATCGCTAATTGTGGGTAGTAATGGCCTAGCAGGATGCCCAATGCGATGGCAAATAGCACCTGGACGTAAAGGACCTTGTAGAGGGGTTTTTTCACGATAGATACCCTTATCGTTTGTGATAAGAATCGCAGGCCCGGACAGGTTTGTCACAGGCGTGCGCGGATAACGCGTTGCGTGCGCTGCGCGGGTTCAGCGTGAGCGGGAACGACGAACGGACATGCGATGTCTCCTGGCTGTAGTTGTGTCTTGGCTTGGTGGCCGTGGGCACTTATGTGCAAGGCTGATGCCAACCTCGTCCGATTGGTATAAGTCTTTGACTGTTAAGGGTTATGAGGATGAAATGAAATGCCGTATTTTCCGGATTTCTGGAAAGTGTCGATGGGGAATCTGGATATCCAGAATGCATTGACAAGATCCCTTTGGCTTGAATGCGGGAAGGCTATAGCGCGAGTGTCGGCGCTGATCCTGCGTTGAAGCGTTGAGTTCACGGCCCTCGATTTGCGCGAGATGAAGCGGCATCTCGCCGGATCGGCATTGGCCCATCGACATTGACCCGTATGGCGCGTGGGCGCGTGCATCGACAAGTAGCAGGGTGGCATATCGCTGTGGCGATGCGCTACTTCGCGGATAGCGCGGCTAGCAGGTTCATCACCATGTTCGGCGTAAAGGTAAACGGCACCCAACCATAGCCGGTATGGCGGAACACGACAAGTTTCGAGCCATTGTTGCGTGATTGCGTGGCGATCGCCGGATCCTGTGTTGCCGCGAAGCGCCAGCCCGGCGGCAGTGCAGCGGGCGGCTCAGGCGTCATTGAGGCACGCGCGATCGCTAGCTCCTCAATGATCGCTGAAATATCGGCGGGTCCGAGCGTAACGGAGTGCTCGCCGAGTGTCACGACGATTTCGTTTTGCGATGGACGATTGAAGTGCAACTGAGGCGGTGTGGGATCATTGGCTGTTTCTTTTGTCGAGTCAGCCGGAGTTGCTGAAGTCGCCGAAGCCGCCGAAGCCGCCGAAGCCGCCGAAGTCGCCGAAGTCGCCGAAGTCGCTGAAGTCGCTGAAGTCGCTGAAGTCGCTGAAGTCGCTGAAGTCGCTGAAGTCGCTGAAGCCGCCGGAGCCGCTGAAGCCGCCGGAGCCGCCGGAGCCGCCGGCACGGCGCTGGCGAGGCGGTCAATCAGCCGTTGCACCGCGTCGATCTGTTCGTGAAGCTCCATACTGCTGCCCTGATTGAGATGGGACGGCAATTTTACTCGACGCGCCGGGCACGGTGCTCGGCCAGCCCATCGCGCGTCATTTTTGTGCGTAATTCCAGCCATTTCTAGCACGTCGATCGCCATAGAGACGTTAAGCTCCCGTATCATTAAGGCTTTTGTAAGCTTATCCCCGGATTTTTGAAGGAGTCGCATGCCTCACGACATCAGCCTCATCACCCTGATCGCAACCGGGCTCGGGCTCGCGATGATCCTCGGCTACGCCGCGTCGTGGTTTAGGATGCCGCCGCTCGTCGGTTACCTGTTGGCCGGCGTGCTGTGCGGACCTGCGACGCCGGGTTTTGTCGGCGACGTGGCGCTTGCTGGCCAGCTTTCCGAGATCGGTGTGATGCTGCTGATGTTCGGCGTCGGCCTGCATTTCTCGCTCGACGACCTGCTGGCCGTCAAGCGCATCGCCGTGCCCGGCGCAATCGTCCAGATCGCGGTGGCGACGGCGCTCGGCATGGCCACGGCGATGTGGTGGGGCTGGCCGATTGGCGTGTCACTCGTCTTCGGGCTGGCGCTATCGGTGGCCAGCACCGTTGTGTTGCTGCGTGCGCTGGAGGCGCGCGGCCAGCTTGATTCGGCCAACGGCCGTATTGCGGTCGGTTGGCTGGTCGTCGAGGACCTGGTCATGGTGCTCGTGCTGGTGTTGCTTCCACCGTTGGCTGGCCTGCTTGGCGGCTCGTTGGACGGCAACCATGGTGCGGAATTGACGCAGGCGCGCGCCGCCGCGCCGCAGCCCAGCCTGTGGGCAATGGTTGGCGTAACGTTCGCGAAGGTCGCCGCCTTCATCGCACTGATGCTGGTGGTTGGCCGCCGGGTGTTCCCGCGCCTGTTGTTCCTGGTGGCCCGCACCGGTTCGCGCGAGCTATTTCACATTGTGCGTGATTGTCGCCGCAGTGGGCGTGGCGTACGGCTCGGCACGTCTGTTCGATGTGTCGTTCGCGCTGGGCGCATTCTTCGCTGGCATGATGATGCGCGAGTCCGAGTTCAGCCATCGCGCGGCGGACCAAACGTTGCCGTTGCGCGATGCGTTCTCGGTACTGTTCTTCGTATCGGTCGGCATGCTGTTCGATCCTCATGTGCTGATCAACGCGCCGTTACACGTGCTCGGCGTGGTCGCGATCATCATGGTCGGCAAGACAGTGGCGGCGGTGGCGCTGGTGCTCGCCTTCCGCTATCCGCTGAATAGCGCGTTGACCGTCGGCGCGAGCCTTGCGCAAATCGGCGAGTTCTCGTTCATCCTGGCCGGACTAGGGATGTCGCTCGGCTTGTTGCCGAAAGAGGGGCAGGACTTGATCTTGGCCGGCTCGCTGATCTCCATTGCGTTGAATTCGCTCGTGTTCGCCGCGATCGAGCCGGCGCAGGCATGGATCCGTAATCGTTCCAGCCTGGCGCGACGGATGGAATGCCGCGAAGATCCGCTCGCCGCGCTGCCGATGACGGTGCCGCAGGCGCACCTGACCGGCCAAGTCGTGATCGTCGGCTATGGCCGGGTCGGCCGCCGTGTCGCGCAGACGCTGGCCATGCATCGGATCCCCTATGTGGTGGCCGAACAGCATCGCGATATCGTCGAGAAGCTGCGCGCCGAGCAGGTGCCCGCTGTGTGCGGCGACGCGTCCGATCCGATGGTGCTGGTGCAGGCGCACGTCGCACGCGCCGGAATGCTGGTGGTGACGTTGCCGGACACCTTCGATGTTCGCAAGATCGTCGATACAGCCCGCACGCTGAACCCGTCTATCGAAGCGGTGTTGTGCACCGATAACGACGACGAGGCCGCGTTGCTCGAATCAGAGCGAGTCGGCACCGTGTTTATTGGGGATAGCGAGTTGGCGCGCGGCATGACCGCGCACGTGCTGTCGCGGATGACGAGCGCCGCGACCGGGGTGGGCGTCGATGCCACCAGCGCGTCGGGCCATCTGTGATGACGGCTACATCGAGTTTGGCCGGATGTCAAGTCGTGGGGCGAAGCATAACAATGTTGGCCGAATAGGGGTAAAAGTTATCAACAGTTTCTGTGGATAAACCTGTGGTGAACCCAGCCGAAACCTAGTCAATCTGGGGTTCCCCTCGGCATCGCCGCGTTGCGTACGTGGCCCTGGACTGCAATGGGCGCACAGAAGGGATATATTTCCGGGATGGAAAAAAGACAGAACATGGCATTCGGGACGTCATCCGACATGCCAGCGCCGCCTCGGCAATGGGATGCACGGCTCGCTCGCCGGCTCGTGATGCCCCTGAAAGACACCTCGGTCACGCCGAACCACCTGACGACGCTGCGCCTGTTGATCGGCTTGGCCGGCGCGGCGGCGCTGGCCGCCGGCGGATACGGCTGGGCCAACGTCGGCGCGTTGCTGATCGTGTTGTCCAATTTCGTCGACCATACGGACGGCGAGTTGGCCCGCATCAGCGGTAAATCGAGTCGGCTGGGCCACTTCTACGACCTGGCGGCAGACGCGCTGGTCACAATCGGGTTGTTCGTCGGCATGGGGTTGGGTGTCCCCGCCGATGCACACGCGTCGCTGCCGGCGGTGCCCGTGTGGCTCGGTTGGGTGGCCGGCCTCGCCGTGGCATTGATTTTCTTCTTGCGCATGCGCATCGAGCAGCGTGCGGGCAAGGCTGGCACGCGCCAGGCGTTTTTGGCCGGCTTCGAAACCGAGGACGTACTTTACCTGCTGCCGTTGGTCACGTTGCTGGATGGCGTGACGCCGTTCCTGTTGGTGGCGGCAATCGGCGCGCCGCTGTTCGCGGCGTGGGTCGCGCTTGACTACCGCCGCACGATGCGACGGGGCACGCAGACTGCCGCGGCGAGCCATTGCGGCTCGGCGCCATGAATGCCACGGCCGGGCTGGCCCGCGACGGCGCGGGCGTCGGACATCAGTGCAGCACGATAGTGGACGCGTCGATGCACGAGCGTATCGCGACGCTCGATACCGAGCGGCTGCGCGAGACGTTCGGCGAGCAGGGCGCGTTCTTGTTCCTCGACACATTCTTGGCGCCGGACATGACCACCCGGCTGGTGGACGCGGTGCGCCGGGTCGACGGCGAAGTGAATCGCAACTACCTGCCTGGGCACAAGCAAGGCGGCAGTGTCAGCAGGCATACGATCGACCGGCTTGCACCGGTGATCGCCCAATTGTATCGTTCGCCGGCGTTGATTCGCTGGCTGGAGGCACTGTGCGGAGACCGCCTAATGGCCTGTCCCGACACGGATCCTCATGCATACGCACTCTACTTCTATACCAAGCCCGGCGATCATATCGGCTGGCACTACGATACGTCGTACTACCATGGCCAGCGGTACACGCTGCTGCTGGGCGTGGTTGACGAATCGTCGTGCAAGCTGGAATACCGGCTGCACACTCGCGAGCCGGGCCTGCCCGTCGTCGAGGCGGCAGTGCAGTTGCCGCCCGGCGGGCTGGTCTTTTTCGATGGAGACAAGCTGCAGCATCGGATCACGCCGCTGGGCGTGAACGAGAGGCGCGTATCGTTGACATTCGAGTACGTGACCGATCCGAGCATGGGGCGGCTCCAGCGGTTCGTATCGAACATGAAGGACGCGATCGCCTACTTCGGTTTCCGGCAAGTATTCCGGCAGTGGGCCGGCAAGTGAACACGCACATGACACGTGCAGCGTGGATTTCGTTGACGATCGGCGCGTCGCTGTTCGTCGCGCTACTGGCATGGCAGGGTATCGCACCGTTGATGGCCGCGTTGTCGGCTGCCGGCTTCGGCTTGCTGCTCGTAGCCGCGTTCCATGGTTTGCCAGTGGTGCTCGATGCGGCGGCGATCCGTGTGCTGGCGGGTGACCGCGGCGGCGTGACGATCGGTGACGCAGTGCTGACGCGCTGGGCCGGCGAATCGGTCAACAGCTTACTGCCGGCCGGCCAGATCGGCGGGCCGTTGCTGATGGTGCGGCATCTGGCGCAGCGTCGATTGTCGCTACCGGAATCGGCGGCGGTGATTACCGTCAGCACGACGTGGCAAACGATCGCGCAAGTTGTGTTTGCGTTGCTGGGCCTGGCCGTGTTCGCGGCTGATGCGGCGCATGGTGCACTTGACAATCTGCGCACGCCGTTGCTGGCTGCGAGCACGGGCTTTGCGCTGCTGCTGTACGGTTTTTACATGGCGCAACGGCGGCGCTTGTTCGGGCGGCTATCGCGCGTGATGTCCAAGCTGTCGGCGCGACGCGACTGGTCAGCGCTTTTCGATCGCGCCGATGCGGTGGATGCGCACGTGGCCGCGCTGTATCGGCAGCCGCGTGCGGTGGCGGTAAGCTTCGCATTGAGCCTGTCCGGCTGGATCGTTGGCACCGGGGAAGTCTGGCTGATCCTAAAGCTGATTGGACATCCGGTCGGCTGGGGCGACGCACTGTTGCTCGAGAGCATCGGGCAGGCCATCCGCGGCGCAGCGTTCATGATCCCGGGCTCGCTTGGGGTGCAGGAGGGCGGGTACTTGCTGCTTGCGCCGCTGGTCGGCTTGCCGCCGGACACGGCCCTCGCGCTGTCGCTAGCCAAGCGCGCCCGCGAGATCCTGCTTGGCGTGCCGGGGCTGGTGTACCTGCATTTTTCCGAGCATCGCTGGCAACGCCGCCGTGCTGTGCGCATGCCGGCAGCCGACTAGTGTGTCGGGTAGCGCAACGCGTCGATTTGGGCGCCTCGCCCGGATCTGCAAATCAACAGCCGTAGAAGAATCACACGGGAGTATCAATGCGCGCCATTATTCTCGCTGCGGGCCGCGGCCTGCGCTTGGTCCAGCCCGAGAACAAGCAGTTGCCCAAATGCCTGCTACAGTTCGACGGCATGACACTGCTCGAGCGCCATTTGCAGTTGCTCAGGGCGGTCGGTGTGGGCGAAATCGTATTGGCCCTAGGCTTTCACCACGAGACGATCGAGGCCGAGTTGCTGCGCCTGGGTTGGGCGCCGCCGCCGCGCATCGTGCTTAACCCGGATTACGAGTTGGGCAGCGTGCTGACGGTGCACGTGGTATCCGACGCGCTGTGCGCGGGTGGGGATGTGTTGCTGATGGATGCCGACGTGCTGTATGACGAGCGTATCATGGCGCCGCTGGTGGCCGGCAAGCATGTGAACCGGTTGCTGATTGATCGTGATGTCGAGCCGGGCGACGAACCAGTCAAGCTGTGCTTGCGCGACGGGGTGCCCATCGAGTTGCGCAAGCAGGTCGCGGCCGACCTGCGATACGACACGATGGGCGAGTCGGTGGGGTTCTTCCGCCTGACTGAGGGGGCCGCGCAACGTCTGGCGCAGATCGCTGCCGACTATGTCGGCAGCGGCCGCGCGAACTTGCCACACGAGGAAGCGCTGCGGGACCTGCTGCTCGAGCGCAGCCATGTCTTCGAAGCGGCCGACGTGACCGGTGCGCCATGGATCGAAATCGATTTTGCCGCGGATGTCGAGCGCGCGCGAACGCAGGTACTGCCCTTGCTGCAGCCGGTGGTCGTGGCGAGCACGAACGCATCACGTTGAGACAGGAGCTGGTTGAATTCATGAACGCCCCCGATACCTTTGTCGCACGCGCGCCAAGCCGTGCGGCGCGGCTGCGCCGCATGCTGACCTCCGATAAGCTGGAATTCATGATGGAGGCGCACAACGGGCTGTCCGCGCGGATCGTGCGCGAAGCGGGCTTTGACGCCATTTGGGCGTCGGGCCTAGCGATCTCGGCGCAATACGGCGTGCGCGACAATAATGAGGCGAGCTGGACACAGGTGGTCGACACGCTGGAATTCATGGTCGATGCGAGCGACCTACCGATTCTGCTTGACGGCGATACCGGCTACGGCAATTTCAACAACGTGCGGCGGCTGGTCAAAAAGCTGGAGCAGCGCGGCGTGGCCGGCGTGTGCATCGAGGACAAGCAATTCCCGAAGACCAACAGCTTCATCGGCGGCGAACGGCAGCCGCTAGCGGACGTTGACGAGTTCTGCGGCAAGATCAAGGCCGGCAAGGATTCGCAGGGCGACCCGGACTTTTCGATTGTCGCGCGGGTCGAGGCGTTGATTGCCGGTTGGGGCATGGACGAGGCGCTGCGCCGCGCCGAGGCGTATCATGCGGCCGGGGCCGATGCGATTCTGATCCACAGCAAGCTGGCGCGAGCCGACGAAATCGTGGCATTTGCGCGTGAATGGGCCCATCGTGCTCCGTTGGTGATCGTGCCGACGAAGTACTACAGTACGCCGACGCAGGTCTTCCGCAATGCGGGTATCAGCGTCGTGATTTGGGCGAATCACTTGATACGCGCGGCTACATCGGCGATGCAGGCCGTCGCCAAGGAAATTCACGACAGCGAGACGCTGGTCGGCGTCGAGGACCGGGTCGCGTCGGTCAATGAGATTTTCCGCTTGCAAGGCGCGGACGAATATTCGGCCGCCGAGCGCGTCTATCTGACCGCACGCGCACCGCGCACGGCGCTCGTGCTGGCCGCGAGCCGGGGGCGTGGACTGGAGGCGGTCACCGCGCAGCGGCCCAAGGTGATGTTGCCCATCGCGGGTAAGCCGTTGCTACGCTGGCTCGTCGATGGCTTCAAGAAGCAGGGCGTGAACGATATCACGGTCGTGGGCGGCTACCGTGCCGATGCGATCGACACGGCGGGCATTCGCCTGGTGGTCAACGAGCGGCACGAGACGACCGGCGAGCTGGCGTCGCTCGCGTGTGCGACGCAGGCGTTCGAGCACGATACCGTCATCTCGTATGGTGATCTATTGTTTCGCAGCTATATCCTGCACGACCTGGTCGAAAGCGATGCACACTTTTGCGTGATCGTCGATTCGTCGCAGACGCAGCCGACCAACCAGAGCGTGCGCGATTTCGCGTACTGCTCCAGTGGCGACGACCGGGGCCTGTTCGGGCAGAAGGTCGTGCTGCGGCGCGTGAGCAGCGAGGCAACCGCGCCGGATGGCACGGCGCCGCACGGGCGCTGGATTGGCCTGCTGGGCGTGCATGGTGAAGGACGCGAGAAACTTCAGCGTATTTTTGCGACGCTGCGCGAGCGCGGCGACTTCGATTCACTGGACATGCCGGCGCTGCTCAATGCGCTGGTTGATGCCGGTGAGCAGATCGAAGTGCAATATGTGCATGGACACTGGCGTGGCGTTAATGACCTGGACGATTTTCGCCGGGCGGCGGATTTCGCCCATACGCAGGTCCCGATCGCGGAGGCGAGCGCCGGAGGCGGCAATGATTGACGCGGCGCAGTTCGTCGACGCGGCGCGCGAACGCGGATTTGACTGGTACGCGGGTGTGCCGTGCTCGTTCTTGACGCCTTTCATCAACTACGTGTTGCAGGCGCCGTCGCTGCATTACCTGAGTGCAGCAAACGAGGGTGATGCGGTGGCGCTGATTGCAGGCGCGACGCTGGCTGGCCGGCGCGGTGTCACGATGATGCAGAACTCCGGGCTCGGCAACGCCGTCAGTCCGCTGACTTCGCTGACTTGGACGTTCCGGCTGCCGCAGTTGTTGGTCATCACCTGGCGTGGCCAGCCAGGCGTGGCTGATGAGCCGCAGCACGCGTTGATGGGGCCGATCACCCCGGTCATGCTCCAGACGATGGAGATTCCATGGGAGACTTTTCCGACCGACGCAGGCAGTATCCGTGCGGCGCTGGACCGAGCGATCGCGCATATGGACGCCACCGGTCGGCCCTATGCGCTGGTCATGCAGAAGGGGAGCGTCGCACCCTATCCGCTGCGCGGCGCCACGGCCCGCGCACGGCGCGCGGCGGTGCCGATCGAATCGATGCTACGCGGCGTGACGCGTGAAGGATTGCCGTCGCGCAGCGACGTACTGCGTGCGGTGATCGACGCAACACCGGTGCAGGGCAGCGTGGTATTGGCGTCCACCGGTTTCTGTGGTCGCGAACTGTATGCGCTGCACGACCGGCCAAACCAGTTGTACATGGTTGGCTCGATGGGTTGCGTGATGACGATCGCGCTCGGACTCGCGCTGGCGCGGCCTGACCTGCGCGTGGTGGCGCTCGATGGCGATGGGGCCGCGTTGATGCGCATGGGCGCGTTTGCGACGCTGGGCGCTTATGGGGCATCCAACCTCGTGCATATCGTGCTAGACAACGGCGTGCACGATTCGACCGGTGGCCAGGCGAGCGTATCACCTGGCATGTCGTTCGCGGGCGTGGCCGCGGCGTGCGGGTACGGGCTCGTGATTGACGGGGACGATCTCGGTGTGCTGCGGCGGGTTTTCAACGCCGAGCCGCTTGGCGACGGTCCACGTTTCGCGTGTATCAAAATACGGCCCGGCTCGTCAGAGAACCTGCCACGACCGTGCGTGACGCCAGAGCAAGTGAAGAAGCGTTTGATGAACCACATCGCACAGTATGCGGGAGGCCGCTGATGCTATTACTGAACCCGGGGCCGGTCACGCTGACGGAGCGCGTACGACAGAGCTTGCTGCAGCCCGACCTGTGCCATCGCGAGCCCGAATTCTACGATTTGCAGCAAGAGGCGCGCGAACGGTTGGTGGGCGTCTATGCGCTTGACTCAGCCGAATGGCAAGCAGTCCTGATGACTGCGTCGGGCACGGGCGCGGTGGAGAGCATGGTTGCCGCGTTGGTACCCGAGCATGGCCGCTTGCTGGTGGTCGAGAACGGTGTATATGGCGAGCGTATCACGCACATTGCACGTCACTATCGGATTGACCACGAGGTAGCTGCGCATCGATGGATCGACGCGCCCGACGTCCAGGCGTTGGCGGCGCGGCTGGATGACGCAGCGCGTGCGCAACGGCCGTTCACCCACGTTGCGCTGGTGCACCATGAGACGACCACGGGCCGCTTGAACGAACTCGGTGGCGTGCTTGCCGCATGCCGCGCACGCGGCGTCGGCGTACTGCTGGATGGCGTCAGCAGCTTCGGCGCGGAGGCCATCGACTTTGCCGACCCTGCGCTCGTCGCGGTCGCGGCGACAGCGAACAAATGCTTGCATGGGGTGCCCGGGGCATCATTCGTCGTGGTGCGTCGCGCGGCGCTAGCCGACGCGGCAAGCCGGGCGTTTTACCTGGACCTCGGGCGGCTGGCGCGCTTGCAGGACGAGCGCAATACACCGTTCACGCCGTCGGTGCACGCGTATTACGCGCTGGTCGAGGCACTGCGCGAGCTGGAGGACGAGGGCGGCTGGCGCGAGCGTCATGCGCGTTATCGCAAGCTGGCCGAACAAGTGCGCGACGGCTTGGCGCGACTAGGCGTGGATGGCGTACTGTCGCCGCAGGAATCGTCTGTCGTGCTGCGCGCGTACCGCTTGCCACCGAAGATCGACTACGCCCAGTTGCACGATGCATTGAAGCTGCATGGATTCGTCATTTATGCGGGGCAGGGCGGCTTGTCGGCCGAGTTGTTCCGCATCTCGACGATGGGCAATCTGACGGCGCATGACATGGACCGGCTGCTGCGCGCGTTCGGGCAGTGGCTGGCGTGAGGCGGCGCGCATCGCTCCGGCCCAGGCGCGACGACACAGTCCGGCTCCGGTGTGGCAGCACAGAAAAATCGACACAGCAGGCCGGCACAGCCTGGCGTCAGTACGGCTAACCCAATGACTCTACTACTTCCCACGATCGACCATCCTGCCCAGTTGCGTTCGCTGTCGTGCACAGATTTGAAGGCGCTGGCCAACGAGCTTAGGGCCTTCGTGCTCGACAGCGTGTCGCGTACCGGTGGCCACTTGTCGTCTAATCTTGGCACCGTCGAGTTGACGATCGCGTTGCACTACGTGTTCGACACGCCGAAGGACCGGATTGTCTGGGACGTCGGCCACCAGACCTATCCGCACAAGATCCTGACCGGACGGCGGGACCAGATGAGCACGTTGCGCCAGTGGAACGGCATATCGGGTTTCCCTCGCCGCTCGGAGTCGCAGTTCGATGCGTTCGGTACCGCCCATTCGAGCACGTCGATCTCGGCGGCGCTGGGCATGGCGGTGGCAAGCCAGCTCAAGGGCGAGCATCATCGTGCGATCGCGGTGATCGGCGATGGGGCGATGACCGCCGGTGAAGCGTTCGAGGCGCTGAACAACGCCGGCGTGTGCGAGGACATCCCGTTGCTGGTGGTCCTGAACGACAACGACATGTCGATTTCGCCGCCGGTTGGCGCACTGAACCAGTATTTGGTCAAGCTGATGTCCGGACGCTTCTATGCGAATGCGAAGGAGGGGGTGCGCAAGATTCTGCCGCTGCCGATGCTGGCGTTCGCACACAAGCTTGAGGAGCATGCGAAGGGCATGGTCACGCCGGCGACGCTGTTTGAGGAATTTGGCTTCAACTACATCGGCCCGATTGATGGGCATGACCTCGATGCGCTGATCCCAACGCTGCAGAACATCCGTGGCTTGCGTGGTCCGCAGTTCCTGCACGTGGTGACGAAGAAGGGCCAGGGCTATAAGCTGGCTGAGGCCGATCCGGTGCTGTACCATGGCCCGGGCAAGTTCAATCCGGCTGAAGGCATCAAGCCGGCTGCGTCGTCGAAGAAGACGTACACGCAGGTCTTCGGCGAATGGCTGTGCGATGCGGCGGAATTGGACCCGCGGGTGGTGGGCATCACGCCGGCGATGCGCGAGGGCTCGGGGCTGGTCGAGTTCGAGCAGCGCTTCCCGCAACGCTATTTCGACGTGGGCATTGCCGAGCAGCACGCGGTGACCTTCGCCGGCGGGCTGGCGGCCGAAGGGTTGAAGCCGGTGGTGGCGATCTACTCGACGTTCCTGCAACGAGGCTACGACCAGTTGATCCACGACGTGGCACTGCAGAACCTGCCGGTGGTGTTCGCGCTGGCTCGCGCGGGGTTGGTGGGCGCGGACGGGGCCACGCATGCGGGTGCCTACGACATGGCGTACCTGCGCTGCATCCCGAACATGGTGGTGATGGCGCCGGCCGACGAGAACGAGTGCCGGCAGATGCTGCACACGGGATTGCAGATCGAGGGGCCGAGCGCGGTGCGCTATCCGCGAGGCACGGGTCCTGGGGTGGCCACGCACAAGCGGCTGAGCGCGATGCCGGTGGGCAAGGGGGAGATCCGGCGGCAGTCGCAGGCGCCGGCTGGCCACCGGGTGGCGATTCTGGCGTTCGGCTCGATGCTGGCGCCGAGCCTGACGGCGGCGCAGGAGTTTGACGCGACGGTGGCGAACATGCGCTTCGTGAAGCCGCTGGACGAGGCGCTCGTGCGGCAGCTCGCCGACACGCACGAGTTGCTCGTGACCGTCGAGGAGGGGACGTTGATGGGTGGCGCTGGCTCGGCTGTCGCGGAAGCGTTGGCGTGTCACGGCAAGCTCGTGCCACTGATGCAGCTTGGTTTGCCCGATACGTTCATTGACCATGGCGATGCTGCGCAGCAGCTTGCCTCAGTGGGGCTCGACGCGACCGGCATTGCCGCGTCGATTCGCCGCGGCATCACTGATCGTCTGTCCCGCCCACCGGTTCGCGTGACACAGGGCAAGCGAAGTGCGTAGCCCCATTCTTGTGCTATTGGCCCGTTGCCGGTCAACCGGATAAGACGTTGACATTCGCGGGCGTTGGCCGCGACATCGCTTCTGCGTCGCGGCAACGATGACGCGGCGCTATCCTCCCGGCGTTTTACATGTCGACGGAGGAATCGATGTCGATACCACCCATACGTTCGGTCCGCATCGCGTCGCCATCGGATGAACGAAACGCTTCGCTGCAACGCTCGCCGGTCACCGCTTCGGCACAGCACACGCACCTCATACTCGATGGACTGCAACGCCGCCGCTCGAGCGCAGCTGACGGCGTTGATATCCCAGCAACGCGGCGCGACTCCCTGGCGCGACAGCTGGACGCGCATTTTGATACTGATTGGCATCCGCTCTATCATGCGCCATGGACGCAAGCCGCCATGGAGCCGGCCAGCGCCTGGGATCCGCTTCCGGTTTGGCAAGCCGAGCCGGCGTCGCCGCTGTCATCGATCGGCGCGCAGCGGCGCGATGCGTTGCTGCTGTTGCCGTCCGCCCGATATCTGGCCGCACACGGCATGCCGCTCAGTGAACTTGGGCTCGAGCTGAATGCATCGAGCCATGACGACGAGCCTCGCACGTCCGGCGTGCGCGCCGATGGCGGTGAGCCACGCCCGTCGGACAAGCTGACCCATGATGACTTGCGTGCACTGGTGCGTTCGCTGACGCAGCATGTCGAGCGTCGCCGGCTGCGTGCAATGTTGCGCGCTGCCCAGCGGGCAGCGCACGCGATCGCGCCGCCGGCCGATTTGAATGACGGGGCGACGTATCGCAGCACGCTACGCGAAGCCATCCGGCAGTACATGTGCCCGCGCTCCACCCGCGCACTACGACAGGCCGTGTGCCGGTACGCACCCGTATTCGGCGAGCCGGCATTGGCCGGCCCGGTGTCCGACAGCACGCTGAAGGCCATGTTGGGGGCTGCCGCCGTCGATGGTCGGCTGCCGATGAATCTGGCGGAATTGGTGTTGCTGCCGGACGGGATGACCCAGCCGCTGCGCCAGCGGGCCAAAGAGGCTGGCGGGGTGATCGCGCCAGTGCCGCGACAGGGCGACGAGGCGGGGGCGGATGACGCGCAGCAAGCGATGTCTGCGTTGGAGGCGCTACAGGCGAACGGCACGATTTCGGAAGACCAGTACATTGCCGCAGCCAATCGGCTGGCGTCACTGCTCGGCTACCGCGTGGGAAGCTATCCGCGTGCGGTTTAGCAAAGGATAGCGTGACATAAAGGATGGCTTAGCATAAAGGATGGCATGGCATTGCATGGAGGCGCCGGCCACCGACATGAGGCTAGCTGGAGCGTTGCGTTCCACCGTGTATTCGTATCTGCGATAAGCTGCATCGTGCAGATTCTCTGCACTACGATATATGTGCGGTATGCTGGCCGCCTTGTTATTTAAGGAGTGACCCGTGCCCTCTCCCGCACAAGCCAGCCAGCCTGCTGGGATTTATCCTGACGATTCCCCGATCCTGCGGCCGGAGCGCGAATCAGACCGGCTGCCGTCTGCCGTACCCCATGCCAGCACGGCCACGCTGCTTCCCGCACCGCTTGAGGGGCTCAGCACATTTCCTTTACCCGAACTGGTGTCGGCCGCTGGCGCGGCACGGGATTCCGGATTAGCCACCCACAGCGCGGCGGCGACAGCCCAGCAAGGCAGCGCTGGGCTGCCGCCGTTTGTCCTGGGGCCGCTGCCGCCATTGCCGTACGAGCGCGAACAGGCATCGCGCAGCCTCAGCGACGATGATAGAGCGGACATCTTGGCGTATGCCGATGCCGTGCCTTCTCCATCAGAACCGGTCACGCGTGCATCGGCGCAATGGGGTCGGTGCGACATCATCGGCCACGCGGCACCCGCCGCATGACAGTCAACGCGACCACGCGCTAGCGTGATTTTGCGTCGTCGGCGCGTGGCTTGTCGTGGGTACGCTGCGACGCAGCCGTGCGCGCGGCTTGCTCGCGAGGCTTGCCCATTAGCACCGGCTGGAAGAACACCGCGCCGATCAGCGTGCACACGAGCGACAGCGCGAGCAATTCGCCCATGCTCGAAGTGCCCGGATGATGCGATAACCACAGGCTGCCGAACGCGGTCGCCGTGGTCCCAGCCGACAAAATCACCGCCTGGGTCAATCCGGACTGTAGCAGTTTCGTCGCCCCAGCGCGCCATGCCATCACGTAGTAGATCTTGAACGCGACGCCCACGCCCAGCAGCAGTGGTAGCGCGATAATGTTCGCGAAGTTCAACGGCAGATTCAGCACGAC